>NZ_JAMHIU010000025.1:0-77869 GCF_023896895.1 Micromonospora sp. CPM1
GGGGGGGGGGGGGGGGGGGGGGGGGGGGGGGGCCGGGGGCGGCCCCCGCCGCGCCGGGTCAGGAGGCGTACACCTCGAACTCGGACAGCTGGCCGGCCGGCCAGCCGGTGTTGCCGGTGAAGGTCAGCCGCACGAAGCGGCGGTCACCGGCGGGCAGCGCGATCGACACGCTGTTGCCGCCCGCCGGGTCGAACGTGTAACCCGCCGCCGCCTTCAGGGTCGAGAACGACGAGCCGTCGGTGGAGCCGAGCACGGTGACGGTCTGGGTGCGGGTCTGCCAGGCCGCCGACGGGGGCAGCTTCAGCACCACCCGGGCGGCCGGCCGGGCACTGCCCAGGTCGACAGTCACCGACTGGGGGAAGGCGTTGTTGGCGCTCTCCCAGTAGGTGTTCGCATTGCCGTCGACGGTGTTGGCGGCGCCGTACACGTCGGCGTGGCTGGTCTCGGCGACCGGACGGCCCGCCGCGAGGTTGCCGGCCGGCGGCGCGGTGGTGGGCGGCTGGGTCGTGGCGGGCGGCGGCGTGGTCGGCGTGGTGGTGCCGCCGCCGTACACCTCCAGCTCGGCGAGCTGGCCCGCCGGCCAGCCGGTGTTCCCGGTGACCGTGACCCGGACGAACCGCCGGTCGCCGGACGGCAGCGCGATCGACACGCTGTTGCCTGCGACCGGGTCGAAGACGCGGCCCGCCGACGCGGCCAGCGTGGTGTACGCGGAGCCGTCGGTGGAGCCGAGCACCGACAGCGTCTGGGTACGCCGTTCCCAGCCGGGCGGGAGCTTGAGCACCACCCGGTCGACGGTGCGGGACGCGCCGAGGTCGACGGTGAGCGACTGCGGGAACGCGTTGTTGGCGCTCTCCCAGTAGCTGGCGGCGTTGCCGTCGACCGCGTTGCCGGCGGCGTACGTCTGGGTGGTGCTGGTGGCGGTCGCCGGGCGGCCCAGGGCCAGGTTCCCGCCGGCCGGCGGCGTGGTCGGCGGCGCGGTGGTCGGCGGGGCCGTCGTCGGCGCTGCCGTGGTCGGCGGCGGGCTGGTGGGCGGCGGGCTGGACGGGCCGTTGCCCCACTGCGGCTGCGGCCACGGCCCGCAGTACGGGGTGGGCGTGTACCAGCCCGAGTTGCCGGCGCCCTGGGTGATCTGGAAACCGCTGCCGACGCAGTTGTGGATCGGGTTGGACTGGGCGATGCCGGTGGCCCGGACGTTGGTGAACCGGACCTGGCTGGGTGCCTGCACCTGGAGCGCGTACGTGCCCGCGCCGTCGATTCGCACGTTGTCGAACGAGATGCCGCTGGTCTGCCCCTCGATCCAGTGCAGCGCCGCGTACGAGCTGTCCAGGATGTCGGTGTCGGTGACGTTGATCGCGGCGCCCTGGATCGGCTCGTTGAGCGCGGAGAACCAGATCGCGCCCACGCCGAACTGCCAGTTGTAGTCGGAGTTGCCGTTGCGGATCAGGGTGTTGCGGGCCACCGTGATGGTGCCGGACACGGCCGTCGGCCCGGTGACGCCCGGATAGCGGTTCGCCACGTGGATGCCGCCGCCGTTGGTGACCGAGTCGGCTGTGACGTTGTCGGCGATGGTGATGTCCCGGCCGCCGTAGGTGACCAGGTGGTTGGCCAGGATCGTCACGCCGATGGTGTTGCGGGTGAATGAGTTGCCCACATTCGGCACGCTCTGCGCCCACATGGCCAGCGCGTCGTCGCCGGTGTTGCGGACGAACGTGTTCGTCACCGTGGAGTTGGTGACGCCCCAGTGGAAGTTCACCCCGTCGGCGGTCTGGTCGAGGATGCGGCTGTTGCGGATGGTGAAGTTGTCCATCGGACCGTCCATCCAGGCGCCGACCTTGGTGTGCTGCAACCACAGGTTGTCCACCACCGAGTTCGTCATCGCGCCGCCGATGGCGTTCACCTGGTCCTCGTCGACGCGTTCCCGGATGTCGCCGATGACGGCGAAGTCCCGCAGCGTGACGTTGCGGCTGGGCCCGCCGGCCTCGTGCGGGCGGATCTCGCCGGAGTAGCCGCCGCCCGGCACGTACTTGCCGTAGATGCCGGCGGCCCGTTTGCGGTCGGTGGGGTGGCGGCCGCCGAGCACCGAGTACCAGGGGCCGGCGCCGCGCAGCGTCACGCCGTCGACCACCACGTGGTCCCAGAGCGTGAACGTGCCGGCCGGGATCCACACCGCCCGGCCCTGCGCCTTCCCCGCGTCCACGGCGGCCTGGAACTTCGGCGTCGAGTCGGTGGCGCCGGTCGGGTCGGCGCCGAAGTCGGTCACCACGTCCAGCACGCCGGACGGCTTGGTGATCTGCGCCCCGACCAGCTCGAAGTCGGCCAGGTCGATGGTGAACGCGGGCGACTGGGCGGTCGAGGAGACCTGGAGGCGGATCTTCGTGCCGGCCGGGTAGGTGGTGCCGAACATGGTGCGGGTCTCGTCGTAGAAGTGGTGCGGGTTGGTGTCGCCCGGGTTGTTGTTGAACGGGTAGCCGCCGTAGTACCAGCCGTACCGGGAGGTGACCGGCACGGCCTTGACCAGCGTGCCGTTGGCGCGCAGGTCGATGGTGGCGTCGCGGCCGGTGCCGGCGGCGTTGTCCGGCAGGCTGTACCGGAACGTGACCGCGTTCGCCGGGGCGGTGAGCGTGAACTCGACGTACTCGCCGACGGCGTCGAGCGTGACCGCCTCCCGGCCGGACGCCTCGGACGGCAGCGTGCCGTAGCGCCGGTCGGGGCCGATCCTCGTGCCGGTGTGTGCGGCCTGTTCGGCCTCCTGCTCCCGGAACGGCACTGTGGCGCCGCGTCCGGTGATGTCGAACGGGGACAGTCCGGCGGCGTGCGCCGGGGTGGCGGTCGTGGTGAGCGCCACGACGACGAGTGCCGAGGCGGCGAGCGCGGCGGCGGCGAGGGCGGCCACGCCGGTGCTGCGGTGGCGGTGCGCGGTGCGGTGCTCGGCCATGCGGGGTGTGCTCCCTTTCGTCGGTGGCCAGATCCCCCCGTGCGGCGTTGCCTCTCCTTCCTCCTCCCCAGGTGGCGGCGTGGCGGCGGCCGGGACGGGCCGCCTGCGCCGCGGTCAGGCCGACCGGGTACGCAGCCAGACCGCGGTGTCCGGTGGCAGCCGGTCGTCGTCGAGTGGGCCGCTGGCGAGCAGCAGCCGGTCGTGCGCGGGCAGTGGCACTGCTTCGCCGCCGAGGTTGACCAGGCAGGTGAAGCCGGGTTCGCGGGCGAACGCGAGCACGCCGTGCGGTGCGGGCAGCCAGGTGAGCGTGCCGTCGCCGAGCGCGGGTTCGGCGCGGCGCAGCGTCAGCGCGGCCCGGTACAGCTCCAGCATCGAGTGCGGATCGCCGGTCTGGGCGCGGACCGTGCGGTCCTTCCAGTCGGCCGGTTGCGGCAGCCACGGCGCGGCGGTCGCGCCGTCGGGGCTGAACCCGAACGGCGGGGTGTCGCCCTGCCAGGGCAGCGGCACCCGGCAGCCGTCGCGGCCCGGGTCGACCCGCCCGGACCGCTCCCACATCGGGTCCTGCCGCAGCTCGTACGGGATGTCCTCGACCTCCCAGAGGCCCAGCTCCTCGCCCTGGTAGACGTAGGCGGCGCCGGGCAGCGCGAGGGACAGCAGCGCGGCGGCGCGGGCCCGGCGGGTGCCCAGTTCCAGGTCGGTGGGGATGCCCTCGCGCTTGGCGGCGAAGCTGAACCGGGTGTCGGCGCGGCCGTACCGGGTGACGTGGCGGGTGACGTCGTGGTTGGACAGCACCCAGGTGGCCGGTGCGCCGACCGGGGCGTGGGCGGCGAGCGTGCCGTCGATGCTCTCCCGCAGCGCTGTGGCGTCCCAGGCGCAGCCGAGGAAGTCGAAGTTGAACGCGGTGTGCAGCTCGTCCGGGCGCAGGTAGTTCGCGAACCGCTGCCGGTCGGGCAGCCACACCTCGCCGACCAGCGCGCGCCCGCCCGGGTACGAGTCGGCGATGCGCCGCCACGCGCGGTAGACGTCGTGCACGCCGTCCTGGTCGCGGAACGGGTGCGGCCGGTCGGGGTGGACCTCGGGCAGCGTGCCGTCCTTGACCAGCAGACCGGCCGAGTCGATGCGGATGCCGTCCACGGCCCGCTCGAACCAGAAGCGCAGGATGTCCTCGAACTCGGCGCGGACCCGGGGGTGGTCCCAGTTGAAGTCGGGCTGCTGCGGGGCGAACAGGTGCAGGTACCAGTCGCCGGGCGTGCCGTCCGGGTCGGTGGTGCGGGTCCAGGTCGGTCCGCCGAACTCGCCGGTCCAGTCGGTGGGCGGCAGGTCACCCCCCGGTCCCCGCCCGGCGCGGAACCAGAACAGCTCTCGCTCGGGCGCGGCCGGCCCGCCGGCGAGCGCGGCCCGGAACCACGGGTGCGCGTCGGAGCAGTGGTTGGGCACCACGTCGACGATGCTGCGGATGCCGAGCGCGTGCGCCTCGGCGATCAGCGCCTCCACCTCGGCGAGCGTGCCGAAGACCGGGTCGATGTCGCGGTAGTCGGACACGTCGTAGCCGGCGTCGGCCATCGGCGACGGGTACCAGGGGCTGAACCAGATCGCGTCGACGCCGAGCGCGGCGAGGTGGTCCAGGCGGGACCGGATGCCGGCGACGTCGCCGATCCCGTCCCCGTCGCCGTCGGCGAAGCTGCGCGGGTAGACCTGGTAGATCACCGCGGAGCGCCACCACGAGCTGTTGTCGGCCATGGACACGGGCACCTGCTTTCTGCGGGGTCGGTTCTGCGGCGGTCGTGCGGCGGGCTCGTCGGCTGCCGGGTTGCAGCCGAGGGTGCCCGGTCAGCCCTTGAGGCCGCCGGTGGTCAGGCCGGACATGATGTTGCGCTGGAAGATCAGGAACAGCACGACGGTGGGGATCGCGGCGATCACCGACGCGGCGATGACCACGTTCATCGGGGTGCCGCCGGCGAAGGCGTAGATGCCGACGCTGACGGTCCGCGTCTCCGGTGACGGCATCACCAGCTTCGGCCAGAGGAAGTCCTTCCAGACCGCCGTCACCGCGAAGATCGCCACCACGCCGAGGATCGGACGCGACATCGGCAGGACGATGGACCAGAGCGTGCGCAGCGGGGAGGCGCCGTCCATCACGGCGGCGGCCATCAGGTCCTCCGGGATGGAGTCGAGGAACCGCTTCAGCAGGAAGATGTTGAACGCGTTCGCCACCAGCGGCAGCCAGATCGCGAACGGCGAGTCGAGCAGGTTGACGTGCACGATCGGCAGGTCGATCACCGTCACGTACTGCGGGACGATCAGCACCATCGCCGGGATCATCAGCGTCGCCAGCATCATGCCGAGGATCAGCTTGCCCAGCACCGGGCGCAGCTTCGACAGCGCGTACGCGGCGGCGGTGTCGAGGACGAGCTGGAACAGCACCGCCCCGGTGGCGTAGTAGAACGTGTTGAACAGCAGCTTCGCCAGGTCCAGGTTGGTCCAGGCGTCGACGTAGTTGCCCGGCTGCGGGTCCTGCGGGAACAGCGTCGGTGGTGTCTGGGCGATCTCCTGGCCGGACTTCAGCGCGCCGGTGACCATCCAGTACAGCGGGCCGAGGAACACCAGCGTGAACCCGGCCACGACCACTGACAGCACGATCCAGTAGAGGACGCGGCCACGACCGCGCCGCAGCTGGGCGTGGGAGACGAGGGTACGGGTGGTGAGGTCGGCGGCCATGTCCTAGTCCTGTCTCGCGGTCAGTCGCAGGTAGACGGCGGAGAACCCGGCCAGCACCACCAGCATGATCACGCCGAGCGCGGCGGCGCCGTTGAGGTCGTTCTGGAAGAACCCGTGCTGGTAGATCAGGTACGCCACGGAGGTCGCCGAGTCCTGCGTACCGGCGCCGTTGGCGAGGATCAGCGGCTCGATGAACAGCTGCATGGTGGCGACGATCTGAAGCATCGCCAGCAGCGCCAGGATCAGCCGGGTCTGCGGGACTGTCACGTGCAGGATGCGCCGCCACAGCCCGGCGCCGTCGATCTCGGCGGCCTCGTACAGCTCGCCGGGGATGTTCTGCAACGCGGCCAGGTAGATCAGCACCGCGCCGCCCATGTTCATCCAGGTCGACGCGATCACCATGGCCGGCATCGTCATGGTGGGCGACTGCATCCACTCCGACGTGGGCAGTCCCAGAGCGGTGAGGATCGCGTTGAACAGTCCCGCCTCGCTCGGGTCGTACGCGTAGAACTTGAACAGGAACAGCGCTGAGGCCGGCGGCAGCATCACCGGCAGGTAGACCAGCACCCGCAGGTAGCCCTTGGCGTGGCGCAGCTCGTTGAGCAGGATCGCCACGAAGAACGGCACCAGGTAGCCGAGCACCAGCGCCAGGCCGGTGAAGACGAACGTGTTCTTCCAGGCGGTCCAGAAGCTCGGATCGGCGATGATCCGGCTGTAGTTGTCCCAGCCCACCCAGGTGGTCTCGCCCCGGCGGGTGCGCTGGAAGCTCATCACGACGCCGCGGACCATCGGGTACCAGGAGAAGACGGCGAAGCACGCGACCGCGCCGATGAGGAACGTGTGCCCGGTGAGGTTGTCCCGGACCTTGCGGCCGAGACCGGCGCGGCGTCCGGCGGTACGCGACGGCGGCGGCGCGACGGGGCCGGTACGGCGGGTGGCGCCGGGGGCGGTGGTGAGCGCCAAGGCGACTCCTGCGGTGCTCGGGGAGGTGGGGCCGGTGCGCCGGCCCCACCTCCGGTCGGATCAGCTCTGCGCGGCCAGCAGCTGGTTGACCTTGTCCTCGGCGGTCTTGAGCAGCGCGTCGATGTTCGCGTTCGGGTTGGTCAGCACCCCGGACATCGCGGCGTCGAGCACCGCGTAGATGGCCTGGGCGTTGCGCGGCTCGCCCTTGATCGGCACCGGGTTGGCCTCGAAGACCGCGAAGTTGGTGGTGTCCACGTTGGCGTTGGCCTTGCGCAGCTCCAGTTCCTGCTTCTGCGCGTCGCTGCCGTTCGCGAACAGCAGCGGCTGGGGCAGACCGACCGGGTAGTTCTGCGGCTTGGCGCGCACGTAGTCGAACTGGCCCTTGCCGGGGGTCAGCTTCTGGTAGGCGAGCCACTTCAGGCCGGCCTTGACCTGCTCCGGGCTCAGGCCCTTCTTGAAGAAGTAACCCTCGCCGCCGCCGAGCGTCGCCTTGGCCGGGCCGTCCTGGCCGGGCAGCGGGCCCATCGCCCAGTCCTGGTACTTGCCCTGGAACTGGCTGACGATCGCCTGGGTCGCGTCCGGCGCGCCGATGAACATGCCGACCTTGCCGGCGCCGGCGTTGGTGAGCAGGTCACCCCACTGGAGCAGCTGCCGGCTGCCCATGCTGTTGTCGCCGTACCGCATGTCCTTGAGGTTCTGCAGGACCTGCTTGCCCATCGCGTTGTTGAAGTCGGCCTTCTTGCCGTCGGCGCTGAGCACCTGGCCGCCCTGGGAGTAGAGCAGCGAGGTGAAGTGCCAGCCGCCGGTGTTGCCGGCGCTGTATTCGGCGTACCCGGCGATGCCGTCGCCGAGCGCGGAGATCTTCTTGGCCGCGGCGCGCACCTCGGGCCAGGTCTTCGGCGGGTTGTTCACGTCGAGCCCGGCCCGCTGGAACAGCGCCTTGTTGTAGATCAGGCCCATCGAGTAGTTCTTCACCGGTACGGCGTAGAGCTTGCCGCCGTCGGTGAAGACGTCCTTGAGCGCCGGGTCGACGCTGTCCCAGGTGGCGATGGTGTCCTTCGTGGCGTACTGGCCGATGTCCATCGCCTGGCCGGAGTCCAGCACCTGCTGGAGGTCGGTCATGTAGCCGTAGAACACGTCGGTGACGGTGCCGCCGGCCAGGCGGGCGGTGAAGTCCGGCGGGTTGTTGCACTGCTCGCCGACGCTGACGCTCTTGACGACGATGTCCGGGTTCTGCCGCTGGAACTCGGCGACATCGTCGTTCCAGTTCTTGAGCAGTTCCTTCTGCGCGCCGACCGGCTGGCAGTCGACCGTGATGGTGACCTTGCCGCCGGCGTCGCTGCTGTCGTCGCTCTTGGTGGAGCACGCCGCAAGGCTGAGCCCGAGGCCGGCCGCGAGCGCGAGCGCCGCGACCTTCCGATACTGCGGTACGGACATCTGTCCATCCCTTCGGGAACGGGTGTATCCATGGCCTTCACTGATGTGCGGTGACCGCGCGGCTGCCTCGGTGGTGGAACGGCAACCGGCGCGCGCCCTGCCTCCGGAAACCGCGCCCCGGGTCAGGTGTGAGTGGAGTCACTGTAACGACGTGAACCATCGGCAGCAAGATGCCGACTCAACAACGCAAGAACACGACTTGGTCACGCAGATCGCGGAGCCGGTGTCACCTCGGGGAACGACGGCAGGCCCCGGGTCCTGGATGGACGCGGGGCGAGGCAGGAGAGGGTCGGGTCAGCGCCGAGGGGCGGGAGCGGTGGAGCCGCGTACCACCAGCTCGGGCTCGAACAGCAGTTCGTCGTGCAGTACGCCGGCGCCGTCGATCTGGGTCACCAGCAGGTCCACGGCAGCCTGGCCCATCGTCTCGATCGGCTGCCGCACGGTGGTCAGCGGTGGATCGGTGCAGGTCATGAACGCCGAGTCGTCGAACCCGACCACCGACACGTCGGCCGGTACGGCGCAGCCCAGGCGGCGGGCGGCCCGGATGGTGCCCAGCGCCAGCACGTCGCTGGCGCAGACGATCCCGGTCGCGCCGCGCTCGATCAGTTTCGTGGCGGCGACCCGGGCGCCCTCCATGGAGAAGCTGGATCGCTCCACCAGGGACCGGTCCTCGCCCCAGCCGGCGGCCCGGACCATGGCGTCGAGCTTGCGGCGCGAGGGCACGTGGTCGGCCGGGCCGAGCACCATGCCGATCCGCTCGTGGCCGAGGGAGCGCAGGTGCCCGTACGCCTGCTCGACGGCGACCGCGTCGTCGGTGGACACCCGCGGGAAGCCCAGTTCCTCGACACCGGCGTTCACCAGTACCACCGGCAGGCCCCGGTCGGTCAGGCGCCGGTAGTGCTCGTGCGAGGCGTCGGCCAAGGCGTACGAGCCACCGGCGAAGATGACGCCGCTGACCTGGTGGTCGAGCAGCATCTCCACGTACCCGGACTCCGGCACGCCGCCGATGGTGCGGGCGCACAGCGCCGGGGTGAAGCCGCGCTGCGCGAGCGAGCCGGTGACCACCTCGGCCAGCGCCGGGAAGATCGGGTTCTGCAACTCCGGCAGCACCAGGCCGACCAGGCGGGCGCGCTCGCCGCGCAGCTTCGTCGGGCGCTCGTAGCCGAGCACGTCGAGGGCGGTCAGCACGGCGGTCCGGGTCGCCTCGGACACGCCGCCACGGCCGTTGAGCACGCGGCTCACGGTGGCCTCGCTGACACCCGCCTTGCGGGCCACCTCGGTCAGGCGCTTCGTCACGGCGGCAATCGTACGTCGGATTCTTGCAAGAAATGAACAGCCGGAGCGGTCAGGTCTTGCCGTCCGGGCGGGCAATCGGTCCGAAAGATGCGAGCAGATTGATGCTTGAAAGGCAACAGGGCGCCGGAATAACATGAGGAGCCTTGTCGATGGCCTGCGCCGCCGAGGCCACCCCTCCCCCGAGAAAGTGGGTGCCCCGATGTCGCGGAGCGTGCCGAGGATCCTCGCGGCGCTGGTCGTCGCCGCCGCCCTGCTCGCACCACCCGGTGCCGCCGCGGCGGGCCCGCCGCGCGGACCGTCCCCCGTGGTGACCCGCGCCGGGCTCGACCCCGCGCTCGTCGCCGGTCGCGGCGCGACGGTGGACTACGTCGAGCAGGAGGCGGAACACGGCCGCACCACGGGCACCGTGATCGGGCCGGACCGGTCGGCGTACACACTGGCCGGCGAGGCGTCCGGCCGCCGGGCCGTGCGCCTGCTGCCCGGCCAGCACGTCGAACTGACGCTCCCCAGGTCCACGAACGCGCTCACCGTGCGCTACAGCATCCCGGACGCGCCGGGCGGCGGCGGGATCACCGCGCCGCTGCGGGTCTCAGTCGGGCACGCGCCCCCGCGCACCATGACGCTGACCTCGCAGTACGCCTGGCTCTACAACCAGTACCCGTTCACCAACGACCCCGGCGCCGACCTGCTGCACCCGGACTGGTGGATCACCGAGTGCTCCTGCGTCCCGGCCGCCACCACGCCCGCGCCGGTGATCGGCAAGCCGTTCCGGCCGCACCACTTCTACGACGAGCAGCGGATGCTGCTCGGCCGTACCCACCGGGCCGGTGAGGTGGTCCGGCTGACCGCGCCGCGCGGCACGGCCGCCGCGTGGACGGTGATCGACCTGGTGGACGCGCACCTCATCGCACCGCCCCGGACGGTCCCCCGCGCGGTGAACGCGCTGTCCTTCGGCGCCGATCCGACCGGCCGGCGGGAGTCCGCCGACGCGTTCGACCGCGCGATCGCGTACGCCCGCCGGGTGGACCGCCCGCTCTACCTGCCGCCTGGTACCTACCAGGTCAACCGGCACGTCGTCGTCGACGACGTGACGATCGCCGGGGCCGGCAGCTGGTACACGGTCGTGCGGGGACGCGAGGTGGCGCTGGAGACGCCGGCACCCGACGGCTCCCGCCACACCGGCGTCGGCTTCTACGGCCGCGACGCCGCCGACGGCGGCAGCAGCGACGTGCACCTGTCCGGCTTCGCGATCGAGGGCGACGTACGGGAGCGGATCGACACCGACCAGGTCAACGCCGTCGGCGGGGCGCTCAACCGCAGCACGATCGACGGCCTCTACCTGCACCACACCAAGGTCGGCATGTGGTTCGACGGGCCGATGACCGGCCTGCGGGTCACGAACACGGTGATCGCGGACCAGATCGCCGACGGGCTGAACTTCCACACCGGCGTCACGCACTCGTCGGTGACGAACTCGGTGGTCCGCAACAGCGGTGACGACGCGCTGGCCATGTGGTCGGAGGGCACGGCGAACGCGTCGAACACGTTCGCGTACAACACCGTGCAGTCGCCGGTGCTCGCCAACGGCATCGCGCTGTACGGCGGCGCCGACCTCACCGTGGCGCACAACCTGATCGCCGACCCGGTACGCGAGGGCAGCGCGATCCAGGTGGGCTCCCGGTTCGGGGCCGAGCCGTTCACCGGCCGGCTGCGGATCACCGGCAACACCACGGTCCGGGCCGGCACGTACGACCTGAACTGGAACATCGGCCTCGGCGCGATCTGGTTCTACGCGCTGGACCGCAGCATCGACGCGGCGGACATCGAGGTTCGCGGTGACGCGTACCTGGACAGCACCTACAACGCGATCATGCTGGTCAGCGACTGGCCGGTGAAGGACAGCGTCCGCATCGACAACGTCCGCTTCCGCGACATCCGGGTCGACGGCACCGGGACGTCGGTGGTCAGCGCGCGTACGGCGGGCGGGGCGAGCTTCGCGAACGTCGACGCCCGCAACGTGGGCGCGGTCGGCGTGAACAACTGCGGGTCGTTCCACTTCACCCCGACCGGGTCGGAGTTCGGCCTGACCGACCTCGGCGGCAACGACGGCGGCTGGCTGGCGTCGTGGCTGCTGCCGAACACCATCACCTGCGACGACCGGCCGCCCGTGGTGCCGCCGCCTCCGCCCTCGCGCTGGTGACACGACGCGACCCCCGCCGGCCGGGCCGGCGGGGGTCGCGGTACGGGTGGCTCAGGCCTCGGTGAGCTGGCCGCGCAGCTTGGTCAGGGCGCGGGCGAGCAGCCGGGACACGTGCATCTGGGAGACACCGACCCGGGCGGCGATCTCGCTCTGGGTCAGGTTGCCGTAGAAGCGCAGCGTGAGGATCTTCTGCTCCCGCTCGTCGAGCGTGGCGAGCGCCGGGCCGAGCGAGGCGCGCAGGTCGGCCAGCTCGTACTCGTTGTCCTCGGTGCCGAGCGTGTCGCCCAGCTCGGTGGCGCTGTCGCCGTCGCCGATCGGGGTGGACAGCGAGACCGCGTTGTACGCGCGGGCGCCCTCCAGGCCCTCCAGCACCTCTTCCTCGGTGACGTCGAGGTGGGCGGCGATGTCGGCGACGGTCGGGGCCCGGTTGAGCGTCTGGGTCAGCGTGCTGTTGGCCTCGGAGATGCGCAGCCGCAGCTCCTGGAGGCGACGCGGAACCCGGATGTTCCAGGTGCGGTCGCGGAAGTGCCGCTTGATCTCGCCGAGGATGGTCGGGATGGCGAAGCCGGCGAAGTCGACGCCGCGCGAGGCGTCGAACCGGTCGACGGCCTTGATCAGGCCGAGCGCCGCGGTCTGGGCCAGGTCGCCGGCCGGCTCGCCGCGACCGCTGTAGCGGGCGGCCAGGTGGTTCGCCAGCGGCAGCCACGCCTCGATGACCTGGTTGCGCAGGGCGGCCCGCTGGGGGTGGTCGGCGGGCAGCGCGGCGAGCGCCGCGATCAGCTCACTGGCGCGGCTCTCCTCACCGGTCTGCGGCGCGCGCTGCACCTCGGTCGCGGTCGATGCCATGGTCATCGTGGTCATGCTGCCCTTCCTGTCCTCGGAGAACGGGTGGCCTCCCACACCGGTCGTGCCAGCCACACTAGACCAAAGGTCACCGCCAAATCAACCGAACGGACGATGGAGATTTCGGTTCATATCCGGACAGAGCAGCGAGGAAGGGTGTCAGCGAGGTAACAGTGGCCGGTAGTCGGCGGCGGTGAGCGGCAGCGCGGAGAGGCTTCCGTCCGCGCGTGGCACCTCCAGCGGCTGCCCGTCCCGGCGGAACGCCACGCTGTACACGTCGGGCCGCTGAGTGAGGCTGCACACGATCTGCCCGAAGGCGAGCACCTCGTCGTTGCGGCCGGTCTCCTCCCCGGCCTGGCGCACGTCGACGGTGGCCAGCGTGCCGGTCAGCGTCGCCCCGGCCACCGCCACCGTCCCCGGCAGCGCCGTGGCCAGCCCCTGACGGCGCTCGCCGCCGTCCGGCCCGGCCAGCAGGTGCTGGAGGTGCGAGTCCACCCCGGGCAACCCGTCCACCCGGCGCTTGACCACGACCAGCCCGTCGTCGCGGACGAAGCAGAACGGCTCGTCCACCCGCCCGTCCCCGTCGGCGGTCGAGGACACGGCGGGGGTCGGGAACGCGCCGGGCGGCGTCTGCACCACGCGGGGCTCGTCGTCCACCGGCACCCCGCAGCCGCCCAGCAGCACGGCCGCCAGCAGGCCGGGCAGGAGCCGCCGGCGGCTCATCGCAGCGCTCCGGGCAGCTCGACCCGGAAGCGGGCGCCGGGCCCGCGGTCCAGCACCGCGGCCGTACCGCCGTGCGCGGCGGCGTGCTGCGCCACCAGCGCGAGCCCGAGGCCGGTGCCGTCGGTGCCGGCCCGGTCGTGCGCCGCCCGGCCCCTGACGAACCGGTCGAAGATGATCTCGCGGTCGCCGGGCGGCACGCCCGGACCGTCGTCGTCGACCTCCAGCACGCCCACGCCGTCGCGCCCGCCGAGGCGTATCGCGACCGGCCCGCCGCCGTACCGCTCGGCGTTCTCCAGCAGGTTCAGCAGCGTCTGGGCGAACCGGCGCCGGTCGACCCACCACAGGCGCGGGGCGTCGCCGCCGACGGTCACCAGGCTCTCCGGCAGCGACCGTTCCCGGCAGGTGGCCCGGGCCAGCTCCACCACGTCGACCGTCTCGCGGTGTGCCGGCTGCTCGGTGCGGGCCAGCTGGATGAGGTCGTCGACCAGACGCTGGAACCGGGTCACCTCGTCGGCGACCAGGCCCGCCGCGGTGGCGGTGCGCTCGTCCTGGTGCTCCCGGCGGCGGTTGAGCACGCTCGCGGCGGCGGCCAGGGTCTGCAGCGGCGAGCGCAGCTCGTGGCTCACGTCGGCGGCGAAGCGCCGGTCCCGCTCGATGCGGTGCACCAGCTTGTCGACCATCTCGTTGAACGAGCTGGACAGGCGGGTCAGGTCGGGATCGGTGGTCGGGTCGAGCCGGGTGGCGAAGTCGCCGGACGCGATCCGTTCCGCCGCGTCGGCGACCGCGGTGAGCGGCCGCAGGCTGTGCCGGGTGGCGTACCAGCCGAGCGCCGCGCCCGCACCGGCGACCATGATCGCCACCGCGATCAGCGCCAGGCCCACCACCTGGAACGTCTCCTCGACCTCCCGCAGCGAGGTCAGCTCGTAGTAGCCGAGCGCGCCGGGCAGCGGCACGCCGACCAGCAGCGCGGGCTGCCCGTCGAGCCGGATGCGCTGCACCGCGGGCTTGCCGTCGGCCACCATCCGCTGCAGCTCCACCGGCACCGAGCTGGCGCCTACGTCGGCGGTACGGGCGTACCAGCCGTCGGGCAGGTGCAGCAGCGGGCGGCGGGCACTGCCGGTGTCGAGCGAGCGCAGCACGGCCACCACGTCCGGGGTGCCGGTGTCCAGGCCGGAACGGACCACGGCGGCGTCGTAGTAGGCGGCCCGGACCGCGGTGCGCTCCCGCTCGTCGAGCAGCGAGCGCCGGGTCAGGTCGTACGAGAACAGGGCCATCAGCGCGGACAGCAGCAACGCCCCCACGGCGAACGCCGCGGTGACCCGGGCGCGCAGGCCGGGACGGGTCATCGCTGGAGTTTGTAGCCGAGGCCGCGCAGGGTGACCAGGTGGCGCGGGTTGGCCGGGTCGGGTTCGATCTTCTGCCGCAGCCGGCCCACGTGCACGTCGACGAGCCGCTCGTCGCCGGTCTCGTAACCCCAGACCCGGCTGAGCAGCTGCTGGCGCGACAGCACCCGGCCGGCGTGCTCGGCCAGCTCGCACAGCAGCCGGAACTCGGTGCGGGTGACCGGCACCGGCTGTCCCGAGCGCCGCACCTCGCCGGCCTCCGCGCTGATCTCCAGGTCGCCGAAGAACTGGGCGGGCACCGGCCCGGACACCGTGCGTACGCGCCGGCGCAGCGCCCGCAGCCGGGCGGACAGCTCCTTGATCGCGACCGGCTTCACCACGTAGTCGTCGGCGCCCGCCTCCAGCGCGGCGACGATGTCGTGGGTGTCGTCGCGGGCGCTGATCACCACGACCGGCACGTCGTCGTCGCGGCGCAGTTGGCGGATGCAGTCGAACCCGTTCATGCCGGGCAGCATCAGGTCGACGAGCACGTAGTCGGCCGGCTTCTCCCGCTGCCGGCGCAGGCCGTCCTCCGCGGTCGGGGCGCCGTACGCCTCGTAGCCCTCCTCCTCCAGGGCGAGCTGCAGCGCGAGCCGGATGCGGTCGTCGTCCTCGATCACCAGTACGGCCGTCATATGGGCATCATGACCGGCGCGGCACGGGTCGCCCAATCGCGTGGGCCGTTCGTGGTTTTTGTCATCGAACCGTCACACAACCGTCCGGTGACCTCCAAGATCCCTGCGCAGAGTGGGGGCTGACCCGATCCCGTCACGGAAGCGACCCGATGCCTGCCAGCCTGCCGTCCCCGCCGGAGTCCGCGGTGCCGCACGTGCGCGTGGACATCACCGACGAACTGGACCTCGCCGGGCTGCCCGAGGTCGCCCACGTGATGGACCGCATCCTCGCGCTCCGGCCCCGCGAGCTGACGATCGACCTCGCCGGGTGCCGCCATGTGGACGCCGCCGCCGTCGCGCTGCTGCTGGACGTGCACCGCCGGCTGGCGCGCCAGGGCGGTCTGCTCACGCTGAGCAGTCCGCATCCGCGGATCCGGCGCATCCTGGAGAACTCCGGGCTCGGTGCCGTACCCGTCGTCGACACGCCCCGTCCGGCCGCGCGCGGCCGGGCCCGGGTCGCGTCCGCATCACGCTGAGGAGGAGTGGTGACCGGCAGCACGCTCGTCGGAGCGCTCGTGGTTGGTCTGGCCGTGGGCGGGCTGGGACGCCTCGTCCTGCCGGGGCGCAAGGCCGTCCCGGTGTGGCTGACACTCGCGCTCGGCGTCGCGGCCGCGCTGCTCGGCGCGATCGTGGTCGGGCTGGTGGACCACCGCACCGACGGATCGCCGGTGCTGCCGCTGATGGTGCAGACCGGCTTCGCCGCCGTGGCGGTCGTGCTGGCGGTGGTCGCCGCCGGCCGGCCGGAGGCCCAGGGGCAGACCCCTCCCGGCACGGGCGGCCGGCGGAAGGAGGAGGTGTGACTGTCGTACCCGCGGACCACCTGATGATGCTCATCTGCGACGGCTGCGGTGACAGCGTCACCGGCGCGGGCGCCACGCTGCCCGACGCCGAGGTGGTGTGGACGCTCGTGTTCGAGCACGACTGGGTCGGCTCGCCGTTCGCGTCCGGACCGCACCACTGCCCCCGGTGCAGCGCCCGGGCGGCCATCGCCGACGACGGCCTGGGCACCGAGGACCTGGAGCAGGTGGGCGGCACCCCGGCCGCCCACGACGTCGCCCCGGCCACCGAGGTCCGCCGCGCCCTCGACGAGCGCTCCCGGCGCGACGACATGGAGCTGGTCGACCTGTCCGGCCTGGAGGTGATCGACTCCGCCGGGCTCAGCCTGCTGGTGCGCGCGCACCAGGACGCCCGGCGCGACGGCCGGCGACTGGGCCTGCTGTCCCCCTCGCGGTTCGTGCTCACCGTGCTGCACACCATGCGGCTCGACGGCGTCTTCACAGTCGTCGACGGCCGCGTCCCGGCGCCGGGCCCCGCGTCCCGGCGACCGGTCCTGACCGAACAGAAGGAGCCCTCCCCGTGGTGATGCCCTGGCCGTACCCCGAGTTCCCGTTCACCGGCGGCGGGCCGGAGCCCGACGACGCGGACACCCGCCTCGCGTCGCTCGTCGCCCAGCGGCTCAGCGCCGACTGGACCACCCGCCGGCAGCAGATCACCGTGACCGTGCAGAACCGGGTGGTCATCCTCGCCGGCCTGGTGGCCGACCCCCAGACGCGCCTGGTCGCCGCCGAGCTGGCGTGGGACGTGCCGGGTGTGTACGACGTCTGCAACGCGTTGCGGCTCTACGGCGGGCGCCGCGGCGGCCGCTGACCGGCGGCGGTTGCACGCATCGGTATCCACCTCTACGCTCGGCCGTGGGAGCGCTCCCCCAGGCCGCCGCGTCGGGCTTTCCGGGCAGGTTCACGACGGGCACCGTCCGATCACCATCCAGACGATGGGACCTTCCCGCATGTTCTCGATTCCCCGCCCGTCCCGGCGGCACCTGCTCGCCGGCGGCGCGGTCGGCGCGCTCGCCCTGGCGGCGGTGGCCGTCCTGCCCTCGCCCGACGCGATGGCGGCGACCGGCTGCGCCGTCACCTACACCACCAACGCCTGGCCCGGCGGCTTCACCGCGAGCGTGGCGGTGCGCAACCTCGGCGACCCGGTGAGCAACTGGACGCTGGGCTTCACCTTCCCGGACGGCGGCCAGCGCGTCGTGCAGGGCTGGTCGGCCACCTGGCAGCAGAGCGGCTCGGCGGTCACCGCCCGCAGCCTGGACTACAACGGCGCGCTCGGCACCGGCGCGAGTACGACAGTCGGCTTCAACGGCTCGTGGACCGGCTCGAACCCGAACCCCACGTCGTTCACGCTCAACGGCACCGTCTGCACCGGCGGCACGAGCACACCGCCGCCCAGCACGCCCCCGCCGAGCACCCCGCCACCGCCGACCACTCCCCCGCCCACCACGCCGCCGCCGACCGGCACCACGCCGGTCGCGATCAACGGCCAGCTCCAGGTGTGCGGGGTCAACCTCTGCAACCAGTACGGGCGGCCGATCCAGCTACGCGGCATGAGCACGCACGGGTTGCAGTGGTTCGCCAACTGCTACACCGACGCCTCGCTGGACGTACTCGCGAACGAGTGGCGGTCCGACCTGCTGCGCATCTCCATGTACGTGCAGGAGCAGGGCTACGAGACCAACCCGGCCGGCTTCACCAACCAGGTGAACACGCTCGTGGACAAGGCCGAGGCCCGGGGCATGTACGCCCTCATCGACTTCCACACGCTGACGCCCGGTGACCCGATGTACAACCTGGACCGGGCCAAGACGTTCTTCGCCAACGTGTCGGCGCGCAACGCCGCGAAGAAGAACGTGATCTACGAGATCACCAACGAGCCCAACGGGGTGAGCTGGTCGACCATCCGCGACTACGCCGAGCAGGTCATCCCGGTGATCCGGGCCAACGACCCGGACGCGGTGGTCATCGTCGGCACCCGGGGCTGGTCCTCGCTCGGCGTGTCCGAGGGCGGCAACTCCGACGAGATCGTGAACAACCCGGTGCGGGCGCAGAACATCATGTACACGTTCCACTTCTACGCCGCGTCGCACAAGGACAACTACCGCAACGAGGTGCAGCGGGCGGCGAGCCGGCTCCCGCTGTTCGTCACCGAGTTCGGCACCGTCACGTACACCGGTGACGGCGCTGTCGACACCGCCAGCAGCAACGCCTGGCTCGACCTGCTCGACCGGTTGAAGATCAGCTACGCGAACTGGACGCTCTCCGACGCCCCCGAGGGCTCGGCGGCACTGCGGCCGGGCACCTGCGCGTCCGGCTCGTTCGGCGGGACGTCGGTGCTCACCGAGTCCGGCGCGTACATGCGCGAGCGCATCCGCACCGCTGACAATTTCCCCACCTCCTGACCGGGCGGCCGGCGGCGATCCTTTCCCCTTCGGGTCGCCGCCGGTCAGCCCTCCACCAGCCCGGCCCGGCGCCACAGCACCCGGCCCGGCCCGGCGACCAGGCCCAGTTCGGTCAGGTGGTCGGCGATCCGCTGCGCGGACCAGCGCAGCGTGGCCCGCCAGTGCGGGTTGGCCCGCGCCGCGGCCCGGCCGGCCGCCGGGTCGATCCCGACCGCCGCGTACGCCCGCGGGTGCACCAGGCGCCGCGTGATCGAGTACGCGGCCCGGCCGATCACCAGCCGCGCGTACGCCAGCGCCACCGGTCCGGCCGCCTCCACCTGCCGGGTCAGCTCGTCGCGGGCGAAACGCACGTGCCGGGCCTCCTCCACCACGTGGATGCGCGACACCATCCGGATCAGCGGCTGCAACGACTCGTCGGCCATGATCTCGCGCTGGAACGAGTCGAGGATCTCCTCGGCGATCAGGATGGCCGCGTACATCTGCGGGCCGGTCGCCGTGGACTTGAGCCAGCGCCCGAGCAGGTGGTCGAACGGCTCGGCGCGGTAGACCGGCGCGCCCGCGGCCTCGATGAGCCGGCCGAACATGATGGAGTGCCGGCACTCGTCGGCGACCTCGGTGAGCGCGTACTGGGCGTGCCGGCTGGTCGGGTCCGCGTCGTAGTACTGCCGGATCAGCATCTGCATGAGGATCGTCTCGAACCAGATCCCGGCGCTGGCCGCGCTGGCGACCTCGTGCTTGGTCAGCTCGACCCGCTGGTCCTCGGTCATGGCGTCCCACAGCGGCGTGCCGTAGAGGCTGCTGCGCGTCGGCGGCAGCCAGTACGCGCCGGGCACCGGTGGTGCCGACCAGTCGATGTCGACCATCGGGTCGTAGCTGGTGCGCACCGAGGCGGAGAGCAGGCGATCGGCGACCGCCTCGCGCGGGAATCCGGCCGTCGTCCGCTCCATGACCCCTCCATATTGACGTAACTTCGAGTAACTGTTACGAGTGGTAGCATGCGACGGACCACCACCGATGTCAATGGCCCCGACGCTCCACCGGAGCCGGCCGCACCCCGCTCCGGCGGGCGGCGCGACCGCTGGGCCGACCACCGCGAACAGCGGCGGCAGGAACTGATCGCGGCCGCCGTGCAGGCGCTGCTGCGGCACGGCCCGAGCGTCGACATGGACCAGGTCGCCGCCACCGCCGGGGTCAGCAAGCCGGTGCTCTACCGCTACTTCGCCGACAAGGCCCAGCTCTGGCTGGCGGTCAGCGAGGTGGTCGCGGCGCGCGTGGTGGCCGCCATCGCCCCCGCGGTGGAGCAGGTACGCGAGGAGCGGGCGCTGGTCGAGGCGACGATCGACGCGTACCTGAGCGTGGTGGAGTACGAGCCGTCGCTCTACCGGTTCCTCGTGCACGAGTCCGGGCATCCCGGCATCCAGCAGGTGGTCACCGGCACCAGCCGGCAGGTCGCGACCGGGCTGGCCCGGGTCATCGGCGACCGGCTGCGCGCGCTCGGCCTCGACGCCGGCCCGGCCGAGCCGTGGGCGTACGGGCTGGTCGGGTTCGTGCAGGCGGTCGGCGACTGGTGGACCACGCACGGGCAGCCGATCCACCGGGCCGCGCTCACCGAATACCTGACCACGCTGCTGTGGAGCGGCATCGAGGGGGTCCGCCGGGGCGCCGACCTGCCACCGGAGCTGACCCGCGCGCACGAACGGATCGACAGGTGACCTGGCAGGGCACGGCCGAGATCGCCGGCACCTCGGTACGGCTGCACGCGGGCGGGCGGTTCGAGCCGGTCGACGGCCGCTACCACTGGGCCGGCCGGGTCGAGCCGGAACCGCGCCTGGTGCGGCTGCTGCGCTCCGGCCGCCGGGACGTGGAGGTCCGGATCGGCGAGCGGGTCACTCGGGCCCGGCTGGCCGAGGTGGACCCGTGGGGCGGCGTCCGCATCACCGGCGTCGGCACGCCGCCCTGGCCGCCGGACGACGAGTGATCCGGCCCGTACCGTGAAGGGATGACGCCTCCCGCCACAGTGCTGCTGGTCTTCGGCCGCGGGGTGGTGGCCGGCGACGACGGCTACCGGCTCACCGCGGAGAGCGTCGCGCGCACCGAGGCCGCGGTGGCCTACGTCCGCGCGCACGCCGAGGCGTTCCGCCGCGCGCCGGACGCCCGGGTGGTGTTCACCGGCGGCTGGCCGCACGGCCCGGCCGGCGCGCCCGCCCCGCCCGCCGGATACCGGGAGGCGGAGCTGATGCGGGCGCTGGCGCGCGACGCCGGGCTCGACGCGTACGCCCGCTCGGCCGCCGAGACCCGCTCCCGCACCACCGTGCAGAACCTGGCGCACACCGTCCAGGACGGGCTGCTCGGCCCGGCGGAGTTCACCGCCCAGCGGCCACTCGGGCTGGTCTCCCACCCGTGGCACCTGCCCCGCGTCCGGCTGCTCGCCGCGCGCGTGCTCGGGCTGTCCGGCCGGGCGCTGGCCGACGTGCCGGTGACCGCGCCCGACCCGGTGCCCGTCCGGCGGGAGCGGGCCGCCCGCGCGTTCAGCCGGATCGGCTTCCTCGGCGTGCGTACCCCGGAGGCGTCGCTGCGCCGCGAGCGCGCGCTGACCCGCGCCGCCGACCGGATCGGACGCCTCACGCCCCGGCGGTGATTCGCCGGAGTGGGCGCGGGGTACGACGGTCCTCGATCGACCCGGCGGGCCGTGCCGGCGGGCGAGTCCACCCGGGAGGTTCCGTGATCGTGCTCGTGCCGGTGTACCGGCCCGGTGACCGGCTTCCGCCGCTGGTCGGTGACCTGCGGGCGGCGCTGCCCGGCGCGGACGTGCTCGTCGTCGACGACGGCAGCGGCCCGGCCGCCGCCGGGGTGCTCGGCGCGGCCCGCGCCGAGGGGGCGACGGTGCTGCGCCGCCGGGTCAACCGGGGCAAGGGCGTGGTGCTGCGCACCGGCTTCCGGTACGCCTCGGCGCACCGTCCCGGACGCGACGTGGTGTGTGTGGACGCCGACGGCCAGCACGGCGTGACCGACGTGTGCGGCGTGGCGGAACGGATGCGCGTCACCGGGGCGCCGACGCTCGGCGTACGCCGCTTCGACGGTGAGGTCCCGGCGCGCAGCCGGTTCGGCAACGCGGCGACCCGGATGGCGTTCCGGCTGGCGACCGGCCTCGACGTGCGCGACACCCAGACCGGGCTGCGCGCCTACCCGGCCGCCCTGCTCGGCTGGCTCACCACCGTCCCGGGTGACCGCTTCGAGTACGAGATGGCGGTGCTGCTGCGGCTGGTCCGCGCCGGGGTGCCGGTCGAGCAGGTGGACATCGCCACCCACTACCACGGCGACAACTCGGGATCGCACTTCTCCGCGCTCGCCGACTCGGTGCGGATCTACCGCCCGCTGGCCGCCTCCGCCGTCGCCCGCCTGGCGGGGCGCTCCGAGGTGGACGCCGTACCGGCCGCCGCCGTCACGACGTCGCGTCCCACACCTGCGACTCGAACTCCCTGAGCTGGTCGCGCAGCGACGGCGGATACGCGGTGCGGTACGGGTGCTCCCCGGCCGGCACCACCCGGACCATCTCGTCGATCATCTCCTGCGGATCGCGCTGGTGGCCGAGGTAGTCGCCGAAGTCGGGCCGGGGCAGCAGGGCGGCGGACTCGTCCCACCACTGGGACATGGTCTCCACGCCGGTGTCGTTGTACCCGGTCCGGTACGGGCCGGGGTTGATCACCGCGACGCGAACCCCGCGTGGTTCCAGCTCGCCCTTCATGGCCCAGGCCAGCGCCTCGATCGCGTGTTTTGTGGCGGCGTAGACGCCGATGAAGGGCCGGGTCCGCACGCCCACCGCGGAGGACACCCAGACCACCTTCCCCGCGCCCCGGGCCAGCATCGGCGGCACCAGTGCCTGCGCCAGGTGCAGGTGGCCGAACACGTTCACCTCGAACGACCGGCGGACCCGCTCCATCGGGATCTCCACCAGAGCGCCGGCCTCCTGCACGCCCGCGTTGAGCACCAGTACGTCCACCCGGTGCCGGGCCGCGGCGGCCCGGTCGGCCGGGTCGGTGACGTCCAGCTTGATCGCGTCCAGCGCTACGCCCGCCCGCTCGGCGTCGGCCCGCAGCTCGCGGACCTGCGGCCAGACCTGCGCGGCGGCGACCACGTGGTGGCCCTCGCGGGCCAGCCCGAGCGCGGTGCCCCGGCCGAGCCCGCTGCCGGCCCCGGTGATCAGGATGTCGGCCATCGGGCTCAGCCCTGCCGGGCCTTCTGCCGCCGGTCGGCCTTGTTGAGCACGAACAGCTTGCCCCGGCGCCGGACCACGATCGAGCCGGCCTTGCGCTTGAGCGCGCGCAGGGAGCTTCGGACCTTCATATCCGCTCCTTCGGTTCCCGCCGGTGTCCGTCCGGCACGGGTACCCGCCGCCGGTGCGGTCATGCCCGGCCGCGCCCGCCCCGGTCGGGACGGGCGCGGCCGGGATGCCGCTGCGGCCCCGCTCAGGCGGCCGTGCAGGTGCTCCCGTTGAGCGTGAACGAGGCGGGCCTGCCGGTGTTGCCGGTGTGGGTGGCCTGGAAGCCGATGTCCACCGAGCCGCCCGGCGGGATCGACGCGTTGTAGGACACGTTGCGGGCGGTCACCGCGCCGCTGGACGGGCTGTACGTGGCGTTCCAGCCTCCGGTGATCGTCTGACCGCCCGGCAGTGTGAACGCGAGGTTCCAGCCGTTGATCGCCGTGGTGGACGTGTTGGTGATCGTCACGGCGGCGGTCAGGCCGTTGTTCCAGGCGTTCACCACGTACCCGACCCGGCAGGCGCCCGACGGCGGCGGCGTGGTCGGCCGCGCCGTGGTGGGGGGCGGCGTCGTGGGCGGGGGCGTGGTCGGCGGAGGCGTGGCGGGCGGCGCGGTGGTCGGCGGCGCGGTGGTCGGCGGCGCGGTGGAGTCCAGGCCGAAGAAGCGGACGGCCTGCGCCGCGTCCACCGGCAGGTTGTGCGTGACCCCCTGCATGCTGATCGCCTCGACGGTCGCGGTGCCGCCGGTGCCGCCGTAGCGGGTACGCGTGTAGCCGGCCTGCGGGCTGTCCGTGTACGCCGGCGTCTGGCTCAGCCCGTTCACGTTCGTCCACTGGTCGATCTGCTCGCCGAAGTTCGGGTAGCGCAGCGTCTCGTCGTTGGTGCCGTGCCAGATCTGCATCCGCGGGCGCGGGCCGGTGTAGCCGGGGTAGGCGTTGCGCACCAGGTCACCCCACTGCTGCGGGGTCTTCAGCACCTGGCCGTTGGCGCACTCGCTGTTCCACTCCGAGCCGTTGGTGGTGGCGAAGCAGCCGAACGGCACACCGGCGAAGGCGGCACCGGCGCGGAACACGTCCGGGTAGTCGCCGAGCAGCACGTTCGTCATCATCGCGCCGGACGAGGTGCCGGTGGTGAAGATCCGCTGCGAGTCGACCGGGTAGCGCTGCCGCACGTAGTCAACCATCGACTTGATGCCCACCGGGTCGCTGCCGCCGTCGCGGCGCAGCGCTTGGGGCGAGGAGACGTCGAAGCACTTGCTGCTGCGCGTCACCGACGGGTAGACCACGATGTAGCCGTACCGGTCGGCGAGCGCCGCGAACTGGGTGCCGGAGTACATGGCCGGGCCGCTGCCGGTGCAGTAGTGGTTCACCACGAGCAGGCCGGGACGGGCCGCGACGGTGTCCGGGACGTACAGGTACATCCGCAGGTTGCTCGGGTTGGTGCCGAAGTTCGTCACCTCGGTCAGCGCGGCGGCCGAGGCCGGCCCGGGGACGGCGAGCGCCGCCCCGACGGCGAGCCCGGCCGCGGCCAGCGCCGCGCCGAGCAGCCGGAGTCTGCTCCTTCTGGACAGCATGGTTCTCCTCGGATGGTGGGAACGCCGCGTGGCGCGGCGTTCTCGCCGGCGAGGCGCCTGCGACGGGCGGCCCGGACCCTCGGAGACGAGATAGACAGTCGCGGATCGATGCGACTCGAATCGAAGTCTAGGCCCCGGTCGGCGAGCCGACAACCGCCGCGGCCACCCGGCGGGCACGGTCCGCGTGGGTCAGCACGTCCACGCTGTCCACGTACTGGTCCACCGCGCCGACCGGCGGCCGGTCGCGCAGCTGCGGGTCGGTGATCGCGGCGCGCAGCGTCTCGACGAACCGGCAGGCGTGCAGCACCAGGAACGGCCGGTCGTGGAACGGCCGGGCGGCCGGGTCCACCGGCGGCGCCGGCGCGGCGTCGTTGGTCCAGCCGGCGACCGTCTCCAGCGCCCGGACCAGGCCGGGCTCCCGGGCCGCCCAGTCGCCCGGGCCGAGCGCGGCGGCGAGCCCGTCCACCACCGGCGCCGCGTCCGGCAGCGTCGCGAACACCGTGCCGAGCCATTTCGCGTACGGGGGCCAGCGCCGGTGCAGCAGCATGCCGAGGCGCATCAGGTCCCGGGCCAGTCCGGCGACCACGACCCGGCTGCCCAGATCGTCGCCGACCTCGGCGCAGCGGCCGGCCAGGTGCTCGGCCTGCGCGACCCGCTGCCACCCGGAGGCGAGCACGTACCGCCACACGTCGTCCGGATACCAGGCCAGCCGGGCGCGGACGTCGGTGAGCGCGCCGTCGAGCCCGTCGTGGAACACCGCTCCCCCGGTCAGCTCGGCCAGCCGCTGCGTCGGCGTCGCCAGCCAGTCCGCCGCCGTCAGTCCGGTGCGCGGGTCGGCGCCGAGCCGCTCCCGCAGCCATCCGCCGAGTTCGTCCACCGTCACGCCGTGCCGGTCGCCGTCGGCGCGGACCGTGCCGAGGCGCGCCTCCGGCCCGCCCGCGTAGCGGGTCGGCCAGCCGAGGAACCGCGCCGGCAACTCCGCGTCCAGCGCCGCCCGGACCGGCGCGACGTCGTGCGCGGCCGCCACGAAGAGCTGGGTACGCGGACCCCAGTCGTGGTCGGTGGAGCGCGGCGTGTCGAGGCCGAGCAGCTCGGAGCCGCCGTCGAGCAGACCGGCGGAGTACGGCAGGCCGGGCAGCCGCCGCGCCAGCAGCGGACCCACCACCTCGTCGTGGAACCGGCGGGCCAGGGTCAGGCCGGGTACGAAGCTCACCCCGCCAGTCTGCTCATGCCGCGCCCCGCGCGCGCCCGGGTTTCCGGCCCGGCGGTCGCCTCCCCCATGTCGTCACAGGGCTGTGGAAGGCTTGTCCGCGTGGCACAACGACAGCCGATCCTCCTGATCGACTCCCCCAGCCTCTACTTCCGCGCCTACTTCGGCATTCCCGAGTCGGCCGCGAAGACCGACGACGGCCAGCCGGTCAACGCCGTCCGCGGCTTCCTCGACATGCTCGCCCAGCTCGTGCGCACCCGCCGGCCCGACCGGATGATCTGCGCGCTCGACCACGACTGGCGGCCGGCGTGGCGGGTGGAGCTGCTGCCGTCGTACAAGGCGCACCGGGTCGCGCCCGAGGGCGGCGAGGTCGTGCCGGACACGCTCTCCCCGCAGGTGCCGATGATCCTGGAGGTGCTGGACGCGCTCGGCATCCCGGCCGTGGGCGCCGACGGCTACGAGGCCGACGACGTGCTCGGCACGCTCTCGGTGACCCAGCCGGGCCCGGTCGAGGTGGTCTCCGGCGACCGCGACCTGTTCCAGCTCGTCGACGACGCCCACCCGGTACGCCTGCTCTACGTCGGCCGGGGCGTGGCCAAGCTGGACGACTGCGACGACGCGGCGGTCCGCACCCGCTACGGCGTGCCCGCCGACCGGTACGCCGACTTCGCGGCGCTGCGCGGCGACCCCAGCGACGGGCTGCCCGGCGTGGCCGGGGTGGGCGAGAAGACCGCCGCCCGGCTGATAGACCGCTACGGCGGGCTGGACGGCATCCTGGCCGCGCTCGACGACCCCCGCTCCGGTTTCGCGCCCGGGCTGCGGGCGAAGCTCGACGCCGCCCGCGACTACCTGGCCGTGGCGCCGAAGGTGGTCCGGGTCGCCACCGACGTGCCGCTGCCCGAGCTGGACCCGGCACTGCCCACGTCCCCCGCCGACCCGGACCGGCTGCTGGAGCTGGCGCAGCGCTGGAACCTGGCCGGCTCGTGCCGCCGCCTCGTCGACGCGCTGGCCGGCGACCGATCGTGATCAGTTGATCACGATGGGCGGTCGGTGCTCCGCCGGGACGGGAACTGCGCGCCGGGCTGCGCCAGCGTCGACCGGGCCCGCAGGCCGACCGGGTCCGGCGCGGGTTCGGCGGCCACGGTCTGCGGCCCCTCGTCGAGCCGCGCGCTGACGTACGCGGCCCCGGCCCGGTCGTCGTCGGACGGCGCGGCGAGCAGCGCGTAGACGAGCCCGACCACGCCGAAGACCACCGCCAGCACGATCGGCACCAGCAGCCCGCTCACCTCGGTGCCGGAGGCCGGACCGCGGCTCTCGTGCAGGTGCACCGACAGCGCGCTCATGCCGGTGAAGTGCATACCGTTGACCGCGATGCCCATGACCAGCGCCGACGCGGCGATGGCGATCCCCCGGCGGACGGTCATCGCCAGCCAGAGCGCCACCGTGGCGGCCACGATCGCGATGACCACGGACAGGGTCACCCGCAGCGGGTCGTAGCCGAGCGAGCCGTCCAGGCGCATGGCGGCCATGCCGGTGTAGTGCATGGCGGCCACCCCGGCGCCGGTGAAGAACCCGCCGGCGATCAGCCGGGGCGCGGCGAGCCGGCCGGTGCCCACGATCGCCAGCCCGATGCCGACCGCCGCCACCGCGATCGCCGTGCTGGCGGCCGTCAGCGGCACGTCGTAGCGGATCCGGGTGCCGCCGACGGCGAACCCGAGCATCGCCATGAAGTGCATGGCCCAGATGGCGGTGCCGCCCAGCGCCCAGGCGGCGAGCAGGCCCCACCAGGCCCGCTGGCCGGCGCTCGTGGCGGTCCGGATCCGCCCGGCGCAGACCAGCCCGAGTGCCGAGCCGAGCACCGACAACGCGTAGCTGAGCGCGGGTGTGATCCATCCGTACTCGAAGTGATTGATCTCGCCCACGACGCCCTTCCCTCACCCTCGGCTCAGCGCGACCCACGGCGCCCGGGGCAATGATGGGATAGGCCCTGACCAGGGCGTGCATCGACCCCCCGACAATTCGCGGGGTGGTGCCGCCGTGACACAGCGATGCGTCGATTTCCGGCAATCGCTGACCGAAAGTGACCGTCAGGCGGAGGCGTGGTAGGCCAGCACGCCACGGTTGACCGCCGCGATGGCCTGCCGGGCGGTAGAACGCAGCTCGGCCGAGGCGCCGCCCGAGTCGGCGACCTGCCCGAGCAGGTCGACCACCTGACGCGCCCAGCGGACGAAGTCGCCGGCCGGCATCTCCCCGTCGATCTGGTGGCCGCTGGCCAGCACCTTCGCCAGCGCCTCGCCGCGCGCCCACCGGTAGATCGGCCAGGCGAAGCCGAGATCCGGTTCCCGGGTCACGGCCAGGCCGCGCGCCGCCTCGTCCGCCTCGATGTCGCCCCACAGCTTCAGCGTCTCGTCGACCGCGTCGGCCACCGCGCCGCGCGGCAGCGACGCCCGCTCGTCGACGTCCCGCCGGGCCTCGAACACCACCACCGACACGGCGGCGGCCAGCTCGGCCGGGGACAGGCCGTCCCACACCCGGCGGCGCAGGCACTCGGCCACCAGCAGGTCCGCCTCGGTCCAGATCCGGGCCAGCATCCGTCCGGCGTCGGTGACCTCGCCGTCGGCGGCCAGGTAGCCGCGCGCCGTCAGCAACGCCACGATCCGGTCGAAGGTACGGGCCAGCGAGCCGGTCCGCCCGGACACCCGCTCACGCAGCTCCTCGGTGTCGCGTTCCAGCCGGCGCCGCCGCTCCGCCCAGCGGGCGTGCTCCTCCCGGTCCGGGCAGGCGTGACACGGGTGGGCGCGCAGCTCGACGCGGAGCTGGCTGAGCCGGTGGTCCTCCCCCGCCGCCTGACGGGACCGGCCGCCCCGCCGGCCGCCGTGCCGGTCCAGGCCGGTGCCGCTGACCGCGGCGGCCAGATCCCGCCGGGCCGCGGGCGATCGGTGGTTGAAGTGCTTCGGCACCCGGATGCGGGTGAGTACCTCGGCCGGGGTGGTGAAGTCGCCGGGGGTGACCCGTCCGGCCCAGCGGTCCTGGGTGAGGACCAGCGGCCGGGGCTCGCCGAACCCGCCGGTGGCCGGGTCCAGCACCACCGCCAGTCCGGCCCGCCGACCGGACGGCACCCGGATCACGTCACCGACCCGCAGCCGCTCCAGCGAGGCGACGGCCGCCGCCTTGCGCTGGGTCTGCCCCTGCCGGGCGATGGCGCGTTCCCGGTCGGCGATGGCCACCCGCAGCGCGAAGTACTCGTCGAAGTCGCCGTGGTGGCAGGCGGCCTCCGCGCCGTACGCGTCGATGGTCTCGGTGTTGCGCTGCACCTGGCGGGCCAGGCCGACCACCGACCGGTCGGCCTGGAACTGCGCGAACGAGGACTCCAGCAGTTCCCGGGCCGGCGCCGCGCCGACGCTGCCGACCAGGTTGACGGCCATGTTGTACGACGGCCGGAAGCTGGAACGCAGCGGGTAGGTGCGGGTGGAGGCGAGCCCGGCGACGTGCCGGGGGTCGGTCTCCGGCGACCAGACCACCACCGCGTGGCCCTCCACGTCGATGCCCCGGCGGCCGGCCCGGCCGGTGAGCTGGGTGTACTCGCCGGGGGTGAGGTCGACGTGGGCCTCGCCGTTGAACTTGACCAGGCGTTCCAGCACCACGCAGCGGGCCGGCATGTTGATGCCCAGCGCGAGCGTCTCGGTGGCGAAGACGGCCTTGACCAGTCCGCGCACGAACAGCTCCTCGACGACCTCCTTGAAGGCGGGGAGCATGCCGGCGTGGTGGGCGGCCAGGCCGCGCTCCAGGCCGTCGAGCCACTCCCAGTAGCCGAGCACCGACAGGTCCTCGCCGGGGATGGCGGTGACCCGGGACTCCACCACCCGGCGGATCTCGGCGCGTTCCTCCGGGGAGGTGAGGCGCAGCCCGGCCGCGAGGCACTGCTGCACGGCGGCGTCGCAGCCGGCCCGGCTGAAGATGAACAGGATCGCCGGGAGCAGTCCCTCCCGGTCGAGCCGGTCGACGATGTCCGGGCGCATCGGACCGCGCCAGCGGGGGCCGCGCCGCCCGCCGCCGGGACCGGCGCTGCGGCCCTCGCCCAGCTCCAGCCGGCGCATCGTGTCCCGGGTGTAGCGCAGCAGCTCGGGGTGCACGTCGTGCTTGCGGGCCGCGTCGGCGTCGTGGAACAGGTCGAACATCCGCTTGCCGACGAGCATGTGCTGCCACAGCGGCACCGGCCGGTGCTCGGAGACCACCACCGCGGTCTCGCCGCGCACGGTGACCAGCCAGTCGGCGAACTCCTCGGCGTTGGACACGGTGGCCGACAGCGACACGAGCGTGACCGACTCGGGCAGGTGGATGATCACCTCTTCCCAGACCCCGCCGCGGAACCGGTCGGCCAGGTAGTGGACCTCGTCCATCACCACGTACGCCAGGCCCTCCAGCGTGGCCGAGCCGGCGTAGAGCATGTTGCGCAGCACCTCGGTGGTCATCACCACCACCGGCGCGTCGCCGTTGATCGCGTTGTCGCCGGTGAGCAGGCCGACGTGCTCGGCGCCGTAGCGGTCCACCAGGTCGTGGTACTTCTGGTTGGACAGCGCCTTGATCGGCGTGGTGTAGAAGCACTTGCGCCGGGTCGCGGACGCGTCGCCGCCGGGCCGGCCGCGCAGCGCCAGGTGCACCGCGAACTCACCCACCACGGTCTTGCCGGCGCCGGTGGGAGCGCAGACCAGCACGCCGCTGCCCCGCTCCAGCGCCTCGCACGCCTCGCGCTGGAAGTCGTCGAGATCGAACCCGAGATCCAGCGAGAATTCGTCCAGGGCCGGGAAGGCGGAGGCCTGCGCGGCCCGGCGGCGCGCCGCGGCGTACCGCTCGGCGGGGCTCGACATGGATCCAAGATTAATCGGTGCCGCCGAGGAGTACCGGTCAAGGCCATCCGGCAGGACGGTCGGAGCGGTCGGTAGGGTGCACGACGTGCCGGACCGTACCGAACTGCCCCACGTCTCGAGCGGCGCCGACGACGCCGTCCGCCCGGGCCCGTCCCGCCGGCCGGTGGAGGCGGTGCTCTTCGACTTCCACGGCACCCTCGCCCAGGTGGAGGAGCCGCTGGCCTGGGTGCTCGCCGCCGCGTCCGCCTGCGGCGTCGAGCTGGACCGGATCCGGGCCACCTCGCTGGCCGACCGGCTGCTCACCGCCGGGCGTGCCGGCGGCCCGCTGCCGGCACGGGTGCCGCCCCGGCTGGCCGAGCTGTGGGCCGACCGTGATCTCTACCCGCACGCGCACCGGGGCGCGTACACCGGGCTGGCCGAGACGGTGGACACCGGCATCGACGGGTTCGCCGACGCGCTCTACGAGCGGGTGCTGGTGCCCGAGGGCTGGGTGCCGTACCCGGACACCGCCCCCGTGCTGGGAGCGCTGCGCTCCGCCGGGGTGAAGGTGGCGGTGGTCAGCAACATCGGCTTCGACCTGCGGCCGCTGTTCGCCGCCTGGGACTTCGACGCGCTCGTCGACGCGTACGCGCTGTCGTACGAGGTGGGGCGCTGCAAGCCGGACCCGGGCATCTTCCTGCGGGCCTGCGGGATGCTCGGCGTCGACCCGGAGCGCACGCTCATGGTGGGCGACACGCCGGCCGACGCGGGTGCCGTGGCGGCCGGGTGCGGGGTGCTGGTGCTGCCCTGCGCCGACGCCGGCCGCCCGAACGGGCTCGGCGCGGTGCTCGACCTGGCCGGGGCCGCCTGAGCGCACACCCCCAGCGGCGCGAACCCGTCGCGGCGCACCGGATACCGTCAGGGGCATGACCGGTGCCCACCCCTTGCCGCCGCGTGCGCCGGGACGGCTCGGCGGGGTCGCGCTGGTGCTCGGCGGGGCGCTGTCGGTGCAGTTCGGCTCCGCGCTGGCCGCGCTGCTGTTCCCGCGTACCGGGGTGGCCGGGGCGGTGACGCTGCGACTGACCATCGGCGCGCTGCTGATGCTCGTGTTCTGCCGGCCGCGGGTACGCGGGTACGGGCGCCGCGACTGGGCGGCGGTACTGGCGTTCGGGCTGGCCCTGGCCGGCATGAACTCGATCTTCTACCAGGCGATCGAGCGGATCCCGCTCGGCCCGGCCGTCACCCTGGAGGTGCTCGGCCCGCTGGCGCTGTCGGTGATCGCCGCGCGCCGGGTGGCCGCCTGGTGCTGGGCCGCGCTGGCGCTGGCCGGTGTGGTCCTGCTCGGGCAGGGCGGGTTCGACCGGCTCGACCCGGCCGGCGCCGCGCTGGCGCTGACGGCGGGCGCCATGTGGGCCGCGTACATCGTCTGCTCGGCGCGGATCGGCGCACGGTTCCCCGGCGCCGACGGGCTGGCCCTCGCCCTGACCGTCGCGGCGCTGCTCACCCTGCCGTTCGGGCTGGCCGACGGCGGCGGTCGCCTCGCCGACCCGGTGGTGCTGGGGCTCGGTACCGGGCTGGCGCTGCTCGCCTCGGTGCTGCCGTACAGCCTGGAACTGGCCGCGCTGCGGCGGCTGCCGACCGCGACGTTCGCGGTGATGATGAGTCTCGGCCCGGCGATCGCCGCGGTGGCCGGCTGGCTGGTGCTCGGCCAGGCGTTGCGCCCGGTCGAGGTGCTCGCCATCGCGCTCGTGGTGGCCGCGAGCGCCGGTGCGGTCCGCGCCGCCGCGCCGCCTCCTGCCGCGCCTCCCCCTTCGCCCGCGCCGCCGGCCGTTCCCGGCCCGCCGGGTGCCGCGGACCTGGCGGGGGTCAGCGCAGCAGCCGCAGCGCCGCCGGCACGGCGGTGACGGTCACCGGCAGGTCGAGGGAGCGTTCCCCGTCGGCGTACGTGGTGATGCCCTCGGCGGACAGCTCCACCGTCCGCGCCCGGTAGACGCGCGCCAACGGGTGCGTGACGTGGGTGCCCCGGTAGATCTGCGGCTTGACCCGCATCAGCGTGCGCCTGTCGAAGCGCCCGCCGACCACCACGTCCAGCAGGCCGTCGTGCGGGTCGGCGTCCGGGCAGATCCGCATGCCGCCGCCGTAGCTGGCCGTGTTGCCGACCGCGACCAGCACCGCGTCCACCTCCTGCGCCACCCCGTCGAGGACCAGCCGGTAGCGGCGTGGCCGCAGCCGGGCCAGCTCCACCACTATCGCCAGGTCGTACCGGCGGGGGCCGCGCGGCCAGCGCATCCGGTTGGCGCGTTCGTTGACGATCGCGTCGAAGCCGGCCGCGAGCACCGCGCCGAACCAGCGGTCGGCCTCCCCGGGCCGGGACAGCCGCGCCAGGTCGACCGGCCGGGCGCGGCCGGCGGCGAGCGCCGCGGTGATCACCTCGACGGCGGCCGTCGGGTCGGCCGGGAAGCCGGTGTCCACCGCGAAGTCGTTGCCGGTGCCCGCCGGTACCGGCCCGAACGGCACGTCGGTGCCGGCGACCGCCTGCAACGCGCGGTGCATCGTGCCGTCGCCGCCCACCGCCACGAGTGCCCCGGCGCCGCCGGTGACCGCGGCGTGGCACGCCGCCTCCGCCTCCTCGGGGGTACGCGCGCGCAGCAGCTCGACCGGGCGGCCCGCCGCGGCGAGGCGCTCCAGGATCCCGGGCAGCAGTCCGCGGTGCCGCCCCCGGCCCGCTGTCGGGTTGGCGAGCACGGCGACGGGGCCGGACGGGACATGATCGTGCGCGGTCACGGCGAGCACCGTACGGCACGGCTCGCGCCGCCCACCAGAGGCAGGTCAGGCGGCGAATGTCCGGCGCACGCCGACGGCGCCCGGCAGGGGGTGCCGGGCGCCGTGGCGGGGGTGGGTCAGGGCAGGTCGATCGGGCGCAGCACCCGGTCCACCGCGTGCGCGATCTGCTTGTTGCCCTTGTTGATGTCGTACCGAACCACCCGCGCGTTGCGGTCGCTGGTGTCGGCGTCGACCAGGCGCACATCGCGGCCGTACCAGCAGCGCTTCACGTCCACCTCGACGGTGGCGCCGAGCGCGGTGGTCAGGTCCGCGCCGTCGGCCTTCAGCGCCGCCTTCCGGTCGATCGTCGCGCCGGGCACGACGTGGTAGAGCAGGACGTCCTCCACGGTGTCCACGCCCAGGCCGGCGACCGCGTCGAACGCGGCCTTCTCGCCGGGCAGCTTCCTCGCGGCGGTGATGTCCCGCACCAGCTCGCGGAACGCGTAGTCGTTCGGCACGAACGCGGTCAGCGCGACGGTGCCGTCGGTGAGCACCTTCACCGGCGAGTCCGGCTTGGCCTGCAACACCGTCAGGACCGCCTTCGTGAGGACGTCGAAGTCCCGCGAGTTGCGGTCGAAGCCGCTCTTGTCGGCGGTGAGCACTGCCGCCAGCGACCGCGTACCCGGCTGCTTGGCGCCGGCCTGGGCGGGCACGGCGACGGCGGTGGTGGCCACCGCCGCGGCGGTGGTGGCCACGGCCAGCCGGGCGGCGAGACGAGCGATGTTCATCGGGGAGCCTTTCGTCGAAGCGACCAGGTCCGTGACTGTCGTCACGACCATTGCTTCGCCCCGACCGTCCCCGGTGGATGCACCCGGATCGACCGACTTCGGATCGACGCTGCTGCGCCTCAGCGGACCACCAGCGGCTTGCTCACCGACGGCACGCCGTCGCCCTTGACCTTCAGCGACCAGTCCCCCGCCGCGCCCAGCGTCACCACGGTCTCGGCGGTGCCGTTGGCCTCGGCCTTCATCTCGGCGACCCGCTTGCCCTCGGGGTTGAGCACGTACAGCGTCCGGGCCCCGGCGGTCTTGTTCGTCACCTTGAACGCGAGCTTCTCGCCGGGCTCGGCGATCAGCGCGTCCACGCCGTTCATCGCGTCGTCGGTCAGCTCGATCGTCACCGACCGGTCGTAGGCCACCTCGGCCGCGGCGCTGGCGAGATTGCCGTCGTCGGAGACGGTGATCCGGGTCCGCACGCCGTCGCCCTGCCGGCCCGGCTTGCAGGCCACCTCGTACGTGCCGGTCTGCAGCGACGCGCGCAGGTCGCCGGTGCGGCCCGCCGGCACGTCCGCGACCTCGGCGATCACCTTGGTGAAGGCGTCACCCTCCCGGCCGTAGACGTAGACCCCGGTGGCCTGCTGACCCCGGTTGGTCACTGTGAACGTGACGGTGCCCGGCGTGAACAGCGTGGTGGTGACCTCGCAGCTGGTGTCGGTGGCGGTCACCGGCACCTGCTGGCCTTTCGGCGCGGGCTCGTCGTCACCGCAGGCGGTGAGCGCGGTGGCCGCGCAGAGGACGGTCAGGACGGCGGCGGTACGGCTCTTCATCGGGTTCTCCGGAGCGCAGGTCAGACGGGCTGACCGGAACGGGGCGCCGACGCACCCCGGCACACCGCCCGGGGGGCTCGGCGGAGTCAGCAGAGTCTAAGCGGGTACGGCGTCCCGGCAAGGCCCGAGGGCGGCCCGATGTCCGCACCGGACCGGCCCCGGGCCGGGGCGGTCCGTCCGCGGGGCATGATGGCGGGCATGCGGCTGGTCTCCCTGCTCCCCTCCGCCACCGAGATCGTGTACGCGCTCGGCCTCGGTGACGACCTGGTCGGCGTCACGTTCGAGTGCGAGGTGCCCGCGTCGTACCGGTCGGGCACCACTGTGGTCGTCGGCGGCCGGGACACCCGGGGCATGAGTCCCGGCGACATCGACGCGTACGTCCGGGCGCAGGTAGCGGCCGGTGCCGACCTCTACACGCTGCACGCCGGCGCGCTCGCCGGGCTGGACCCGGACCTGATCCTCACCCAGGACCTGTGCCGCGTCTGCGCGCTCCCCTCGGGCCGGGTCGCCGACGCCGTGGAGCACCTGGGGTGCCGGGCCGACGTGCTGTCGCTCGACCCGTACACCCTCGACGACGTGCTGGAGTCGATCCGCGCGGTGGGCGCGGCGGCCCGGGTGCCGGATCGCGCGGAGGCCCTGGTCGACGGCCTGCGTGCCCGGCTCGCGGCGGTCGGCGCGGCGGTGGCGGGCCGGCCCCGGCGGCGGGTCGCGGTGGTCGAATGGGTGGACCCGCCGTTCGGCGCCGGGCACTGGATCCCGGACCTGGTCGACGTCGCCGGCGGCGAGCCGGTCGCCACCCACCGGGGCGCCCGGTCCGCGCCGACCACCTGGGAGGCCCTGCGGGCCGCCCGCCCCGAGGTGGTGCTGGTCGCGCCGTGCGGGTTCCGCCTCGACGGCGCGGCCGAGCAGGCCGCCGCGGTGGCCGGGCACTTCCCGGACGCGCAGGTGTGGGCGCTGGACGCGGACGGTCTGATCGTGCGCGCCGGCCCGCGCCTGGTCGACGGCGCCGAGACGATAGCCGCGATCCTGCACCCCGACGCCGTCCCCCCACCCCGCCCCGAAACAGCCCACCGCCTAACCTGACCGGCCCCGGCCCCGGCCCGCGCCCCGGCGATCTTGCAGTTTCGGCCCGGGCAAAGTGCGGATTTCCGGCATCCGAGGGGCGCCAAGCCCAAGATCGGCGCGGGGCGGGGTGTCGGCGTCCTCGGAAGGGCGGCGAGGGCGGAGACGCGGACGCCGTCCCCGTGGAGCGGGGACGGCGTCCCGAGGTGAGCAGGATCGGTCAGGTCATGTCGTCGTAGCGGCGTTCGATCGGCTTCGGGGCGACGATCGGCTCGGGTACGCCGATCGGCTCGGACGCCTCGATCCGGCCACCGGCGGGCACCGGCTCGTCCGACAGGTCCAGCGGTGACACCTCGTCGTCGGCGATGCCGGCGTAGGCCTGACGCCCGCGACCGCGCCGCCTGTCGTTGAGGAACGCCACCCCCACCGCGGCGAAGTAGAGCGCGCAGAGGCAGATCGCCAGCGCGGTCATGCCGAACGGGTCGGGCGTCGGCGTGACCACAGCGGCGAACGCGAAGAACACGAACACCGCCACCCGCCACCAGCTCAGCAGCCGCTTGGCGCTGGCCAGGCCGACGAAGTTGAGCATCAGCACGATCAGCGGGAACTCGAACGCCACCCCGAACAGCAGGATCAGGTTCGTGACGAACGAGATGTAGCGGGTCACCTCGAGGTTGGTCGTGATGTCGTCGCCGGAGACGTTGAGCAGGAACTCCAGCCCCTTGGTGGTGACGAAGAACGCCAGCACCGCGCCGGCCGCGAACAGCGGGGCCGCCAGGGCGGTGAAGACGTACGCGTACCGCCGCTCGTGCCGGTGCAGGCCGGGCGCGATGAACGCCCAGAGCTGGTAGAGCCAGACCGGCGCCGCGATGATCAGGCCCACCCAGAGACCGATCTTCAGATTCAGCAGGAAGACGTCGGCGACGCCGAGCTGCACGAACAGGCACTTGCCGGTTTCCGGATCGATCGACTGCGGCAGGTCGCAGTAGGGCTTCGACAGCAACACCCGGACCGGCGTGGCCAGCCAGATGCCGAAGCCGAAGCCGACCAGGATCGCCAGCGACGCCCGGAACAGCCGGTTACGCAGCTCACGGATGTGCTCCATGAGCGTCATCGAGCCGTCGGCGGCCCGCGCGAAGTTGCTCGGGCCACGCTTCTTCAACCCGAAGGCCACGGTGATTGAGGCCCTCTCGGATCAGTTCTCGCGGACGCGCTGCACCGGGTCGGCCGGCGGGGCCACGGGCTGCTGCGGCTGCGGCGCGTACGGCTGCTGGGCGTACTGCTGCTGGCCCTGGACGTACGGCTGCCCCTGCACCGGCTGCTGCGGCTGGAGCGGCTGGTAGCCGGCCTGCGCGTCGGCCTTCTCGGCGAGATCGCGGTCGTCGTCGTGCAGGCTCTTGGTCTCGGCCTTGATGATCCGCAGCGAGCGGCCCAGCGAGCGGGCCGCGTCGGGGAGCCGCTTCGCGCCGAACAGCAGGATCAGCACGACCACGAGTACGGCGATGTGCCACGGCTTGAGGGCACCCATGGGAAGCTCCAGTCGCTCTGTGTCGGTGAGGGGTGGGTCGTCGCCCATCGTACGTGTGTCGCAGCGGCTTGCCACCCCCGCGGGCCTGCCGGTGCGGGCCCGATCGGTGAAGTTTCGACCAACCCGAAGTGTCCCGTCAACCGTCCAGGTCCGCGCATTTCTGCGCGTAACCACCCGGGAACGCGCAGACGACGCTCACCGGGCCGACCGCCGTCGATCAGTCGCCGCGCTTGGCCTTGATCAACGTGATCCGCTCCTGCGCGACAGCAGCCCGCTCCTGGAGCGACTCGGCCCGCGCCTGCAACTGCTCAGCGGCCGCACGCAGCGACTCGGCCTCGACCGCCCGGCGCTGCAACGCCAGCGCGGAACGGCGCAGCCCGGGCAGGCGGCTCACCACCGGACGGATCGCCAGGGCCAGTACGACCAGCGCGAACACCACGACCCCGAGCACGATCCACGTCACCACGGCGGTCAGCCTATCGGGTGCCGCCGACGGCCGCCGGGTCGGCGCTGCCGGCCGGGGTGGCGTACGCGTCGAGCGCGGCCACGGCCTGGGCGCGGACCTGCTCGGCCAGCTCGGCCGGGGCCACCACAGTCACCTCCGGGCCCAGCCCGAGCACGAACCGCCGGGCCCACCCGAGGTCGGTGACGCGCAACGACACCAGCCACTGCTCGCCGTCGGCCTCGACCCGCTCGCACGGATAATATTCGGTGATCCACCGCTCGCCCCGGCCGATCCGCAGCGTGATCAGCGGCAGGTCGGCCGACGGGCTGAACACGCCGTCGCTGAGATCGTGCGGGCGGGCCTGCGGCGGCACCACCGCCTGCTCCGGCAGCTCCGTCACCGCGTCGATCCGGTCGGCCCGGAACAGCCGCACCCCCTCGGCGCGGCGGCACCACGCCTCCACGTACGCCCGGCCGCCGACCATCAGCATCCGCAGCGGGTCGATGGTGCGTTCGGTGGTCTCGTCCCGGGCCGGGGTGTAGTAGGTGATCCGCAGCGCCCGGCCACGCTCGACGGCGGCGCGCAGCTCGCGTACCCGGGCGGAGTCGCCGGGCAGGCGGACCTCGACCGGCGCGCCGGCCAGGTCACCGGCCGCGTTCTCGATCTTGGCGAGGGCCCGCTCGACCGCCTCCCGGTTGGCCACGCCTGGCGTCTCGGCGATCATCCGTAACGCCACCACCAGCGCCAGGGCCTCGTCCGGGGTGAGCCGCAGCGGGCGGTCGATCCCGGCGTCGTAGGTGATCGTCACCCGGTCACCGTCGAACGCCATGTCGATCAGGTCACCGGGACCGTAGCCGGGCAGCCCGCACACCCAGAGCAGTTCCAGGTCCTCCCGGAGCTGCTTCTCGGTCACCCCGAGGTCGTGCGCCGCCTCGGCGATCTCGATGCCGGGGCGGGCCAGCAGGTAGGGCACCAGGTTGAGCAGCCGGGCCAGCCGGTCGGCGGAGGCACGGCCCGCGCGGGCCGCCGGGCGGGTCACCGGGCACCCCCGGTCACGGCCAGCTCGTCGTGCCGGGCGGCGACCTCCTTGAGCCGCTGGATGACCGCCTCCCGTACCTCCGGTGGCTCCAGCACGCGGACGTCCGGGCCGTACCCGACGATCTGGCCGGCCAGGTAGTCGGCGTCGGCGTACGGCAGCACCAGCCGGTCCCCGTCGGGGCCGGCCTGGCACTCGACCGCCCAGCGGCGCAGCCCGGCGGCGCGGCCGGGGGTGGCCAGCACCGTGGCCCGGCCGGTGCGCTCCACCGGCCCGGACCAGCGGGCCACGTGGCTGATCAGGTCGACGCCGGCGGGCGGCTCGTAGGCGCCCGGCTCGCCGGTCGCCCGGACGGTGCCGACCACCCGGGACAACCGGAAGCAGCGGGTCGCATCGCGGTCGAGGTCGTGGCCGACGACGTACCACCGGCCGCGCCAGCAGACCACGCCCCACGGCTGCACCCGACGGCGGGTGGGCGCGTCCCGGTCCGGGACGCGGTAGTCGAAGGTGACCTCGCGCCGGTCCCGCGCGGCGGCGGTGAGCGGCGCGAACGCCGGGTCGACGGTGACCATCGGCTCCAGGCCCAACGTGGCCTGCGGGTCGACGTCGATGCCGGCGGCGCGCAGCTTCGCCAGCCCCGACGACGCGGCGGCTGCCAGCCCGGCGTGCTGCCACAGCCGGGCGGCGATGCCCACGGCGGCCGCCTCGTCCGGTTCGAGCGGGATGTCGGGCAACGCGTACGCGCGCGGCGCGATCCGGTAGCCCGGCTCGGCGTCGAAGACACTCGCCGTGCCGGTCTCCAGCGGCACGCCCAGCTCACGCAGCTCGGCCTTGTCGCGCTCGAACTTGCGCTGGAACGCCTCGTGGTCCTTGGCGTCGTCCGGGTCGTGCTCGTAGCCGGGCACGGTCGCGGCGATCTGCGCGGCGGTCAGGAAGCGTCGCGTCGACAGCAGGCAGATCACCAGGTTGACCAGGCGTTCGGTACGGGTCCGGGACACGTCCAAACGCTAGCAGCCCGCGCGTCCGGCGCGGGCACCCGCGCGGCGCGGCGCGGGGGTCTTCCCACCCGGCGGCGGGCATCGACCGGTCATAGGGTGATCGCATGGCGGAACCGGAGGTCAAGAGCGAGAGCGTCGGCACCGTCGTGGTGGCCGGCGCGGCGAACCTCGCCATCGCGGTCGCGAAGCTGGTCGCGGGCCTGATCTCGGGTTCCGCGGCGATGCTCTCCGAGGCCGCCCACTCGCTCGCCGACACCACCACCGAGGTGCTGCTCTACCTGGCGCTGCGCCGCGGCGCGCGGCCCGCCGACACCCGGCACCCCTTCGGGTACGGCAAGGAGAGCTATGTCTGGGCGTTCCTCGCCGCGCTGTTCACCTTCGTCGCCGGGGCGGGCTTCGCCATCACGCACGGCATGACCACCATCCTGGTGCACGAGCACAGCGGCGAGTACCTCGTCGCGTACGTGGTGCTGGCGGTCTCCTTCGCGATCGAGTCGGTGTCGCTGGCCCGGGCGGTCCGGCAGGTGCGCGGCGAGTCGCGCCGCTGGGGCACCACCCCGCGCCGCTACCTGCGCCTGACCGCCGACACCACGGTCAAGGCGGTCTTCCTGGAGGACAGCGCCGCGCTGATCGGCCTGCTGATCGCCGCCGGTGGGCTCACCCTGTCGCACCTGACCGGCGACGAGCTGTACGACGGGATCGCCTCGATCCTCATCGGCGTGCTGCTGCTGGTCGTCGCCGCCGTGCTGGCGCGCAGCAACATCTCGCTGCTGGTCGGCCGCTCCGTGTCCGACCGGCTGCACCGGCGCATCGAGCGGGAACTGGCGGACGTGCCGACGGTGGACCGGATCGACACGCTGATGACCATGTTCCTCGGCCCCGACGACATCCTCGTCGCCGCCAAGGTCGACTTCCGCGACGACGCCACCGGCGCCGACATCGAGGCCGCCGCCGACGAGGCCGAACGCCGGCTCACCGGGCACTTCCCGGAGATCGCGTACGTCTTCCTGGACCCCACCCGGTCCCGCTCCCCCGGCCGGCCCGCCCGCACCACGCAGGACGAGGCGGGCCGCCCGGTCGACGACCGGAACCCCTGACCCGCCCGGGGGCCGTCCCGGCGGCGGCCGATAGCGTGCACCGCATGGTGCGATGGCGGTCCGGCACGGTCACGGCGGTACGGCGACGGTGGGCCGGCGCTGCCGAACTGGACGTCGACCTGCCCGACGGCACGCGGATGCGCGCCCTGGCCTACCCGGCCCTGGTCGGCGAGCCGGAGCCCGGCGACCGGGTGCTGCTCAACGCCGGCGCGCTGCTGATGGGCCTCGGCACCGGCGGGTACGCGCTGGTCGTGGCGCTGCCCGACCGGCTGCCGCCGGACCCGCCGCAGGCCGGCGACAGCCGCGACGCCGGGCACCTGGTCAAGGCCCGCTACACGCCGCTGCAACCGATCCTGCTCGGCGTGGACGAGGAGGCGTCGCCGCACCACGACCGGCTGGCCGCCGCCGACACCGTCGACGGCATGCCGGTGGTCACCGCCGACCTGCACTCCGCGCTGCCCGCGATCCTGGCCGGCGTACACGCCGACGCGCCCGGCGCCCGGGTGGCGTACGTGCTGACCGACGGCGGGGCGCTGCCGGCCTGGTTCTCCCGCACGCTGGCCGGGCTGTCCGGGCACCTCGTGGGCACGGTGAGCGTGGGCCAGGCGTTCGGTGGCGACCTGGAGGCGAGCACGCTGCACAGCGGTCTGCTCGCCGCGCGGCACGTGCTCGACGCGGACCTGACGATCGTCGCCCAGGGGCCGGGCAACCTCGGCACCGGCACCCGCTGGGGCTTCTCCGGGGTCGCCGTCGGCGAGGCGGTGAACGCGGTCGCCACGCTGGGCGGGCGCCCGGTCGGGTCGCTGCGCATCTCCGACGCCGACGCCCGCCCCCGGCACCGTGGCGTCTCCCACCACAGCCTGACCGCGTACGGCCGGGTCGCGCTGGCCCCCGCGGAGCTGGTCGTGCCGGACGGCCTGCCCCCCGGACTGGCGGCGGAGGTCGCCGCGGCGCTCGCGCCGCTGGCCGACCGGCACACGATCGTCACGGTGCCCGCCGACGGCCTCGACGCGGCGCTGCGGGCCGCCCCGGTCGGACTGTCCACGATGGGCCGGGGCCTGGACGCCGACCACGCGTACTTCCTGGCCGCGGCCGCCGCCGGCCGGCACGCGGCCCGCCTGCTGACCTGACCGGCGCGGCCCGCTGCCGGGCCGCGTGGCCTGCGTCGCGGACCGGGCTGACCGGCGCGGCGCTCAGCCGAGGAACAGGATCAGCCCGAGCCAGGCGCCCACGATCAGCACCAGCGCCGCGGCCAGCACCCAGGTCGGCACCGTGTAGTCGCCGCGCCTGTTGCGTTCGATCTCGGCGCGGATCTTCTCCCGCCGGCGGTCGATCCAGTTGAGCTTCTCGGTGCCGTCACGGCCCGAGGACGTCTCGCGGCCGGACCCACCGGCGGATTCGGAAGTGTTCATCGCGACGCCAGCGTACCCGTGGACGGGCGGCCGGTGCCCGGCACCGGCCGCCCGCACGATCACATGCTGGCGATCAGCCGTTCCACCCGCTCGTCGTAGGCCCGGAACGGGTCCTTGCACAGCACCGTGCGCTGCGCCTGGTCGTTCAGCTTCAGGTGCACCCAGTCCACGGTGAAGTCACGCCGCTTCTCCTGGGCGTGGCGGATGAACTCGCCGCGCAGCCGCGCCCGGGTCGTCTGCGGCGGCGTCTCCTTCGCCTCGAAGATCTCCGGGTCGGTGGCCACCCGGTCCACCTCGCGGCGGCGCTCCAGCAGCCCGTACAGGCCGCGCCCGCGCCGCAGGTCGTGGTAGGCCAGGTCCATCTGCGCCACCCGCGGGTGCGACAGCGGCAGGTCGTGCTTGCGCTGGTAACGCTCGATCAGCTTCAGCTTCGTGACCCAGTCGATCTCGCGGGCCACCGGGTCCAGGTCGCCGGTCTCGACCGCGCGCAGGACCCGGCCCCACAGGTCGACCACCCGCTTCGCGGTCTGGTCGCCGCCCCGGCGCTCCACGAACTCCGTGGCCTTGGCCAGGTATTCCTGCTGGATCTCCAGCGCCGAGACCTCCTTGCCGGAGGCCAGCCGCACCTTGCGCCGGCCGGTGATGTCGTGCGACACCTCGCGGATGGCCCGGATCGGGTTCTCCAGCGTCAGGTCGCGCATCACCACGCCGGCCTCGATCATCCGCAGCACGATGTCGGCCGTGCCGACCTTCAGCAGCGTGGTGACCTCGTTCATGTTCGAGTCGCCGACGATCACGTGCAGCCGGCGGTAGCGCTCGGCGTCCGCGTGCGGCTCGTCGCGGGTGTTGATGATCGGCCGGCTGCGGGTGGTCGCCGACGAGACGCCCTCCCAGATGTGCTCGGCCCGCTGGGACAGGCAGTAGACCGCGCCGCGCGGCGTCTGCAGCACCTTGCCCGCGCCGCAGATCAACTGGCGGGTGACCAGGAACGGGATGAGCACGTCGGCGAGCCGGCCGAACTCGCCGTGCCGGGACACCAGGTAGTTCTCGTGGCAGCCGTACGAGTTGCCGGCCGAGTCGGTGTTGTTCTTGAACAGGTAGATCTCGCCCGCGATGCCCTCGTCGTGCAGCCGCTTCTCGGCGTCGACGAGCAGCCCCTCCAGGATCCGCTCACCGGCCCGGTCGTGTGCCACCAGGTCGGTCACCGAGTCGCACTCCGGGGTCGCGTACTCCGGGTGCGAGCCCACGTCCAGATAGAGGCGGGCACCGTTGCGCAGGAACACGTTGCTCGACCGGCCCCACGACACCACCCGCCGGAACAGGTACCGCGCGACCTCGTCGGGGGACAGTCGGCGTTGCCCGCGATAGGTGCAGGTGACGCCGTACTCGGTTTCGAGGCCGAAGATTCGCCGCTCCATGATGAGACACTAGCCGCCCGGAGCCTCCGATGGGCAGCGCCGACGCTCGCCGCTTGCGATCTCCCCCACCGGATCGGGGAGGTGGCGGGCTCCGTACGCGAAAGACCCCGCCACCTCGGCGAGGCGGCGGGGTCCGTGAACGCGCGTCACTCGGCGGGCTTGTCCTCCGCGTTGCCCTCCAGATCGGCCGAACCCGCCGACGTGGTCGGCTTCTTCGCCTCCTCCGTGGGCACGGTCGGCGTCTTAGCCCGGCCCGGCGCCGGGGGAACGTCCCCCTCCGCCTCGCCGTCCAGCAGCGCGGTCAGCGCCGCGCCGGTGATCCGCCGGAACGTACGCCCCACCCGGCGCCGGTCCAGGACCGCCACCTCCAGCTGGTTCGCGGCGATGGTGCGGGCCGCCCCGCCCTCGCCGCCGACGCTGCTCAGCGCCTTCATGGCGGCGCGGACCGCCTCCGACAGCGACATCTCCGGCCGGTGCTCGTTCTTCAGCACCCCGGTGATCGCCTCGGCCTGGCCGCCCATCGCCATCCGGCCCGGCTCGTCGTTCACCGAGCCGTCGTAGGTCACCCGGTAGAGGGAGTCGTCCTCGGGCGCGGCACCCACCTCGGCCACGCAGATCTCCACCTCGAACGGCTTCGACTGCTCCGTGAAGATCGCGCCGAGCGTCTGCGCGTACGCGTTGGCCAGCGCCAGGCCGTTCACGTCCCGCCGGTCGTAGCTGAGGCCGTTGAGGTCGGCCATCCGCACGCCCGCGCGGCGCAGGTTCTCGAACTCGTTGTACCGGCCGACAGCGGCGAAGCCGATCCGGTCGTAGATCTCGCTGACCTTGTGCAGCGTGCTGGACAGGTTCTCGGCGACGAAGAGCACCCCGCCCGCGTAGCTCAGGACCACCGCGCTGCGGCCCCGGGCGATGCCCTTGCGGGCCAGCTCGGAGCGGTCGCGCATGATCTGCTCGGGCGAGGCGTAGAACTGCATGGCCACGGCGGCGGTTCTCCTTCTGCGGGACTGCTGACTCGGTGGACGGTGGGAGCGGCCTCAGCCGCCGGGGTTCTCCATCCGGCCGGACACCACGCTCTCCGCGATCGCCGCCGTCTCGGCGTCGGTGAGCCGGTGGGTGCCCTCGGCGGTGGCGGTCATCACGACCGGGTAGATCCGCCGGGTCAGGTCGGGGCCGCCGGTGGCGGTGTCGTCGTCCGCCGCGTCGTAGAGCGCCTCGACCGCGAGCCGCGTCGCGTCCTCGACCGACAGGCCGGTCCGGAACCGCTTCTTCAGCGCGGACTTGGCGAACAGCGAACCGGAACCGATGGCGTCGTAGCCGGTCTCCTCGTACGGGCCGCCGGTCACGTCGAAGCTGAAGATCCGCCCGGCCCGCGCCGGGTCGCTCGCGGCCAGGTCGAAGCCGGCGAACAGCGGGATCACGGCGAGGCCCTGCATGGCCGCGCCCAGGTTGCCGCGGATCATCGAGGCCAGCCGGTTGGCCTTGCCGTCGAGCGAGAGCATCGCGCCCTCGATCTTCTCGTAGTGCTCCAGCTCCACCTGGAACAGTCGCATCAGCTCGATGCCGATGCCGGCGGTGCCCGCGATGCCGACGAGCGAGTACGCGTCGGCCGGGTGCACCTTCTCGATGTCGCGCTGGGCGATCAGGTTGCCCATCGTGGCGCGCCGGTCGCCGGCCATGACCACGCCACCGGCGGCCGAGATGGCCACGATCGTGGTCGCGTGCGGCGCCATGTCGGCGGCCATGCCGGGCGGCAGCGGCCGCCGGCCGGGCAGCATCTCGGGGGCCACCTTGCTCAGGAACGCTGTGAAGGAGGACGTCCCCGCGTTGGTGAACACATCTGGAAGACGCCCGGATGGATCAAAACCCGCTGCCACGTGGTTCCTCTCAGGTACGTGATCGCCCCGGCCGGCCCCACGGGAGTGTCCCGGGACCGGCCAAGACCACCGTTGCAGTTGAAGCAGATTATCCCGCGCACCCGTCCGGTGCGATCATCGTGGTGCCGGCGGTTGACGGCCTGCCCTTCGCCCTGCCGGACGAAACGGACACATGCCCTACTGGCCGCCCTTTTGTACATATCCCCGGACGAACTCCTCGGCGTTCTCCTCCAGGACGGAGTCGATCTCGTCGAGCAGGTCGTCCACGTCCTCGGTGATCTCGGCGTGCCGCTCAGCCACCTCGGGGTTGGCCTCCGCGGTGACCTCCTCGACCTCCTCGCGGGACTTGCCGGACTGGGTCTGCCCACCCTCTTGCGTCGCCATGGTGGTGCCTCCTCCACGATCGCCTGCGATCAACTTACCTCGCGGGAGCGACGAAAGGCCCGTCGCGTGCCCGTTTCCGGCACCCGGCGGGCCTTCCGGCATCGGGGTCACCCGGCGGTGAGCGTCTCCAGCAGATCCTTGGCGCTCTCGCAGCGGTCGAACAGCTCGCCGACGTGCGCGCGGGTGCCCCGCTCGGGCTCCATCATCGGCACCCGGACCAGCGACTCCCGGCCCACGTCGAAGATGACCGAGTCCCAGCTCGCGGCGACCACCTCGGAGGCGTACCGGTCCAGGCAACGGCCCCGGAAGTACGCCCGGGTGTCCTCCGGCGGCTCGGTCATCGCGGTGCGGGTCTGCTCGTCGGTGAGCAGCGTCTTCATCGAGCCGCGCTGCACCAGGCGGTGGTAGAGGCCCTTCTCCGGCCGCACGTCGGAGTACTGGAGGTCGACCAGTTGCAGCTTGTGCGAGCCCCAGGCCAGCTTCTCCCGCTCCCGGTAGCCCTCCAGCAGCCGCAGCTTGGCCACCCAGTCCAGCTCGTCGGCGCACTCGAACGCGTCGCGGCCGAGCCGGTCCAGCACACTCTCCCAGCGGCGCAGCACGTCGGCGGTCTGCGCGTCCACGTCCTTGCCGTAGCGGTCGTCCACGAAGGAGCCGACCCGCTCCAGGTACGCCCACTGCACGTCCAGCGCCGTCAGCTTGCGGCCGTCGCGCATCCGCATCAGGTGCTTGAGCGACGGGTCGTGGCTGACCGCGCGCAGCTCGGCCACCGGGTCGGCGATGCCCAGGTCCGCGCCGAGCGCCTTCTCCTCGATCATGGCGAGGATCAGCGAGGTGGTGCCGACCTTGAGGAACGTGGAGATCTCGGAGAGGTTGGCGTCGCCGATGATGACGTGCAGCCGGCGGTACTTGTCGGCGTCGGCGTGCGGCTCGTCGCGGGTGTTGATGATGGGCCGCTTGAGCGTCGTCTCCAGTCCCACCTCGACCTCGAAGAAGTCGGCCCGCTGGGAGATCTGGAAACCGCTCTGGCCGCCGTCCTGGCCGATGCCGACCCGCCCGGCGCCGCAGACGATCTGCCGCGTGACGAAGAACGGCGTCAGGTACGCCACGATGTCGGCGAACGGCGTCTGCCGGCGCATCAGGTAGTTCTCGTGCGCGCCGTAGCTGGCGCCCTTGTTGTCGGTGTTGTTCTTGTACAGGTGGATCGGGTGGGTGCCCGGGATGGTCGCGGCCCGCCGGGCCGCCTCGGCCATCACCCGCTCCCCCGCCTTGTCCCACCGCACCACGTCCAGCGGGTTCGTCACCTCGGGCGTGGAGTACTCCGGGTGGGCGTGGTCGACGTAGAGGCGGGCGCCGTTGGTGAGTATGACGTTGGCGAGCCCGAGGTCCTCGTCGGCGAGCGCCTCGGCCGGGTCGTACGCGGCGCCGGAGTAGGTGAACCCGCGGGCGTCGCGCAGTGGCGACTCCTCCTCGTAGTCCCAGCGGGCCCGGCCGCCCCGGTTGAGTTCCGGCCGCGCCCCGTAGGCGTTGACCACCTGGGAGGAGGTGACCATCGGGTTGGCTCCGGCCTGACCGGGCACGGAGATGCCGTACTCGACCTCGGTGCCCATGATCCGTCTAACGCTCATCGACCTGCCCGCTCCGCTCGCCGTCCCGGTCCCCGTCACGTCGAGCGTAGTCGGCGTGACGCGCCGAGGGGGCGTGGCGGCAGCGCCGGTCCGCTGTGGCGGCTTCCCCGAGCACGCGCGGAGGCCCGCGGCGCGTACGCCACGGGCCTCCGTCGAGGGTCGGACTAGAGGTATTGGCCGGTGTTGCTGGCGGTCTCGATGGACCGTCCGGCCTCGGCGCCCTTGCCGCCGGAGACGAGCGTGCGGATGTAGACGATCCGCTCGCCCTTCTTGCCGGAGATGCGGGCCCAGTCGTCGGGGTTGGTGGTGTTGGGCAGATCCTCGTTCTCGCGGAACTCGTCGACGCAGGCGTCGAGCAGGTGCTGGAGCCGCAGCCCCTTGCGCCCGGAGGTGAGGAACTCCTTGATGGCCATCTTCTTGCCCCGGTCCACGATGTTCTGGATCATCGCGCCGGAGTTGAAGTCCTTGAAGTAGAGGACTTCCTTGTCGCCGTTGGCATAGGTGACCTCGAGGAAGCGGTTCTCCTCGGTCTCGGAGTACATCCGCAGGACCACCGCGTCGATCATCGCCGCGACGGTGGCCTGGGCGTCGCCGCCGTGTTCGGCCAGGTCGTCGGCGTGCAGCGGCAGGCCGGCGAGGATGTACTTGGAGAAGATGTCCTTCGCCGCCTCGGCGTCCGGCCGCTCGATCTTGATCTTCACGTCGAGCCGGCCGGGGCGCAGGATCGCCGGGTCGATCATGTCTTCCCGGTTGGAGGCGCCGATGACGATGACGTTCTCCAGGCCCTCGACGCCGTCGATCTCGCTGAGCAGCTGCGGGACGATGGTGTTCTCCACGTCGGAGGAGACGCCGGAGCCGCGGGTGCGGAACACCGAGTCCATCTCGTCGAAGAACACGATCACCGGGGTGCCCTCGCCGGCCTTCTCCCGCGCCCGCTGGAAGATCAGCCGGATGTGCCGCTCGGTCTCACCGACGTACTTGTTGAGCAGCTCGGGGCCCTTGATGTTGAGGAAGAAGCTGGTGTGGCGATCCTTCCCCTCCCGCTCGGCGATCTTCTTGGCCAGCGAGTTCGCCACCGCCTTGGCGATCAGCGTCTTGCCGCAGCCGGGCGGGCCGTAGAGCAGGATGCCCTTCGGCGGCCGGAGCTGGTGCTCGCGGAACAGGTCGGAGTGCAGGAACGGCAGCTCCACCGCGTCGCGGATCTGCTCGATCTGTGCCTGGAGGCCACCGATGTCCTCGTAGTTGACGTCGGGCACCTCCTCCAGGACCAGCTCCTCGACCTCGCTCTTCGGGATCCGCTCGTACGCGTACGCCGAGCGGGGCTCGATCATGAGCGAGTCGCCGGCCCGGATCGCGCTGCCGATCAGGGTCTCGGCGAGGTGCACGATGCGCTCCTCGTCGGAGTGCGACACCACGAGCGCCCGGTCACCCGGAGCGCCCTCGGGGCCCGCCAGGATCTCCTTGAGCATCACCACCTCGCCGACCCGCTCGTAGCCGAACGCGTCGACGATGTTGAGCGCGTCGTTGAGCAGGACCTCCTGGCCACGGCGCAGCTCGTCGACCTCCAGCGAGGGCGAGACGGCCACCCGGAGCTTGCGCCCGCCGGTGAACACGTCCACCGTGCCGTCGTCGTGCTTGGCCAGGAAGACGCCGTAGCCACTCGGCGGCTGGGCGAGACGGTCGATCTCCTCCTTGAGCGTCACGATCTGCGCGCGAGCCTCCTTGAGGGTGCTCACGAGCCGTTCGTTGTTCTCGGTCAGCCGCGCCAACTGTGCCTGGGTGGCCGCCAGCCGCTCTTCGAGCTGCCGGACGTGTCGGGGGCTTTCGGTCAACTTGCGCCGCACCAGAGCGAGTTCCTCTTGCAGGAACGCGACCTGCGTGGAGAGATCGTGGGCTTCCTTTTCCCACCGTGCGGCGCGCGAGTCCGCGTCGTCGCTGCGTGCCACGTCCCACCTCCCCGGGGGGCTTGAACGTTCTGACCTAACACTAGCCGCTATGAGCCCGATTCGGTCCACAGCAACGCGCTCGTCACCGAAGCTTGATCGCGAAGGGCTGGTCGCGGGGCGGGTACGGGCGTTCGGGTACCGTCGGAGTGTGGGACGGGAGAACATGGGGGGTGCTTCGTGACCGACGTCGCGACCGACCAGTTGCAGGTCTGGGTGGATCAGGACCTCTGCACCGGTGACGGGCTCTGCGTGCAGTACGCGCCGGAGGTCTTCGAGTTCGACGTCGACGGCCTGGCGTACGTCAAGGGCCCGGACGGCGAGCTGCGGCAGGCCACCGGCGCCCGGGTGGACGTGCCGGAGCACCTGCGCCTCGAGGTGATCGACTCGGCGAAGGAGTGCCCGGGCGAGTGCATCCACGTCGTGCGCGGCAGCGACGGCGTCGAGGTGGCCGGCCCGGAGGCCGAGGACTGAGCGGAGACGGACACGACGGGCCGGGGACACGCGTCCCCGGCCCGTCGTGCGTCCGCCTCAGAGCAGGGGCCGGCCGACGACCGAGGCGACCAGCCGGGCGAACTCCTCCAGCCGGGCGATCTGCCCCGCCCCGCCGTCGTCGAGGGTCTTGCCGAAGCGCAGCGCGTCGTGTCGGGGCGCGCCGACCGCCTCGTCGCTGGGCGGCGCCTCGTCCAGCGAGCTGAGCAGCAGGTACACGTCGATGCTGTCGACCCGTACGGTGCCGTTGTCGGCGCGCATGAGCCGCCGCCGGCAGCCGACCTCGGTGACGGTGGACAGCGGCACCACCCGCAGCGACGAGGTCATCGCGCCGGGCGGCCCCTCCCCCGGCGGCACGTCCTCGCCGTGCCAGAGCACCAGCCGGCTGCCGTCGCAGACGACGACCTCCTGCCACACCCCGTTCACCTCGTTGACGAAGCGCTCCAGCGTGAAGCCGAGCACGGACGCGCCGCGCAGCACGCCGTCGAGCGCCTCCAGCGCGATGTCCGGGTCGCGCAGGTACGCCCGGGCGGCCGACTCCAGGTCGGTGTAGGGCGACCAGTCCGGGAAGACGGCGGGCAGGTCGCCGTTGCCGTAGCCGGGGTTGCTCACGCCGCCTCCCGCCGACCCGCGCCGCGGCGCCACCATCGGTTTCGGTCACCGGCACGGGCGCGCCGCCCGACGCGCGCCCCGATCCGCTCGCTCATGCCACCGTCTCCACCCGCTCAGGTGTCGTCCCCACCGGCACACATGATCCGCCCGTGCGCGCGCGTCCGCGCGGCGGGGGTCAGGACTGCTCCGGCTCCTCCGCCGCGCGGGCGGCCGCGGCGGCGCGCAGGGCGTCGCGGCGCTGCGCGTACGCCTCGGCGCCCTTGCTGGGCTTGCGCCGGCGCGGCGGCGCGGTGACCCCGGGGGCGAGCTTGCGGGCGGAGACGAGGAACGCGGTGTGGGCGATCATCCGGTGGTCCGGGCGCACCGCGAGCCCTTCGGCGTGCCAGTCGCGCACCAGCGACTCCCAGGCGCGCGGCTCGGTCCAGCCGCCGCGCTCGCGCAGCGCCTCGACCAGCTCGGACAGCTGCGGGGTGGTGGCCACGTAGCCGATCAGCACGCCGCCGGGCACGAGCGCCCGCTCGACCATGTCGAGCATCTCCCACGGGGTGAGCATGTCGAGGATGATCCGGTCGAAACCGGTCTCGGTGCAGTCGGCGACGTCGCCGACGTGCAGCCGCCAGGCCGGGTGCGGGCCGTTGAAGAACGCCTCGACGTTGCGGCGGGCGATCTGGGCGAAGTCGTCGCGCAGCTCGAACGAGTGCAGCTCGCCCTCGGTGCCGACGGCCCGCAGCAGCGAGCAGGACAGCGCGCCGGACCCGGCGCCGGCCTCCAGCACCTTGGCGCCGGGGAAGACGTCGCCCATGGCGACGATCTGCGCCGAGTCCTTCGGGTAGATCACCTGGGCGCCGCGCGGCATGGACAGCACGTAGTCCGACAGCAGCGGCCGCAGCGCCAGGAACGCGGTGCCGCCGCCGGCGGTGGTGACCACGCTGCCGTCGGGCAGGCCGATCAGGGTGTCGTGCTTGAGGATCCCGCGGTGGGTGTGGAACTCCTTGCCCGGCTCCAGCGTCACGGTGTGCATCCGGCCCTTCGGGTCGGTCAGCTGGACCCGGTCGCCCGGCCGGAACGGCCCGCGATGGACCGGGGGCAACGCCGGGACGGTGGAGATCTCTGCGGTCACGTGTTCGTCTTCCGTTCGGGTTCCAGGAGCTGGGCGAGATCCGCGATGTGCAGCACGCCGACCACATCTTCGCCTGCCGTCACGACGTACTGCGCGCCCGGGTGGGTGCGCACGGTCTCCAGCACGCGCTCGCCGTCCGCCCCGAGCGGCAAGGCCGGCACGGCGGACAGGTCGCGGGCCACCTCGTCCACCGCGACCCACGGCCTCCGTTCCGGGGGTACGGCGGCGACGCGGGCCGGGTCGACCAGGGCGACGGTACGGCCGGCCGAGTCGACCACGCCGAGTGCCGCCTCGGGGGTGCCCGCCTCGTCGCGGCGGCGCTGGGCCTCGGCCAGCGGCGTGCCGGTGGGCACCGGCAGCACCGTGCGGGCCAGCCGGGCCAGGTCGACCAGGTGCAGCCGGCGGCCGATGCGCGCCAGCCGGATCGACTGGCCGGCGCCGCGCCACAGCGTCAGCGCGACGAGCAGCAGCAGTGGCAGGGCCAGGGGTGCCAGCGCCCGGCGCATGGTGAGCACCACGACCAGCACCAGCGTGCCCAGCGCGACGGCCCGGCCCACCCAGCCGGCCACCTCGGTGCCGCGGTGCCGGTCGTGGGTGAGCGCCCACACGGCGGCGCGCAGCGCCCGTCCGCCGTCCAGTGGCAGGCCGGGCAGGCTGTTGAAGATCGCCACCACCACGTTGCTCACCGCGAGCTGGAAGGCGAGCTGGTGGCCGAGCGTGCCGGCGGGCAGGGCGAGGGTGGCGGCGACCGCGCCGGCGCCGAGCACCGCGGAGACGGCCGGGCCGGCCAGGGAGATCAGCAGCTCGACCCGAGGGCTGGGGGCGTCGCGGTCCATCTCGGTGTAGCCGCCGAGCAGTTCCAGGGTGATCCCCCGCACACCGATGCCGTACCGGCGGGCGGTCAGCGCGTGCCCCAGCTCGTGCAGCAGCACGGAGCCGAGCAGCGAAATCACGAAGCCGAGGCCGACCAGGTAGCCGCCGAGCGGGCCGAGGTCGAGCTGACGGCGGGCCAGTGCCGCGTACAGCACTGTGACCACGACGGTGAGCAGCAGCATCGAGGCGTCGACGCGCAGCGGCACCCCGAGGACCCGGCCGAGGCTGAGCCCCGGCCGGCGGGGTCCTCGGCTCCGCTGCTGCACCGGCCCGATGCTACGTGAGCTGAGCTTCGGCGAGCCCCGCAGCCGTGGACGACTGAGGGCGCCACGGTTGCGGATCATGCTTCGGTGCGGCGACGCCGGTCCTGTCACACGCGTGCCCTAACCTTCCGGGCATGACGGCGGAACCGATGATCGACAGTCACGGCGACCAGACGGCGGCACCGGCGCCGGTCACCGTGCGGGCCTCGTTGTCGCCGTCGCGGGCGGCCGACTTCAAGACCTGCCCGCTGCTCTACCGGTTTCGCAGCATCGACCGGCTGCCCGAGCGGCCGACCGTCGAGCAGGCCCGGGGCACGCTCGTGCACGCGGTGCTGGAGCGGCTGTTCGACCTGCCGGCCCCCGCGCGCACCCCGGAGTCGGCCGGTGACCTGGTCGCCCCGCAGTGGGACCGACTGGTCACCGAGGAGCCGGAGCTGGCCACGCTGTTCGCCGACGGCGACGCCGTCGGGCCGCAGGAGTTCCTCCGGTCGGCGACGGCGCTGCTGGACGGCTACTTCGCGGTGGAGGACCCGCGCCGGCTGGAGCCGGCCGAGCGCGAGGCGCTGATCTCCGCGGTGGTCGACGACGAGCTGCTCATCCGGGGCTACCTCGACCGGCTCGACGTCGCGCCGGACGGCGCGCTGCGGGTGGTCGACTACAAGACCGGTGGGGCGCCGCGGGAGGCGTTCGAGGCGCGGGCGCTGTTCCAGCTCAAGTTCTACGCCCTGGTGCTGTGGCGAACGCGGGGCGTGGTGCCGCGGGTGCTGCGGCTGCTCTACCTCAAGGACGCCGAGGTCTGCGACTACGCGCCGGACGCCGACGAGCTGGTGCGCTTCGAGCGCACGGTGGTGGCGCTGTGGCGGGCGATCGAGCAGGCCACCGCCCGGCAGGACTTCCGTCCCCGGCCGAGCCGCCTGTGCGACTGGTGCAACCACCAGGCGCTGTGTCCGAGCTACGGCGGGACGCCGCCGCCGTTCCCGACGTCCGCCGCCGCACCCGACCCGCTGGTGGACGCCCGCTCCCGCCCGGTGGCGCCCGGCGCCGACGAGTGACCTCCGCTCCTGCCGGCGGGTGCCCCGGGCTGACGCCTGGCCGGACGGCCTCCTATCGGCGGGCGATCCCGCGCAGGGCCAGCACGCAAGAGCGCCCGCGATCCCGCTGGGTAACCACCCCCGCCTGACCGCCCGCTTCCCGCCCCGTGGGTCATGCGGGCCACTTCGGGGAGGTGGCGGGGTCGGGCGGTGCGCGATGCCGCAACCTCCCCGAGCAGGCGTGGATCACCATCGGCGGCGACCGAGCACCCCGGCCACTTCACCGAAGTGGCGAGGTTGACGGGAGCGGGACGCAGCCACCTCGGGGAGGTGGCGGGATCGGGCGGTGCGCGATGCCGCAACCTCCCCGAGCAGGCGTGGATCACCGCCGGTGGCGACCGAGCACCCCGGCCACTTCACCGAAGTGGCGAGGTTGACGGGAGCGGGACGCAGCCACCACGGCGAGGTGGCGGGATCGAGCGGTGCGCGATGCCGCAACCTCCCCGAGCAGGCGTGGATCACCATCGGTGGCGACCGAGCACGCGCGGCACTTCGCCGAGGTGGCGGGTCGACGGAGATGGGATGCGGCCACCCCGGGGAGGTGGCGGGGTCGACGAGGGCGGGACGCGCCACCTCGGGGAGGTGGCGGGGTCGACGAGGGCGGGACGCGCCACCTCGGGGAGGTGGCGGGGTCGACGGGGGTGGGACGCAGCCACCTCGGCGAAGTGGAGTCGATCATGGGTGCGGGCGTGCCCCACCATCGGCGACGGGCTCGCCGAGCGGAGCGCGGCGCTCCCCGAGCCGGGCGTGTCCGGCACCGGGTCACCGCGGAGCGAGTCCGGCACCGGGTCACCGGGGGGGCGAGCCGGGCGCCGGGTCACCCCGCGGACGAATGCGATGCCGAGCCACCGTGGGTCACCGGCGATCCACCGCGAGCCCGGCACAGACCGCCCACGATCCCGCGTGAGCCCGCACACCGCCCACGATCCCGCCCGAGCCCGTTACGCAGACCGCCCGCGATCCCGTGAGGGCCGGGCGCGCGGAGCCCGGCCAACCTGCGGGATCGGGGCGGCCTGATCGGCGACCGCGCGGGCGGCGCCCTCTACGGTGGTTACCGCGGCCTGGTTCACGCCGGGTGGGCGTGGGCGTGCGCTGATGCCCGGCCGGACCGCCGCCCGGACGACGAGGGGGACGCATGACCGAGGGCGCCGTGTCCCGGCCGGTGCGGGTCCTGCTCGCCGACGACCAGCCGCTGCTGCGTACCGGATTCCGGATGGTGCTCGGCGCGGAGGACGACCTCGACGTGGTGGGTGAGGCCGGCGACGGCGCGGAGGCGGTGGAGCTGTCCCGGCGGCTGCTGCCCGACGTGGTGCTGATGGACATCCGGATGCCGCGCCTGGACGGGGTGGCCGCCACCCGGGCGATCGTGTCGGCCCGGCTGCCGGTACGCGTGCTCGTGCTCACCACGTTCGCGCAGGACGAGCACGTCGTCGGGGCGTTGCGGGCCGGGGCGGGCGGCTTCCTGACCAAGGACGTGCCGGCCGAGGACCTCGTGGCCGCGATCCGCACGGTGGCCGCCGGGGGCGCGGTGATGTCCCCGCGCGTCCTGCGCCGGCTGCTGGACCGGTTCGCCCAGGTGCTGCCGGACCCGGCCGTCGCGCCGGCGCGGGCGCTGGAACCGCTGACCGACCGGGAGCGTGAGGTGCTCACCCACATGGCGCGCGGACTGTCCAACGCGGAGATCGCCCGGGTGCTGTCGGTCAGCGAGACCACCGTGAAAACCCATGTCGGGCACGTGCTCACGAAGCTACGGTTGCGCGACCGGGTGCAGGCGGTCGTGCTGGCGTACGAGACGGGCCTGGTCCGTCCCGGCGGCTGAGGTGGCGCGGGTCACCTACCGTGACCAGCGGCGGGGCCGATGTGTTGACCATCACGCGAGGTGAGGCCCTAACGTCGGCGTCGCCTGCCGGTCAGGGGTCACCCTGAGCCCGGATGGGGGTCGACCCTCACCGGAAGATCGGCACGGATTCCACCCCAGGTCGGAGGGTTTTCGGGCTCCCGGCCCCGAGGATGGATTCCGCCGCACCGACCAGCGGGGGCGGTGCGGCATGAGAACGACAGACGGAAGAGGTAGATGACGTGACCGCGACGGTAGGCCGACAGCAGGCCGCGGCCCGGGCGAACGACGTGTGGAAGGTGTACGGCAGCGGCGAGGCGCAGGTCGTCGCGCTGCGGGGGGTGAGCGCCGAGTTCGAACGCGGCCGGTTCACCGCGATCATGGGGCCGTCCGGCTCGGGGAAGTCCACGCTGATGCACTGCCTCGCCGGTCTGGACACGGTGACCAAGGGCACGGTCATGATCGGCGACACCACAGTGACCGGGCTCAACGACTCCGGCCTGACGAAGCTGCGCCGCGACAAGGTGGGCTTCATCTTCCAGCAGTTCAACCTGCTGCCCACGCTCACCGCGCAGGAGAACATCCTGCTGCCCCTGTCGATCGCCGGGCGCAAGGCCGACCCGGCCTGGTACGACACGGTGATCGACACGGTCGGCCTGCGGGAGCGGCTCGGGCACCGCCCGGCGCAGCTCTCCGGCGGCCAGCAGCAGCGCGTGGCGTGCGCCCGGGCGCTCGTCGCCCGCCCCGAGGTGATCTTCGCGGACGAGCCGACCGGCAACCTGGACTCCCGCTCCGGCGCCGAGGTGCTGAAGTTCCTGCGCAACTCGGTACGCGAGCACGGCCAGACCATCGTGATGGTCACGCACGACCCGACCGCCGCCGCGTACGCCGACCGCGTGGTGTTCCTCGCCGACGGGCAGATCGTCTCGGAGCTGATCGAGCCGACCGCCGAGACGGTGCTGGACACGATGAAGAAGCTGGACGCCCCGGTCGAGGTGGGCAACTGATGCTGCGGGCAACGCTCAAGAGCCTGCTGGCGCGCAAGTTGCGCCTGCTGCTGTCCGGCCTGGCGGTGGTGCTCGGCGTCATGTTCGTCTCCGGCGCGTTCGTGCTCACCGACACGCTCGGGCGGTCCTTCGACGCGGTCTTCGCCGACGCGTACGCCGAGGTCGACGTCAGCGTCGAGGCGAAGCCGAAGATCGACGTCTCCACCGCGGAGGGCATGCCGCTGAGCACCCCGATGCCGGCGTCGGTGCTCGACCGGATCAAGGCGGTGCCCGGCGTCGCCGACGCCGAGGGCGTGGTGGCCGCCGACGGCGCCCGCATGATCGGCAGCAACGGCAAGGTGGTCACCTCGTTCGGCCCGCCGCAGCTGGGCCAGAACTGGCTCGGTGAGAGCGACCTGGTGGAGATCCGCGAGGGCCGCGCGCCGCAGGCCGACGACGAGATCGTGATCAACACCGCGCTGGCCGAGGCGGGCAAGGTCAAGGTCGGCGACCGGGTCGGCGTGCTGACCCTCGCCCCGAAGAAGGAGTTCACGCTCGTCGGCGTGTTCGGCTACAGCGGCGGCCGGGACTCGATCGGTGGCGCCAACGAGGTCTACTTCACCACCCCGGTGGCGCAGCAGCTGATGCTGGGCAAGCCGGACGTGTACAGCAACGTCAGCGTCCAGGCCGCCGACGGCACCACGCCGGAGGCGCTGCGCGACGCGGTGGCCCGCACGCTGGGCGCCGACTACCAGGTCAAGACCGGCGAGCAGCTCGCCGCCGACGCCTCGGCCGGCCTCAAGGAAGGGCTGTCGTTCTTCAACAAGATCCTCCTCGGGTTCGCCGCGGTGGCGCTGCTGGTCGGCACGTTCCTGATCCTCAACACGTTCTCGATCATCGTGGCCCAGCGCACCCGTGAGCTGGCCCTGATGCGGGCGATCGGGGCCAGCGGCAAGCAGGTCATCGGCTCGGTGGTGCTGGAGGCGCTCGCGGTCGGCCTGATCGCCTCGGTGCTGGGGCTCGCCGCCGGCATCGGCGTGGGCGCGCTGTTGGCGTACCTGTTCGGTCAGCTCGCCGGGGGTCTGACCCTGGCCGGGCTGGGCGTGCCGGCCTCGGCGGTGATCGGCGCGTTCGCGGTCGGCATGCTGATCACGGTGATCGCCGCGCTGCTGCCGGCGCTGCGCGCCTCGCGCATCCCGCCGATCGCTGCGATGCAGGACGTCGCCACGCCGGACCGGCCGCTGACGAAGGTCACCGTCGGCGGCGCCGTGGTGACCGGCATCGGCGCGGTGCTGCTGTTCCTGGGTCTCGGCGGGCACGCCGGCGACAGCACCCTGGCGACCATCCTCGGCGGCGTGCTGTTCGCGTTCATCGGGGTGGCGCTGCTGACGCCGGTGATCAGCCGGCCGGTGGTCGCGCTGCTCGGCGCGATGTTCTCCTGGTCGGTGCCGGGCAAGCTGGGCCGGCTCAACTCGGGCCGCAACCCGCGCCGCACGGCGATCACCGCAGCCGCGCTGATGGTGGGCATCGCCCTGGTCACCGGCGTGACGGTGATCCTGGACTCGGCAAAGGGCAGCATCGGCGCGCTGGCCGAGGACACCATCAAGGCGGAGCTGGTGATCTCCGGGTCCACGTCGGGGCCGCGCCCGGCGAGCTTCGACCCGGCGGTGCTGGAGAAGGCCGCCGCGATCCCGGGTGTGCGGATGGTCGACGGCGAGTACGGCGACATGGCAGTGGTCGGCGGCGAGCGGACCTGGGTGGCCGTGTCGAGCAACGTGGCCGCGCTCCAGCAGATCTTCGGGGCGAAGGCCACCGCCGGTGACATCAGCAAGCTGGCACCGGACCAGATGCTGGTCAGCTCCGACACCGCGAAGGCACGCAACCTCACCGTCGGTTCGACGGTGCCGGTGCAACTGTCCCGCGGCGACGCCCGCACGTACACGGTCAGCGGCATCTACGAGAGCTCGCAGCTGACCAACCCGGTGACGCTGCCGCCGCAGGCTGCCGCGGACTTCGCCATCCCGCAGCCGATCCAGGGTTTCCTGCAGCTCGCCCCCGGCACGTCGGTGGACGCGGTGCAGCCGCAGATCGAGCGGCTGCTGGCGGACAGCCCCGAGGTGTCGGTGGCCGACCGGGCCGGGTTCATCGAGCAGCAGACCGGTCAGCTGGACTCCCTGCTCCAGATGATCCAGATCCTGCTGGCGCTGGCCATCGTGATCGCGGTGCTGGGCATCATCAACACGCTCGCGCTGTCGGTGCTGGAGCGGACCCGGGAACTGGGTCTGCTGCGGGCGATCGGCCTGCGCCGTGCCCAGACCATGCGCATGATCACGGTCGAGGCGGTGGTGATCTCCATCTTCGGCGCGCTGCTCGGCGTGGTGGTCGGCACGGGTCTCGGCGCGGCGGTGGTCGAGGCGCTCAAGGACGAGGGCATCACCGACCTGGTCCTGCCGTGGGGTCAGATGGTGACGTTCCTGATCCTGGCCGCGATCATCGGTGTGGTCGCCGCGGTGCTGCCGGCGATCCGCGCCGCGCGGATCAACGTCCTGGGCGCCATCGCCCACGACTGACACAGCGGAAAGGGGGCCCCTCTCGTCGAGAGGGGCCCCCTTCCGCTATCGGTTGAGCAGCGCCGCGAGCAATTCCAGGTCCGCCCCGGTCAGGCTCTCCATCTGGTGTACGCCGTCGGCGGGCGCCAGCGGCACCTCGGCCGGTACGGCCAGCACCGCCGCCCCGGCGGCCAACGCGCTCGCCACGCCGGTCGGTGAGTCCTCGATCGCCACGCACCGCTCGACCGGCACGCCCAGCAGACGCGCGGCGGTCAGGTACGGCTCGGGGTGCGGCTTGGCCGCGTCCACCTCGTCACCGCACACCACCGCGTCGAAGCTGTCCCGGCCCAGCGTGTCCAGCGCCACCTCGACCAGGGACCGGCCGCTGGAGGTGACCAGCGCGGTGGGGATGCCGGCGTCGCGTACCGCGCGCAGCAGCGCCAGCGCGCCCGGACGCCACTGCAGCCCGGTGCGGAACAGCTCCAGGATCCGGGCGCTGATCCAGTCGGCGCTGGCCTGTACGTCCCGCTCCGGCTGGCCCAGGTCGTCGTGCACGATCCGCATCGCGTCGGCCATCCCGGTGCCGACGATCGCGCGGCGGGCGTCGTCGGACAGGACACCGCCGTACACGGCGGCCAGTTCCTGCAACGCGACGTCCCACAGTTTCTCGCTGTCGACCAGGGTGCCGTCCATGTCGAAGAGCACGGCGGCGGGGTGTGGGCTGCTCAGCGGGGGCCTCCTTCGGTACGCGTACCCCGCCGATCCTGCCAGCCGCGCCCGGCCCGCCCGTCACCGTCCCCGATCGGGGTGACCCGCGGCATCACCGGAGGCCGCAGGCGCCGAGCGACTTCTCGTACCCGCGGAAGAACGAGTCGCTGCGCTGCTCGGCGGTGCCGTGCGAGCCCTCGGCGAACCACGGCTGGTCGGGGTCGTCGCCGACCGCGAGCAGCCCCTCCCGGAACTCCTCCAGGTCACCGTCGGCCAGCTCCAGCGCCCCGGAACGTACGCTGTCCCCGAGGTACGCCCCGGCCATGCAGTCGGCCTGCAACTCCTGCTGGATGGTGAAGTTGTAGCGGATGCCCAGCCGCACCTGCATGCCGTGGGCGTACTCGTGGCCGAGCAGGTAGAACAGGAACGCGTCGCCGATCTGCCGGAACGCCGCCACCGACCAGTTCACGTCGTAGGCGATGAAGTCGCCGGCCGAGCAGTACACCGCGTTGTTGCGCGGCAGCCCCTGCCCGGCGCAGGCCACCTCGCCCTCGCGGCTGTAGGGCACCACCCGCCGGATCGGGGTGAACCGCTGACCGGAGGCGCGGAACTGCTCCGCCCAGTAGCGTTCGGCCAGCCGGACCGCGTCCTGGATGTCCTGCTTGAACTCGGCCACGCTGGTGGTGCCGTCCGCCCGGGTGGTCTGCGACTCGGGCTGCGCGCTACGCGGGGGTGCGGGCTGCTGCGGCTCGCCCTGGTCGTAACCGCCGGCCATGCAGCCGGCCGCCACCAGCGCGGCCACCACCAGCCCGGCGATCGGCCCGCGCCCCTGACGTCCCGCCCTGTCCCCCACCATGACCTCCCGGCTGTCGCACCCGTGTCCCGCAGCAGTACCCCCGGCAGGCTCCGGTGATACTCACCGGCTCTCACGTACCGCCGCCGGGAAACGTTCACCGGCCACGGGAGCGGTACGGTCGGCGTCGTGGAGCCGCCGTACGCGGGAATCGTCTACTGGCGACGCAGCCTCTGGAACGGCATGCGCTGCGTACCGGTGCTGCTGACGCTGGACGAGGGCCGGCTGCGCGCCTGCGACCGGCACGGCGCGGAGGTGTTCGCCGCCCTCGCCGGCCGGGTCGAGGCCCGGGGAACGATTGTCGGCACGATGCTGCTCACCGTCGACGGCCGCCGGTACGCGCTGGTCGGCGAGGGCGCCACGGTCTCACCGGCGCCGAGCGCGGAGCAACGGCGGCGGCTGGCGGAGTACATGGCGCGCGCCGAGCCTGTTTCCGACCTCGCGTCGTGGTGGGAGCCGCTGGCGCGGGCCGGTGTGGCGGTGCGCTGACCGGTCAGTCCAGGCCGCGCATGATGTGCGGCTCGCCGTCGTCGTCGCCGAAGCAGCGGTGCAGCACCTGGGCGCGCGCCCACAGGTCCAGGCTGCTCGGCGGTCCGACCGGGCCCGTGCCGGCGGGCGTGGTGGTCAGCACGGGAGCCGGTTCCGGCGGGACCTGCGACGTCACCTCGTCGGTCATGTCCGCCCCTTTCGTCGTACCCATGCTCGTCCGCGGGCGTTTCCGCCGCGTCAACTCCGACGGCGCGGGCGTGGACGCGGCGCGCCTGACCCACGCCGGCCCGTACTCCGGTGACGGTAGCCCGCCGGGCCGCCGAGCACAGCCGTATTCCCGACGTCGCCGCAGGTAGCGGCCGGTGATCACGCTTGCGGGCCGCCCGGGCCGCAGGTGGCGCAGCAGGTGTCGCCGCGCCAGGCGTCGCGGCCCTCGCGGACCGCGACGACGGCGATCACCAGGGCGGCGACCGGGTCGGCCCAGGACCATCCGAACAGGCCGTTGAGGGCCAGCCCGACGAGCAGGACCACCGAGAGGTACGTGCACAGCAACGTCTGCTTCGAGTCGGCCACCGCCGACCGGGAGCCCAGTTCCCGCCCGGCGCGCCGCTGCGCGGCCGACAGCACGGGCATCACGATCACCGAGAGCCCGGCCAGCACCAGCCCGACCGGTGAGTGCGCGGCCTCGGCGCCGCCGAGCAGCGCACGGACCGCCTCGACGGAGACGTACGCGGCGAGCGCGAAGAACGACACGGCGATGACGCGCAGCGTGACCCGCTCCCGGGCCTGCGGGTCCGGACCGGCGAACTGCCACGCCACGGCTGCCGCGGAGGCCACCTCGATGACCGAGTCCAGACCGAAACCGATCAGGGCGGTCGAGGACGCGACGGCGCCGGCGCTGATCGCCACCACCGCCTCGATCACGTTGTAGGTGATGGTCGCGGCAACCAGCAGGCGCACCCGGCGGGTGAGCAGCGCGCGACGGCCCGGCGCAGGGCCGGCGGGCGTGACCGGGATCAGCGGCAGGCTCATCAGCAGCATCCGTCCGAGGCGTCCGGGCAGGCGGCCGGGTCGACCGCGAGCACGACGCCGACCAGGTCGCCGAGCGCATGGGCGAGGCGGGCGTCGGCCAGCTCGTACCGGGTGCGGCGCCCCTCCGGCACGGCCGCGACCAGGCCGCAGCCGCGCAGGCAGGCCAGGTGGTTGGACAGGTTCTGCCGGCTGGTGCCGAGCGCCTCGGCCAGCTCGGCCGGGTAGCCGGGCCCGTCGCGCAGGGCCAGCAGCAGCCGGGCGCGTAGCGGGTCGGACAGCGCGTGACCGAAACGGGACAGCGCCTGAGAGTGGTGCAGCGTCCGCATGCCGTGACTGTACAGCACTTGCTGTATTCAGGAAGGAATGTACCGGCGGTTGCATCCGGTACCCCGGTACGGGCTTACCGTCGAGAGGTGACCGACGATTCCTGGGTGCCCGACACCTGCACGCTGCCGACCACCGACCGGCCGCTACGGCTGGCCGAGTTCGACGGGCTGTTCCACGACGCGCTGCGCGGCGCCGACCGGCCGGCCGCCGGGCATCTGCGGCTGCACCTCGACCGCGGCGCCGAAGCGCTCGCCCGGGACCTGATCGCCCGCGAGTCGGCCTGCTGCTCCTTCTTCACCTTCGATCTCGCCCGCCCGGACGGCGACACGCTGACGCTCGACATGCGCGTTCCGGCGACCCGTGTCGCCGTACTCGATGCCCTGGCCCTGCGGGCCACGGCCGCGCGGGGCCGGTGATGGGCGAGCCGGAGCTGCGCAGCGGCCAGGTCGCCGACGCGGCCGGGGTCAACGTGCAGACGCTGCGCTACTACGAACGGCGCGGGCTGCTGGCCGCGCCCCGGCGGTCACCCGGCGGGCATCGGCTCTACCCGGCCGAGACGGTCACCCTGCTGCGGGTGGTGAAGGCCGCGCAACGTCTCGGCTTCACCCTCGCCGAGGTCGCCGGCCTGCTGGCGGCCGGGACGCACGACGCCGGCCTGCGGACCCGGGCCCACGACAAGCTCGCCGAGGTGGAACGGCGGCTCGCGGACCTCGCTGCCGTGCGCGACACGCTGCGAGAGGCGATCTCGGCCGGCTGCGACGACCTGATCACCTGCGCCGGCAGCTCCCGCTGCCCGCTGCCCTTCGCCGGTCCGGACCACGACCCGGCTACGGTCTGACGCATGACTGTCGTCCGGTCCATCCTGCTGTTCCTGCTCGCCGCGCTCGCCGAGATCGGCGGCGCCTGGCTGGTGTGGCAGGGCTGGCGGGAGAACCGCGGGCTGCTCTGGATCGCCGCCGGGGTGATCGCGCTCGGCGCCTACGGGTTCGTGGCCACGTTCCAGCCGGACCCGAACTTCGGCCGCATCCTCGCCGCCTACGGCGGCGTGTTCGTCGCCGGGTCGCTCGCCTGGGGCATGGTGGTCGACAAGTTCCGGCCCGACCGCTACGACCTGGTCGGCGCGGCCATCTGCCTGGTCGGCGTCGCGGTCATCATGTACGCCCCGCGCACGAGCTGACGCGCCGTCAGGCGTACCGGGCGACGAACTCCTCCGCACGCCAGCGGGCACCCTCGCTGAGATAGCGGAAGTCCAACGTCACCACGTCCCCACCGGCCCGCCCCGCCATCTCCCGCAGCGGCATGGCGAGGAAGTGGTTGCTCAACGGGATGATCGTGGTCTCACCGTCCGGACACGGCACGTGCAGGAGCGCGAGTCCATGGCTCACCGGTGCGTGCACGACGCCGTGCTCGTCCCGCCGGTAACCGCCGTAGCTCACCTCGGCGATCCAGGAGACCTCACCTCCGACGGAGGCCAGGCGGTATTCGCGCAGGGCCTGCGCCAGAAGCGACCCGAGGGTGCGGTCGGGGTCCACGTCGAGGGTCACGCGGTGGGAAGCGACGTCGTCGCCCATGCACACGGAGTCGCGGTCGATCGAGATCAGCACGGCGCTCACGGTAGTCCCGCGGGTCACGTTCGGGACCACGGCGACCGGCGCTCGTGATGAGTTTCCGCGCCTGTACCCGTCACACCTACGACGACACACGACGCGGAAGGATGACCTCATGGGTACGGACACGCGGCTGCAGGAGCTGGGCGTGAGCGGTCTGGGCGAGATGGACGAACCGGCGTTCACCGGGCTGGCGCAGCGGCACCGGCGGGAGCTGCACGTGCACTGCTACCGGATGCTCGGGTCGTTCGAGGACGCCGAGGACACCGTCCAGGAGACGTTCCTGCGGGCCTGGCGGCGGCGCGAGACCTTCGCCGGGCGGTCCACGTTCCGGGCCTGGCTGTACCGGATCGCCACGAACGCCTGCCTGGACCTGCTCGCCAGGTGCCGCCCGGAGCCGGCTACCGGCGGTGAGGTGCGGTGGCTCCAGCCCTACCCGGACCGGCTGCTCGACGAGCTGCCCGCCGCCGGCGCGGACGAGCCGGAGACGGTCGCTGTGGCGCGGGAGACGATCGAGCTGGCGTACCTGGTCGCCGTGCAGCACCTCGCACCGCGCCCGCGGGCCGTGCGGATCCTGCGCGACGTGCTCGGCTGGCCGGCCAAGGAGGTCGCGGAGCTGCTCGGCGACTCGGTCAACTCGGTCAACAGCGCGTTGCAGCGGGCCCGCTCGGGCATGCGGGAGCACCTACCGGCGCAGCGGCAGGACTGGACCGGCGACGAGACGGACAGTCGGACCCGCGAGCTGGTACGCCGCTTCACCGACGCCAGCATCGCCAAGGACGTCGACGGTCTCGCCTCGATGCTGCGCGACGACGTGCGCTGCTCGATGCCGCCCACCCCGGGCCTGCAGATCGGCCGCGACGCGGTGGTGAACGACTGGGTGGCGGACGGATTCGAGAGCCTGGGCAGCCTGCGGGCCGAGCCCACTGCCGTGAACCGGCAGCCCGCCGTCGCGTTCTACCTCTGGCAGGAGCGCGACGGCGCGTACCTGCCGCTCACCGTCGACGCCCTGCGCATCACCGGCGGGGCGATCACCGAGATCGTCACCTTCCACGCCGACCAGTTCCCGCGCCTCGGGCTGCCGGACCGTCTCCCGGCCGACCCCACGCCGTAGTGCCCACGCGGACGCTCGCCCTGCCCGGCGGCGCGCGCGTTCCGGTGGTCGCGGCCCGGTGGCACCACGCGTACGGCGTGGTCACCCGCGGACGGGTGCAGCTGGAGCTGCGCGACGGCACTCCCGGGCCGGTCCTCGGCCGCGACGCCGGTTTCTGGCTGCGCGGCACCGGCGTACGCGCGCTGCGCAACCCCGGCCGTCGCACCGCGACGGTGCGGATCCTCACCCCTCACCTCGACGCCCGGAGGAACGACATGATCAGCAGCACCGACACCGCCGTCACAGTGGGCCGCCCGCGCGGCTTCCGGCGGCTCGCCGTCACCGGCCTGGTCGCCACGCTCGCCGCGATCGTGGTCACCACGCTCGCGGCCGCTCTGGCCCGGGCCGCCGGTGTGGACTTCGAGATCCCCGACGGCGGCGGCGAGACCATCCCGCTGGGCGGGTTCGCCGTGGTGACCGGGTTCTTCTCGCTCGTGGGCGTCGTCATCGCCGCCGTACTGCTGCGGTTCAGCGCGCGTCCCGCGCGGCGGTTCGCGTGGACGGCGGTGGCGCTGACGGCGCTGTCGATGGTGCCGCCGTTCCTGGCCGGGGCGGCCGCGCCGACCGTCGTCGCCCTGGTCGGGTTGCACCTGGTCGCGGCGGCGGTGATGATCCCCGCCCTGACGCGGAGCCTGCGGGCAAGCTCTCCGCGAGGAGCCTGACGGCTACTCGGCCGTGGCTCCGCGACGGCGGAGGGCCACCTTGGTGCCGCCGAACGCGACGAGCCACGGCAGCACCACGAAGCCGCCGCAGCCGATCACGATCAGCCACAGCGTCTCAGCCGGCTTTCCCTGGTGCTCCAGTTCAGGCCAGGTGAAGGCACTGCCGAGCAGCGACAACACGTAGAACAGGACGATCACGATCGCGACAGCCGTACCGATCCGGCGGCTGAGCCCGATGCCCGCAGCGCAGAGAAACCCGAGCCCGGACATGACAATGGGCGCGAAGTACATACCGGACAGCACGACGAAGGTGGAGTACGTCGCACCGGGGTCGAGAGCCGAGTCCGCCAACGGTGTCGGGCCGGCTCCGACCGCGTGGATGACAGCGGAAAGGGCGGAGTTCACCACTTCGGACTCCTCGCGCCGGGACGCTCGCACGCCATCGGGATCGATCCCTCAGTCTGGCACCGGTCACGCCGCCGGACCGACCGGCAGTCGTGAGCCCGCCACAAAATGATGCGATCCACAGGGTTCGATCCGAAACACTCGGGCACTTCGATACGGACCACACGCCGGGCGCCGCCAGTCGGCGCCCGGCGTCACGTACGTGATGTCCTTCAGTGTCGCGGCGAGCAACGGTCTGGAGACGGCGAACACCGACACCTACCCGATCAACCAGTCGCGGACGATCGACCTCACCACCACCGCCCTGCCGGTCGGGTCCGACGTCCGGCCGGTGGTCGACGCGGTGGCCGGGGCGCAACGCACCCCGAGCAGCTTCGTGTCGTACTGCGAGAACGGGCAGACCGCGACGTACTCGGTGACCGGGACGACGTACGACTACTCGGTCACGCTGATCGGCTGACCGGTACGTCGGGGCTTCGGGACGTCCGCCATCCCGGCGGGCGCCCCGCGCCCGTCAGTCGCTGCCGAGTAACCCACGGGTGCTGGGAAGCACCTGCGGTCGTCACTTGGCGTTGAACTGTCGTCCGCAGGCAGGCGAAGCGGACAAAGACTCGGCCCGCCACGTCAAGACGGCCTTGACGCACGGTCGGACGCTGGCGGGTCGGGCGGTGGTCTGCTCGGCTTGTCCGGGTCGGCTGGCGGGATGGCCTACCGCCACCACCCACGGACCGCAACACGCCGGCGGGGTTGCAACCATCTCGGAGCCCGAGCGCCCCCGCCGGAGGCGCAGTAACCGCAACCCCGCGACCGCCGCCAGCTCGCCGACGAGGCCGGCGTGCGCTCCCCAACGCCGCGCGGGCTCGTGGCCGCGCGGCCCGGCCGGCTGCCGGCGCACCACACCCGGTTAACGGCCTTTCGTTCTGCGGGGGCACTGGGGCTTCCCCGCTTCCGCGCCAGCCGATGGGCTATGGGCATGACCGCCCGGCCATCCCCGGCCGGGCGGTCATGACGCCCAATCGGCGGCGCTTGCGGCCCGTCTCGGGCCGCCTCGAAGACGTACAGAAACTTTGCACATCGTCGGCAGCCGGCCATTGTCCTGCGCCGGTTGATAGTTGACACAGCGGCCTCGGTTGGTGTTTGACACCGGGTCGGCCCGGCCCTCTTTTCGTCTGTAGCCAGGCGGGAGGAGCACCGGGTGGGACTCGCGGAGTTGAGCGTCATGGAGCAGCGGTTTCACGCGGTGATGGAGTGCCTCGGTGGCACGCCGAAGACGGAGGTCGCCGCCCGGTATGGGGTGTCGCGGCAGACGATCCACAACTGGCTGGCCCGGTATGCCGCCGAGGGCGTCACGGGCTTGGAGGACCGGTCTCACCGGCCGCATGTCTGCCCGCACCGGGTTGACGCCTCGACCGAGGCGTTGGTGTGTGAGCTGCGGCGGGATCATCCGCGGTGGGGTCCGCGTAGGCTGCGGTTCGAAGTGGGCCGTCGTGGCGTGACTCCGCCGCCGGCTCGGGCGACGGTGTATCGGATTCTGCGGCGGAACAACTTGGTGCCGGCGGTGCCTCGGAAGCGCCGGCGGGAGGACTACCGGCGGTGGGAACGCCCGGAGTCGATGGAGCTGTGGCAGATGGACATCGTCGGTGGTGTCCTCCTCGCTGACGGCACCGAGGCGAAGGTCGTCACCGGCTTGGACGACCACTCCCGCTACTGCGTGATCGCGACCGTGGTGCGTCGGGCCACCGGCCGGGCCGTCTGCGCCGCGTTCGGCACCGCCCTGACCCGGTTCGGCGTGCCGGGTGAAGTGCTGACGGACAACGGTAAGCAGTTCACCAAGCCGCGCCCTGGGGAGGTGCTGTTCGAGCGGATCTGCCGGGAGAACGGCATCGTGGCCCGCAACACCAAACCCCGCTCCCCGACCACCACCGGCAAGGTCGAGCGGTTCCACCAGAGCCTGCAGGGTGAGTGCCTGGACGGGCGGGTGTTCGCCACCCTGGAGGAGGCCCAGGCCGCGGTGGACGTGTTCGCCGCCGAATACAACTACGACCGGCCCCACCAGGGCATCGACGACGCCTTCCCCGGCGACCGATTCCACCGCCCCGTCGCAGCACGAGACCAAACCCTGGCGGAGACCCTGCCGCTGCGTCTGCCGGCCGGGCTGCTGCCCAGCCCACCACCGGCCCCGAGGAAGCCACCCGCCGTCGAGGTCGATTCCGGATCGGTGACCGTGTCCACCGGCCGTCCTCGGCCGGTGCAGCTGGTCCGGGTTGCGCCACCGTCGGGCAACCTGACCGTGGCCCAGCAGCAGGTGTGGCTCGGTCCCACCCTCGCCGGCACCCCGGTCACAATCTGGGTCGACACCGACCGGCTGCACGTCCTGACCGCCGACGGCGCCCGGATCAAGTCCAGCCCATCAAGGCTGTCCCAACGCGATCTCGCCCGGCTCCTGGCCGAGGGCGGTGCACCGGCCGGACCGCCTCCGTTGCCGCAGCCCGAACCACGGACCACCGCCGTCGAGGTCGACCGGGTCGTCAACGCCTGCGGCGGCATCAGCATCGCCGGCCGGCAGATCAGCGTCGGCATGCCACTCGCCGGTCAACGGGTCCGGATCCGCCTCGACGGCATACTCCTGCACGTCATCGACGACGCCGGGCAGCTGCGCCGCACCCTGCGCTGTCCACTACCGCCCACCGCGCTGGGCCGCATCCGCGACGCCCGCCCAGCGTCCGCAGTCCCGCCGCCAGCGGCCATCCCTGAGGTGGAACGGGTCGTGTCCATCAACGGCAGCATCCAGGTCGCGGGGCAACGCATCCAGGTCGGCAAGGTCCACGCCCGCAAGTTGGTATCCGTCGCCCTCGACGAGCACACCATCACCGTCTACGACGCCAACACCCCGATCGCGGCCGCCCCCCGCCGCAGCACCACCAACCTGAACCGCACCAAGGCGCACCACCACATCACCCGACTGGTTGAACCTTGAGCCTGAGGTTAGGCGGAGAACCACCCCACGGCCGGGGCACGGCGGTAATCCGGCCGGCTCGCCCACGCCTGGCTCCACGCTCGCTCCTGCGTCGAGTCGAGACGTCCGTGCCGGGCGGCGTCAGCGTTTTCGCCCAGCAAGCGGTGCAGCGCTGACGCCGCCTCGACGTCCATTGCGCTGATCTCGTGCAGGACATACCGCCGGGGACGACGGTCGAGTGGATAGACCCCCGCGAACCAGAACTCCCGCCCATCCCACCGGGCCAGCCCGTCGATCGCTCCGTCGTAGAAGTCGTCGCACCACAGAATCTCGACGCCGGACAGCTCGACCAAACCGGCCAACACCGACTCCTCGTGCATCAGTAGGTCTTCGTCAGGTTCCTCAGGCACACGCAAAACCTAGCCCTTCTGCCTCCCGGCGCTGACCAGCCTTACCATCGACAGCAGGCACCAGACCTATTCGATCAAGGCCCGGCGTCAAGTGTCCTGCGACGCCGCTTCGTCAACCATCATGCGAGACCAGGCATCGGCAGCCGGCCAGCTGTCGTGTCCCGCGGCTGATGCTTACATCTACGTCCCGCCTGATGCTCGACATGATCCTCAAGACGCTCGCGGAGACCGCCACGGTGCGCGACGCGAGGGACCGCGAGGTGAGGGACAATGCGCCGGTGGAAGATCACCGGCGCTGCCGTCTTTCTGTCAGTGATGACGACCTGGAGCTTGCCGGCCCGCCGGCTGCCCTCCGCGCCCTCGGCCGGCTGCTTCGCCAACATGCTGAACCCTTTGAGGTAGGGATCACCGGCGGGGTCATCAGTCAAGAGGCGACCGAAGGCCCGCTGCTTGTCAGTCTTCAAGGCGGGACCACGCTGCATCTCTCCGGTGGTCGCGAGTATCTCGACATCATCTGGGACGCGCTCGACGGTGTGGCCGAGCAAGCCGAGACCGCCGTAGACCGGAGAATCAACCGGCATCAGCACGTCGAGTACCTTCCGGGGGACGACTACCGATCGCCGGACTCAGTCCCATTGGTCATCGTGGCCGACTGGCCCGACGCGCCGTAGCAGACAACGCGCTGACCTCGGCCTGTGGATGCACCACGATCGCGTAGTGGCACTGACTGTAACCAGGGCAACTGAGCAACCAGGGCCGACTGTCGTGCATGTGCTGGGACGGATTCGTCCAAGCATGTGGTGGGACTAGACACGGCAGCCGGCCAGCCGGATAGGCGGTATTGGTGAGTCGTAGCCGGCGCTATCGTCTTGCATGTCGCTCGTCTCGTGGGCCTACGAGGTCTCTCGCCAGAACCTTTCGGGCACGCTGCCCCGCCGGTGGGCTCACGTTCAGGGTGTTGCGCTCAAGGCCCGGACCCTTACCGCGGCTGTCGCTGACGACGGGTCCCTGTTGGAGGCGGCCGCGATTCTTCACGATGTCGGCTACGCCCCTCACCGAGCAAAGACAGGCTTTCATCCGCTGGACGGTGCGATCTACCTCCGAAACTTGGGCGCGCCCGACCGCCTGGTCCGCCTGGTAGCGCATCACTCCTGTGCCGTTAAGGAGGCTCGTCTACGTGGGCTGGACGGACACCTCGCTGCCTTTCACGACGAAGAAGGTCCGGTGAGAGACGCACTCTGGATGTGCGACCTCACCACGACGCCCGACGGAGAGCCAACGGACTTTGCAAGCAGGGTCGCCGAGATCAAGGAGCGGTACGGCCCCGGCGACCTGGTCACGGTACCGGGTCGCCGTCGACCTGGGTGCCGGCTGTGGACTCCGGCAGGGCGAGATCTTCGCCGTCAGCCCGGACGACGTCGACACCACGCGCCGGCTGCTCCACGTCGTCCGTCAGATCAAGATGGTGCGCGGAACGTTGGTGTTCGCACCGCCCAAGGGCGGCAAACTGCGCGAGGTCCCGCTTCCCGACGCCGTCGCGACACGCCTTCGTGAGCACGCCGAGCAGGTCGACCACGTGCCGGTGACCCTGCCGTGAGGCACCCCCGACGGCGAACCTCGAACCGTCATGGTCTACCTGAGCACCGCCAACGGCAGCCCGATCAGCCGGCCGTCCTTCAACGCCAACGTGTGGAAGCCGGCCATCCGGGCAGCCGGCGTCGAGGACACCCGGCAGAACGGCATGCACGTGCTGCGCCACACCTATGCCTCGGTGCTGCTCGACGCGGGCGAGAACATCAAGGCGCTGTCGCTGTACCTCGGCCACGCCGACCCGGGCTTCACGCTGCGCGTCTACACCCACCGGCTGCCGACCAGCGAGGACCGCACCCGCCGGGCGATCGACGCCGCCTTCGGGTACGGCCCAACCGACCCCGACGGCCTGGCGACGGCCTAGCCGGGTGTCGGAAGAGTGTTTGCGCAGTTCAGGAAGGGTGACGGCGTCACTTGGCGTTGAAGTAGTTCGCCTCCGGGTGGTGGACCACGATCGCGTCGGTGGCCTGCTCCGGCACCAGCTGGAACTCCTCGGACAACTGCACCCCGATCCGCTCCGCGCCCAGCAACTCCACGATCTTTGCCCGATCCTCCAGGTCCGGGCAGGCCGGGTAGCCGAACGCGTACCGGCAGCCCCGGTAGTCGGTGCGCAGCAGACCGGCCAGGTCGGCCGGGTCGTCGTCGGCCACGGTGCCGCCGCCGGGCAGCACCAGCTCGGCCCGGATCCGCCGGTGCCAGTACTCGGCCAGCGCCTCGGTGAGCTGCACGGACAGGCCGTGCACCTCCAGGTAGTCGCGGTACTCGTTGCCGGCGAACATCTTCGCCGTGTACTCGCTGATCGGCTGCCCGACGGTGACCAGCTGCAACGCCACCACGTCGAGCTGGTCGCCCTTGGGCCGGAAGAAGTCGGCCAGGCACAGCCGCCGCTCCTGGCGCTGCCGGGGGAAGGAGAACCGGGCCCGCTCGCTGTGCCCGTTCTCGTCCAGCACCACCAGGTCGTTGCCCTCGGAGTACGCCGGGAAGTAGCCGTACACGACGGCCGCCTCCAGCACCTGGTCGGAGATCAGGCGGTCCAGCCAGTACCGCAGCCGGGGCCGGCCCTCGGTCTCGACCAGTTCCTCGTACGACGGTCCCTTGCCGCCGCGGGCGCCGCGCAGCCCCCACTGGCCCAGGAACGTGGCCCGCTCGTCCAGCAGGGCCGCGTAGTCGGCCAGCGGTACGCCCTTGACGACGCGGGTGCCGAAGAACGGCGGCTTCGGCACGGACACGTCCAGCGCCACGTCGGAGCGGACCGACGCGTCGTCCAGCTCGGGCAGCGCCTCGCGGACCTGCGTCCGCTGCCGCTCGCGGCGCTCCCGGCGGGCCGCCAGTGCGGCCTCACGTTCCGGGTCGACCACCGGCGCGCCGCCGCGCTTGGCCGCCATCACGCGGTCCATCAGGGACAGCCCTTCGAACGCGTCGCGGGCGTAGTGCACCTGGCCCGGGTAGATCGACCGCAGGTCGTCCTCGACGTACGCGCGGGTCAGCGCCGCGCCGCCGAGCAGCACCGGCCAGCGCTCGGCCACGCCCCGGGAGGCCATCTCGGCCAGGTTCTCCTTCATGATGACGGTGCTCTTGACGAGCAGACCGGACATGCCGATGGCATCGGCCCGGTGCTCCTCGGCCGCGTCGAGAATCGCGTTGATCGGCTGCTTGATGCCGATGTTGACCACGTCGTAGCCGTTGTTGGACAGGATGATGTCGACCAGGTTCTTGCCGATGTCGTGCACATCGCCCTTCACCGTGGCGAGCACGATCCGGCCCTTGCCGTCGTCGTCGGTCTTCTCCATGTGCGGCTCCAGGTAGGCCACCGCGGTCTTCATCACCTCGGCGGACTGGAGCACGAACGGCAGCTGCATCTGGCCGGAGCCGAACAGCTCGCCGACCACCTTCATGCCGTCCAGCAGCAGGTCGTTGATGATGGACAGCGGCGTACGCCCCTGCGCCATCGCGGTGTCCAGGTCGGCCTCCAGGCCGTTGCGCTCGCCGTCGATGATCCGCCGCTTGAGCCGCTCGTCCAGCGGCAGCGCGGCCAGTTCCTCGGCCCGGGTGGCGCGCGCCGACGCCGCGTCCACGCCCTCGAAGGCCTCGATGAACCGCTGCACCGGGTCGTATCCCTCGCGACGGCGGTCGTACACCAGGTCGAGCGCCACCTCGCGCTGCTCGTCCGGGATCCGCGACATCGGCAGGATCTTGCTGGCGTGCACGATCGCCGAGGTCAGCCCGGCCTGGGCGCACTCGTGCAGGAACACCGAGTTGAGCACCTGCCGGGCCGCCGGGTTGAGTCCGAACGACACGTTGGAGATGCCGGCGGTGAAGTTGACGCCCGGATAGCGCGCGGCGATCTCCCGAATCGCCTCGATCGTCTCGATGCCGTCGCGACGGGTCTCCTCCTGCCCGGTGGCGATCGGGAACGTCAGCGCGTCGATGAGGATGTCCTCCCGGCGCATCCCCCAGCGGCCGGTCAGGTCGTCGATCAGCCGGCAGGCCACCCGTACCTTCCACTCCCGGGTGCGGGCCTGGCCCTCCTCGTCGATGAGCAGCGCCACGACGGCGGCGCCGTGCTCCCTGACCACCGGCATGATCCGCGCGTAGCGGGACTCGGGGCCGTCGCCGTCCTCGAAGTTGACCGAGTTGACCACGCACCGGCCGCCGAGCATCTCCAGCCCGGCCTCGATCACGGCCGGTTCGGTGGAGTCCAGCACGATCGGCAGCGTCGAGGCGGTGGCGAACCGGCCGGCCAGCTCACGCATGTCCTGCGTGCCGTCGCGGCCCACGTAGTCCACGCAGAGGTCGAGCAGGTGCGAGCCGTCCCGGGCCTGGCTGCGGGCGACCTCCACGCAGGCCTGCCAGTCCCCGGCGAGCATGGACTCGCGGAACGCCTTCGAGCCGTTGGCGTTGGTCCGCTCCCCCACCATCAGGATGCTGGCGTCCTGGGCGAACGGCACGTGGTGGTAGATCGAGGAGACCCCGGCCTCCGGCTTCGGCTCCCGCGCCACCGGCGCGCGCCCGCCCAGCCGCTCCACCAGCACCCGGATGTGCTCCGGGGTGGTGCCGCAGCAGCCGCCGATCAGAGCCACGCCGTAGTCGGTGACGAACTGCTCCAGCGCGTCGGCCAGCTCGTCCGGGCTGAGCGGGAAGTACGCGCCGTCGGCGGTCAGCACCGGCAGGCCGGCGTTCGGCATCACCGAGATCGGGATCCGCGAGTGCTGCGCCAGGTAGCGCAGGTGCTCGCCCATCTCCGCCGGGCCGGTCGAGCAGTTCAGCCCGATCAGGTCGACGCCGAGCGGCTCGATCGCGGTCAGCGCGGCGCCGATCTCGCTGCCGAGCAGCATGGTGCCGGTGGTCTCCACCGCCACCTGGCAGATGATCGGCACGTCCCGGCCGGCCTCGGCCCGGGCCCGCTTCGACCCGACCACCGCCGCCTTGACCTGGAGCAGGTCCTGGCAGGTCTCGATGATCAGCGCGTCCGCCCCGCCGGCGATCAGACCGGCGGCGTTCTCCTGGTACGCGTCGCGCAGCGAGGCGTAGCTCGCATGCCCGAGCGTGGGTAGCTTGGTGCCGGGGCCCATCGAGCCGAGCACGAACCGGGGGTGCTCCGGCGTCGCGTACGCGTCGGCTGCCTCCCGCGCGATCCGCGCGCCCGCCTCGGACAGCTCCCGGATGCGGCCGGGGATGCCGTATTCCGCGAGGTTGGGCAGGTTCGCGCCGAACGTGTTGGTCTCCACGCAGTCCGCGCCGGCCGCCAGGTAGGCGTCGTGCACGCCGCGGACCACGTCCGGCCGGGTCACGTTGAGGATCTCGTTGCAGCCTTCGAGGCCGTCGAAGTCGTCGAGGGTGAGATCGGCGGCCTGGAGCATCGTCCCCATCGCGCCGTCCGCGATCAGGATCCGATCGGCCAGCAGGTCACGCAACGAAATAGGCACATGCCCCAGGTTAGTGCGCCCGACTGCGGCAGAGTCACCCGAACCGGGCCTTCCCACATTCTGCCCACCGGGCCGGCGTACACCTTTCCGCCGGTTCGCCCGGGTGGTCCGACCCGGCGACCGGCGCGGCCGACGGGCCGGGCCCCGCGGCGGCACGTAGGCTGACGGACGTGAAGGACAACAGGGGTGCGACAGTGCGACGGGGCGACGCCGCGCCCGACGAGCAGGGTGAGGTGACGGCGTGACCGAGTTCGACGGGCTGCCGGTACTGCGCTCGCCGGTCGCCATCGCGGCCTTCGAGGGCTGGAACGACGCCGCCGACGCCTCCACCGCCGCCGTGGAACACCTGGAGCAGGTCTGGCAGGCCCGGGAGGTGACCGAGCTGGATCCGGAGGACTTCTACGACTTCCAGGTGAGCCGCCCGACGATCACCATGGCCGACGGGGAGACGCGGCGCGTCGAGTGGCCCACCACGCGGTTCATGGTGGCCAGCCCGGAGGGCACCGAGCGGGACGTGGTGCTGATCCGCGGCATCGAGCCGAGCATGCGGTGGCGGACGTTCTGCGAGCAGGTGCTGGAGATCTGCCACAGCCTGGAGGTCGAGCGGGTGGTGCTGCTCGGCGCGTTGCTGGCCGACGTGCCGTACACCCGGCCGCTGCCGATCAGCGGCAGCGCGTCGGACGCCGACGCGGCCAAGCGCTACCAGCTCACCCCCACCCGGTACGACGGGCCGACCGGCATCGTCGGCGTGCTGCACGACGCCTGCACGCGGGCGGAGGTCGACGCGGTGTCGTTCTGGGTGCACGTGCCGCACTACGCGAACAACCCGCCCTGCCCGAAGGCCACCCTCGCGCTGCTGCACCGGGTCGAGGAGGTGCTCGACCTGCCGGTGCCGATGGCCGACCTGGCCGAGGAGGCCGCCGAGTGGGAGCAGCGGGTGCGCAGCGCCGCCGAGCAGGACGCCGAACTCGGCGAGTACGTGCGTGAGCTGGAGGAACGGGTCGGCGACGCCGGCATCACCCCGTTGACCGGGGACGAGATCGCCCAGGAGTTCGAGAAGTACCTGCGCCGCCGCGGCGGTTCCGCCGGGCCGACCGCCGGCTCCTGGTAGTTCTCCCGCTCTGCTGAAGCCGGGCCTCGGATCGGGGCCCGGCTTCTTCGTGTCCGGGGTGGCGCGGTCACAGCCTCTAGGGCATCCTAGGAACCTAGCTGTTCTGAGGAGGCGGGCAATGCAGATCAACCCGGGCGCGGCCGAGTTCCCGCACCGGCAGATCGCCGCGCAGCTCAAGGCCCAGGTGCGCCGCGGCGACTGGGGTCCGGGCGAGCGGCTGCCGTCCATCCCGGCCATCGCCGAGATGTTCGGCGTCGCCAAGCAGACCGTGCAGCGCGCCGTCGACCAGCTGCGGGTCGAGGGCATCCTGATCACCAAACCCGGCTCCGGTACGTACGTCCGGGGCACCCGGCGCCGCCTCAACCGCCTGTCCCGGGGCCGGTACGGCGGCTTCCGCGGCTACCACACGGACCTGGCCGCCCGGTACCGCCAGCAGCTCGTCTCGGTCGGCCGCTCCCCCGCCCCGGCGGAGGTGGCCGACGCGTTCGGCGTCACCGACGGCACCGAACTGCTCTGCCGTCGGCACCTGGTACGCACCGACGACTCCCCGGTCGAGGTCGGCGCGTCGTGGTTCCTGCCCGCCGACACCGCCGGCACCTCACTGGAGCGGGCCGAGGCGTTCGGCCGGCCGCTCTACCAGGAGGCGGAGGAGGCCATCGGCCGGCGGTACGTCACCGCCACCGACACGATCAGCGCCCGCCAGCCCAGCCGGGAGGAGGCGGAGATCCTCCAGATCCGCCCCGACACCCCGGTGCTGCACCTGTTGCACGTCGCCTACGACGAGCGGCACAAGCCGATCGAGGTCGCCCAGGCCACGTGGCCCGGCCCGATGACCACGCTCACCGAGGAGTACAAGATCCCCGCCCCCGCTCCCGACCAGGACCCCGACCCCGGCCTGGTCCTGGGCTGACCGGCCGCAACCCGGCACCCGGCGATCTTGCACTTTCCGCCCCGGCACACAGGGCATTCACGACATCCCGAGGGCCACAACTGCAAGATCGCCGAGGGCTGCGGGCCGGGCACGCCTGAGTGGAACACCACGGGTGTCAAACCGCCCTCGACACACCCGTCACGTTCCACCCGCTCCCCCGGTCGGCGCGATCTTGCACTCACGGACCCCGCCAACCTGGGCAAAACCGACGGAACGTGGGTCGGAAGTGCAAGATCGACGGTGCGAGAGGGCCGAGGCCCGCGCGAGAGGGCGAGGCCCGCGCGAGAGGGCGAGGCCCGCGCGAGAGGGCGAGGCCCGCGCGAGAGGGCGAGGCCCGCGCGAGAGGGCGAGGCCCGCGCGAGAGGGCGAGGCCCGCGCGAGAGGGCGAGGCCCGCGCG
>NZ_JAMHIU010000026.1:0-74918 GCF_023896895.1 Micromonospora sp. CPM1
GTGACGGAGCCAAGGGGGTTGGCTCCGTCACCCGCCGCCCCTCCTCGTTTCTCACCCGGTACGGGTGAGCACGCCTCACCCGTACCGGCGGCAGGCTCGGGGCATGACCACCACGTCCGCCGTGCGTACCGACCAGGAGATCCAGCGCGACGTCCTCGCCGAACTGGACTGGGACGCGCAGACCCGGGCCACCGAGGTCGGCGTGACCGTGTCGCGGGGCGTCGTCACGCTCACCGGGCAGGTGGACAGCTACGCCCGGCGGTGGGCCGTCGAGCGCTGCGCGCACCGGGTACGCGGCGTACGGGCGGTCGCCAGTGACCTGGCGGTCGACCTGCCCGCCACGGACCTGCGTACCGACGCCGACATCGCGATCGCGGCGAGCCGGGCGCTGGAGTGGGACAGCTTCGTGCCCGCCGAGCGGCTGGACGTGACGGTGGCCGACGGCTGGGTGATGCTGCGCGGCGAGGTCGAGTTCGGCTTCCAGCGCCGTACCGCCGAACGGGAGCTGCGCCGGCTGCGCGGCGTACGCGGCGTGACGAACCTGGTCGAGGTGCGGCCACCGACCCCGCCGAGCGACGAGCAGAAGCGGCTCGACCTGCGCAGCCTGCTGCTGCGGCGCACCGGAACCGAGCGGATCGACGCCCGGGTCGACGGCGACACAGTGGTGCTCGACGGCGTGGTGAGCGCCTGGTGGCAGCGGGAGGACGCGGAACGGGCCGCCTGGGCGCTGCCCGGCGTACGGGAGGTGCACGTCGGGATCGTGGTGGCCGGCTGAACGGCTGTCGTTTACCGCGGGCCGGGTCGGGAACCCGCGCCCAGCGGGGTACGCCGGGGACCGACGGGGAGGACTCGTGGCCGTGAACCAGCAGTCCCCGGAGCGCGCGTGGGCCGGTCCGTTGCGGATCGCCATGGTGGTGCCGCCGTGGCTGTCCGTGCCGCCGCCCGGCTACGGCGGGCTGGAGACGGTGGTGGCGGGCCTCGTCGACGCGCTCGTCGACCGGGGGCACCGCGTCACGCTGTTCGGCGCCGGCACCGAGCACGGAACCGCCGCCGACTTCGTCTCCACCTGCGACGACCTCCAGTACGAGCGGATGGGCGAGTCGCTGCCCGAACTGGCGCACCTGGCCCACGTGGACCGCCTGGTCGACCCGGCCGGCTTCGACCTGATCCACGACCACACCACGATCGGCCCGATGGTGGCCGGCCGCCGCCGGGTGCCCACCGTGGCCACCGTGCACGGCAACCCGGTCGGCGAGTACGGCACGGTGCTCGGCAACACCGACAACGGGGTGGGGCTGGTCGCGATCTCGCACACCCAGCGCCGGGCGAACCCGGGGCTGCCCTGGGCCGGCACCGTGCACAACGCGATGCCGCTGCGGGACATCCCGCGCAAGCGCAGCCCGGGCGCGGGCCCGGTGCTCTGGCTGGCCCGGTTCAGTCCGGACAAGGGCCCGGACGTGGCGATCGCGGCCTGCCGGGCGGCCGGGCTGCCGCTCACGCTCGCGGGCAAGTGCAACGAGCCGGCCGAGCGCCGCTACCTGGAGCAGGTGGTCCGGCCGCTGCTCGGCGACGACGTGACGCCCGTGGTGAACGCCGACCGGGCGACCGCGCTGCGGATGCTGCTGGACGCCCGCTGCCTGATCATGCCGATCCAGTGGGCGGAGCCGTTCGGCATGGTGATGGTGGAGGCGATGGCGACCGGTACGCCCGTGGTGGCGCTGGGCCGGGGCGCGGTGCCGGAGCTGGTCCGTGACGGGGTCACCGGTTTCGTCTGCGACGACCCGGGCGAGCTGCCGGCGGCGTTGCGGGCGGCGGCGGACCTGGACCCGGCGGACTGCGTGGCGCACGTGGCGGAGAACTTCTCGGTGGAGCGGATGGCCGCCGACTACGAGGCGGTCTACCGGGGCTTCCTGGCCGCGCGGAAGCCCGCACGGGCACCCCGGACGGTCGCGCCGGCCGTCGGCTGACCCGTCAGGTCTGCCCCGCCACGAGTTCCGCCGCTGCGGCATCGAGTCGCCGCGCGTACCCGGGGCTGATGCTGCCCTCGCGGCGACGCTCGTCGATCTTGCCGCGGAGCCGGTCCACGGCGGCGGTCACCTCGGTCTCGCCGTTCGCGGCGACCGCGTTGCGCAGCAGGTTCCGCAGGTCCACCCCGACGTCCTCGCGGATCTGGCCCTCGGTCAGCCCGGCCTCGATCAGCCCGTCCACCCGTTCGGCGGCGTCGGCCTGACCGGCGGCCGGCGGGCGGGCGCCGCCCGTCGACGGCGGAGTAGTCGGCGCGGCCGGCGGCGTGGTGGCCGGCGCCTCGGCCACCGGCGGTTCGGCGGTCGACGGCTGTACCGGCCCGGCGGTCGGCAGCACCCGGGGGCCGGCGGGCCGGTCCGGTGTCAGCGCGGATGCCAGCAGCACCGCCGCGGCGACCACTGCGACGCCGACGGCCGCCAGCGTGAGGGTCCGGCGCCGGCCCGGCGCGGCGGCCGGGACCGGCGGCGCGTCGGGGACCTGTCCCGGCTCCGGAACCGGCGGCGCGGCGGGAACCTGCCCCGATTCCGGGACCGGCGGCGCGGCGGGAACCTGGTCCGGGGCCGGCGGCGCGGCCGGGCCGGCCGGCGGCGGGGAGGTCAGGGCGGGCAGCGTCATGGTCGGCGCCAGCATGGTGGCCGCCTGCGGGTCCGCGGGCAGCATCTGGTCGCGCAGCACGGCGGCGACCCGGCGCGCGGTGGGCCGGCGACGCGGGTCGCGGGCCAGGCAGCGCAGGCAGATCTCCGCGACCGGGCCGGGCAGCCCCGGTACGTCGTCCAGTGTGGGCTCCGGGCTGTCCGCCAGCGCCGCGCTCAGTTGCTCCCAGGTCTCCGCCGGGTACGGCGGCTGCCCGGTCAGCGTCTCGAACAGCAGCACGCCGAGCGAGTACACGTCGGTGGCGGGCTGGGCGGGCGCGCCGTCGAGCCGTTCCGGGGCCACGTACGCCGGGGTGCCGAACGTGCCGCCGTCCTCGTCGTCGTCCGGCGTGCCGATCCGGGTGGCGATGCCGAAGTCGAGCACCTTCGCGCCGGTGGCGGTCATCATCACGTTGGCCGGGGTCACGTCGCGGTGCACGATGCCGAGCCGGTGTGCCGCGGCCAGCGCCTCGGCCACCTGCGCGCCGGTCTCCACCGCCGTCGGCCAGGGCAGCGGCCCCTGGGTCAGCAGGTGTTCCAGCTCCTCGCCGCTGAGCAGCTCCATCACCACGAACGAGGTGATCGAGCCGTCCGGGGCCACCGTCTCGCCGTAGTCGTGCACGGCGGTGACGTGCGGATGGTCGAGCTGGGCGGCCGAGCGGGCCTCCTCGCGCACCATGTCGCGGAACCGCGCGTCGGCGGCGAGCGAGGGGGCGAGCACCTTCACCGCCACCACCCGGTCGAGCACCTCGTCGCGGGCACGCCAGATCACCGACATGCCACCGGCGCCGATCCGGTCGATGAGCCGGTACCGCCGGGCCAGCAGACGGCCGGCCTGGAGTGTCGCCATCAGCTCGCACCTGCCTGGGCTCGGGAGCGCTATCAGGTTGCGTGAATGTGTCTTACCTGTCAACAGTCCCCGCGGAGCCGATTGCGCGGCGCGCATCAGCGATGGCTCGCGGTGACGGCCGGGACCAGCGGGGACGGCCCGCCCGGCCGATTGTGGGCCGCGTGCCAGGATGAACGCATGGCAGCGGGTCCGGTGGCGTTCGTGCTCGGCGGCGGGGGAGTGCTCGGCGCGGTCGAGGTGGGGATGCTGCGTGCCCTGTTCCGCGCGCGGATCAAACCCGACCTGGTGCTGGGCACGTCGATCGGCGCGGTCAACGGCGCCCTGGTCGCCGCCGACCCGACCGAGGCGGTCACCGACCGGCTGGTCCGGCTCTGGGCGTCACCCGAGGCCAGCGAGGTGTACGGCGACTCGGTCGCCCGGCAGCTGCGCCGGTTCGCCGCCCGTACCCACCTGCACTCGCCCCGCCCGCTGTACCGCCTGCTGGAGAGCACGCTGGGCGAGGAGACCACCTTCGCCGACCTGGCCGTGCCGTTCCGCTGCTGCGCCGCGAACATCGAGCGTGCCGCCGAGCACTGGTTCCACACCGGACCGCTGGTGCCGGCGGTGCTCGCGTCCGCCTCGGTGCCCGGTCTGCTGCCCCCGACCCAGATCGACGGTCAGCACTACATCGACGGCGGGGTGGTCAACTCGATCCCGGTCGGCGAGGCGGTCCTGCTCGGCGCGAAGCAGATCTTCGTACTCCAGGTGGGCCGGATCGAACGCGAGCTGAGCCCGCCGCGCCGCCCCTGGGAGATCGCCCAGGTGGCGTTCGAGATCGCCCGCCGGCACCGGTTCGCGCGGGAGATGGCGGCACTGCCCGAGGACGTCGAGGTGCACGTGCTGCCCACCGGCGGGCTGGAGCCGCGCGACGACAGCCCGTGGGCGTACCGGGACACGGCGGCGGTGGGACGGCGGATCAGCCGGGCGTACACTGCCTCCCGCCGATACCTGGACACCGCGCTGGAGCGCTGAATGCCGCTGCCGCCCCGCTGGCTACGCCGGCTGGTGCTCGCTCCTGGAGTGGTGCTGCTGGCCGTCCTCGTGGTGACCACGCTGCCCGGCTGGGCGCTGCTGGCGCTCGCCGCGTCCCCGCTGGTGCCGGGACGGCTGCGCCCGCTGCGGCTGCTCTGGATCGGCACCGTCTACCTGGTCTGGGACGCCGCCGCGCTGCTCGCCCTGTTCCTGCTCTGGCTCGCCTCGGGCTTCGGCGCGTACAAGCGCGCGCCGGCCCTCCAGCGGGCCCACTACGTGCTGGCCGGCTGGTTCCTGCGGTTCATGTTCTGGCAGGCCCGGTGGACGCTGCGGCTGAGCATCGACGTGGTCGGCACCGACCCGGACACCGCCCTGCCGGGCCGCCCCGAACTGGTGGTCTGCCGGCACGCCGGGCCGGGCGACTCGTTCATCCTGATCCACGCGCTGGTGAACTGGTTCAAGCGGGAACCCCGGATCGTGCTCAAGGAGACGCTCCAGTGGGATCCGGCCATCGACGTGCTGCTCAACCGGTTGCCCAACCGGTTCATCGCGGCCGGGCCGGACGGGCGGGGCTCGGTGGTGCGGCAGATCGCGCACCTGGCCACCGGCCTGGACGACGACGACGCCTTCGTGATCTTCCCGGAGGGCGGCAACTTCACCCCGTCGCGGCGGCTGCGCGCGATCGACCGGCTGCGGTCGCTCGGCCTGGAACGGATGGCGCGGCGGGCCGAGCGGATGCAGCACGTGCTCGCCCCGCAGCCGGGCGGGCTGCTCGCCGCGCTCGACGCCGCGCCGGACGCCGGGGTGATCTTCGTGGCGCACACCGGCCTGGACCAGATGCTCACCGTCGCGGACGTGTGGCGCGAGCTGCCGATGGACAAGCGGATCGTGATGCGGTTCTGGTCGGTGCCGCCGGAGGAGGTCCCGACCGGCGAGCAGGAACGCATCGACTGGCTGTTCGACTGGTGGGCCCGCATCGACACCTGGATCGCGGCCAACCGCAACGGCGCGGCCGACGACGCCTGAGCGGAATCGCCGCGCGTGTTCAGCGCGGTGCCAGGTCCGCCGCGTAGGGTGCGCTGGTGGACCAGATCTGCGTGGTGACGACTGTGGTGGACGCCCGCGGGGTGGCGGACGTGCTGGCGGCCGCGGCCGTCGCCGGCCGGCTCGCGGCCTGCGCCCAGGTCGGCGGCCCGGTGGACAGCACCTACTGGTGGCAGTCGGCGATCCAGACCACCGCCGAGTGGCAGGTACGGTTCAAGACCGCACCGGACCGGGTCGACGCCCTGGTCGACCAGCTCCGCGCCAACCACCCGTACGAGGTGCCGGAGATCCTGGTCAGCCGGGAGGACAGCGGCAACCCCGCGTACACCACCTGGGTACACGAGCAGACCCGGCCCTAGGTACTCCTACTCTGTCCGTCCGCCCCGCCGCTGACGAAGCTGGCGGGGTGGAGAACACCGGCTACCCCTGCCCCGGTTGCGGCGCCCCGGCCGACCTCGTCGCCGGCTGCCGCACCTGCGGCCGTCCGCCCTACCCGCCCGCCGCCGAGGTGGTCCGGCTGGACCGGGAGATCGCCGAGCTGGCGCCGCGCGTCGAGGCGGCCCGGCTCGCGTACCAGGATCTGTCCGGCCGGCTGGTCACGGCCCGGCAGCGGCGGGCGGCGCTGGCCGCCCGGATCCGCCAGGAGATCCCCGCGCCGCGCGCCGCCGGTCCCGCGCCGCTGCCGGCGCCGACGCCGCCGCGTCCGGTTCCGGTTCCACCCACCCCCGCGGTACGCCCCGGCGGCGCGGAGACCTCCACCCGCGCGGTCCAGGGCCTGCTGTTCGTCCTCGGTGGACTGCTGCTCGGCACCGCCGCCGTGGTGTTCACCGCCGTCGCGTGGGCCACGTTCGGGGTGGCCGGCCGGGCGCTGATCCTGCTCGCCGTCACCGCGCTCGCCCTGGTCGCGCCGCTCGTCGCCCGGGCGCGCGGGCTGCGCGGCACCGCCGAGACGCTCGCCTCGGTGGCGCTGCTCCTGGTGGTCCTGGACGGGTACGCCGCCTGGTCGGTGGACCTGTTCGGGGTGACCGGCCTGCCCGGCAGCCGGTACGCGGCGCTGGTGACGGCGATCGGTGCGGCGGTGGCGGCCGGGTACGCCCTGGTCAGCCGCCTCACCGCACCCTGGTTCGCGGCGTGGCTGCTCGCGCAGCCGGTGCTGCCGCTGGCCGCTGCGGCGTTCCGGCCGACTGCCGCCGGCTGGGCGCTGGTGCTGACCGCCGTGGCGCTCGGCGACCTCGCGGTGGTGGTCGCGCTGCGCCGCCGTACCTCCGGCACGCGCGCGGCGCTGGTGGCCGGGCGGGTGCTGGGCTGGACCGGGCACGGCGTGGCGCTGGTCCTGGCGGCCGGCTGCGCGCTGGTGCCGCTGGCGCTCGGCCACGCGGCGGGTACCCCGCTGCTGGCCGGCGGTCCGCTGCTGGTGGTGGCGCTGGCAGTGGTCGCCGGCGCGCTCGCCGCCGGTGGCCGCCTCTGGCGCGGGACGGCCGCCGGGCTGCTGGTGCCGGTGCTCGCGGTCGCGTTGGTCCGGCCGGTCGGCGAGCTGCGTCCCGGTCTGCTGCTGCTCGCCGCCGGCCTGGTGGTGGCGGCGCTCGCCGGTGCGGTCCGGGCGCTGCCGGCGCCGGTCCGGACCGGCCCGCTCGTGGGCGCGCTCGCCGTGGCCGCCGCGCTGGGCCAGGTCACGGTCGTGCTCACCGGCATGGTCGGCGCGGCCACCGCGACTGCCGGCTTCCCGGCCTGGCAGGGCGGCCGGGACGTGCCGGTTCCGTCCTGGGGCTGGCAGCTCCCGGTGGCCCTGCTGCTGACCGCCGGGGCGGTCGCGCTGCTGACGCCCCGGGCCGTCCGGCCGCTCGCCGGCGTGGCGGCCGCCGGGCTGGTCGCCCTCGCGGTGCCGGCCGTGACGGTGACGCCGTGGCCGCTGGTGCTGGTCGTGGACCTCGCGGCGGCCACCGCGCTGCTGCTGGCGGCGGTGGTCCGGCCGCGCGGGGGACGGGTCGTCGTGCCGGCCGCCGCGTCGGCCGGGGCGGTGCTGCTCGGGCACGCGCTGCTGGTCGGCTGCGCCGCCCCGGCCAGTGCCGTCGCCGTACTCGCCGTCACGGTGGTGCTCGGCGCGGCGCTCGCCACGCTGGGCCGGCGCGGACAGGGCGCGCAGCCGGTCGTCGGCGGCGTCGCGCTCGCGGTGGCGCTGATCGCCGTACCGGCGGGCGTGGCGGTCGCGCTGCTCGGCCTCGGCGCGCCGGCCTGGTGGCAGCTGCGCGGTGCGACCGCCGCCGTCGTGGTGCCGGTGGTCGTCGTCCTCGCCGTCCGTCGCCTGTGGACCGACCTGAGCGGGTACGCCTCGACGGGGCTCGCCGTGGCGCTCGCCGGGGTCGGCCTCGGGCCGCTCGTCGCGCCGGGCGGGGAACCGGTGGCGCTGTACGCCGCGGTGGGGGTGCTGCTGGCGCTCGCCGCCGGTGCCGGCTCCCGGCCGGCGGCCGCGCCGCGTGCGGTGGGTGCCGCGCTTGCCGGATTGGCTCTGCTGGCCGGCGCGCGGACCGTGCTGCTGGTGTTCGCGAACCTGCCGGTGCGGCCCGGGGCCGGGGTGCCCGCCGCCGCGACGGCGTCCGCCGAGACCGCCCGCGCCGGGCTGGTGCTGCTGCTCCTGGGTGCCGCCGCCGGGGCGTACGCCGCGACGGATCACCGCGTCGCGTGGTGGCTCGCCGCGTCGCCGTTCGGCGCGGTGGCGCTGCCCGTGCTGGCGGAGGCGGCCGGGGCGCCGTGGCCGGTGGTGCCGGCTGTGGCGTTCGGGATCGGGCTGGCCGCGCTGCTGGCCGCCGCGCTCACCGGTGCGCACCGCGCGGTGCTCGTGCCGCTGGGCGTGGTGCTGGCCGTTCCCGGGTTCGGCGGCCTGCTCGCCACCCGCGCCGCGACGCTCGCCGCGCTCGGTGTGCTGGTGGTGGCCGGTGCGGTGACAGGGGTGGCCGGACGGCCGGCGGTGGTCCGGATCGTGGGGTGGCTGGGCGCCGTCACGGCGGCCACCGGGTTCGCTGTCGTCGCGTCACTCACGGCCGGCCAGCCGCTGCGTACCGGAGCCTTCGCGGTCCTCGCCGTCGCGGCCGTGACGCTGCACGCGGCGCCACTGCTGCGGCTGATCCGATCGGGCGGCCCGGACGGCGTCGGCGCAGAGCGGGCCGGCGCGTGGGCGCTGGAGGCGGCGGCGCAGGCCGTGGCGCTGCTCGCGCTGCTGCTCGCGAGCGGCTCGTTGCGGCACGCGGCGGCGGTCTGCGTGCTGTGGGGCGTGGCCGTCGCGGTCCGGGTGCTGCGCCGGGGCGAGTCGCCGGCCGGGCGTCGCGCGCTGGCGGCGGTGGCCGCGGGCAGCGAGCTGGTCGGCGGCTGGCTGGTGCTCGCCGCGCGCGGGGTGGTCGTGCTGGAGGCGTACACGCTGCCGGCGGCGGCGCTCGCCCTGGGCGCCGGGGTGCTGGCGCTGCGGCACCGGCCCGGGCTGACCAGCTGGCTGGCGCTCGGCCCCGGGCTCGGCGCGGCGTTGCTGCCGAGCCTGGTGTCGGTGCTGGTCCTCGGTGAGCCGCAGCCGTGGCGGCGGCTGGCGCTCGGCGCGGCGGCAGTGGCAGTGGTGTTCGCCGGGGCGGCCCGGCGCTGGCAGGCGCCGGTGGTGCTGGGTGCGGCCACGCTGGTGCCGCTGGCGCTGCACGAGTTGGCCCGGGGCTGGGACCTGCTGCCGCGCTGGATCTTCCTCGGCCTCGGCGGGCTGCTGCTGATCGGGCTGGCCGCCACCTACGAGCGGCGCCGGCGCGACGTGGTCCGGCTGCGCGACGCCGTCGCCCGGCTCGGTTGAGCCGAGCGACGAAGCCCTCTCACCCACAGTGGTGAGAGGGCTTCGTCGCGTCAAAATTGATCGACGGCAATTATTGCTCCGTAACATCGACGCCGCGAAGGGGGCAGGGAAAGCGGGTCCCGAGAGCTCAACGCGTAGCGGGGCCGGCGTGGGTGCCGGCAGGGCGAACAAAGAAGGGCGTGTGCCATTGAGCAAGATCCGACGAACGCCCATATCCCTCTCAGCGAGTGGCGAGGCTGGTCGTCCTGGAGCAAGCCATGAGTGAGGTCCGGTTCCCTGACTTGAGGAACGAGATGGTTCGGGCCGTCAAAGCCCTGGCAGACCCGGCTTATCAGTGGTCGGCATGGGTTCGAAGGGAACTGCCGCCCGGCGGATACGACGAGTTCACCCATCGCATCCATATCCTTTACGACGACACGCAGGTCCTGGAGGATCCGGATGCAGCGATCGGCATCTACCTCAGATCTCAGGAGGAAGCTGATGCACTGCGGGGATTGGCGCAGGCGCTCGATTCGCTGTTCGACGAGTGTGGCACCGAGCTTCCTGACGAAGCCTACCTGCGGGCACCTGGTTGGCCGGCGGTGGTGGAGGCTGCGAACAGGACGTTGTCCAGCTTCGACGGATAGCGCGTAGCAGAAGAGTTCGCCGTGGCTCGCGGGCCGGGTGGCGTCTGAACGAGACGCCACCCGGCTTCCGCGACCGGGAACCGGGCTCGGATGGCACCGGTGCGTCTCACCTGATCGGCGAACCACCGTCGACCGGGATGGTGTGGCCGTGGATGAAGGACGCGTCGTCGCTGGCGAGGAAGCAGACCGCGCGGGCGATCTCGTGCGGCTCGCCGTACCGGCCGGCGGGCGCCTGCATGGTCAGGTCGTAGAACGGGAAGTCGCTGGTGATCTCCGCACCCTCGAAGGCGGCGGTCTTGATCACGCCGGGGCCGATGCCGACCGCGCGGATGCCCTGGTGGCCGTAGTCGTAGGCGATCTGCTTGGTGAGCCCGATGACGCCGTGCTTGGCGGTGGTGTACTCCGCGCCGACCTCGCTGGCGACCACGCCGGACGCCGACGACACGTTGATCACCACACCCTTGCCGTGCTCCAGCATGTGCGGCAGCGTGGCCTTCGTGGCGAGGAAGACGCCCTTCAGGTCGACCTCCATGACGCGGTCCCACTGGTTGTTCTCGATCTCCAGCAGCGGCACGTACGCGCCGAACACCCCGGCGTTGTTCACCAGCACGTCGATGCGCCCGTACGCGTCGAGGGCGGCGCTCACCATGGCGCGGACCGAGTCCTCGTCGGTGACGTCGGCCGCCACCGCGACCGCGTCGCCGCCGGCTTCCTTGACGCGCGTGACCGTCGCCTCGGCGCGCTCCAGGGAGAGGTCGGAGACGACCACCTTCGCGCCCTCGGCGGCCAGCTCGACGCACATGGACATGCCGAGTCCGGAGCCGACCTGGTCCGGGCTGAAGCCGCCGCCCGTCACCAACACCACCTTGTCCGTCAATCCACGCACCGCGCTGTCTCCCGTCTGTCGATCATCGTGCGGCCTGCACCTCGGCCGTTCGGATGAATGGCCCTCATCTTTACGTACAGATTAGCTGGTCAGAGGGGGTGCGCCCACCGGCGGCAGGGTTCGCGACGATGTGACGAAGATCGTTTGCGGTGCTCCGGCCCGGAGGGGTAGGGACAGCACCACCCCGGAGCCGGGGGTCTGCGGGATTACCCAGGGCGACGATCATCGCAAGAATCGGTGACGGAGAGTCGCGTACGGAGCGTGGCTCGCGGCATCGGGGGAGACATGACTACTTCCACGTCGACGGAACCCGCGGCACGGCGGGGCAGCGACTACGCGCGGCTGTCCCGCCGGGTCGCCGAGGCGGGACTGCTCGAGCGGCGGCCCGGCCGGTACGCGCTGCGGATCGCGCTCACGCTCGGCGCGTTCCTGACCGGCTGGCTCGTGGTGGCGCTCGTCGGCGACTCGTGGTGGCAGGTGCCGCTGGCCGTGGTGATGGCGGTGGCCACCACGCAGGTGGCGTTCCTCGGCCACGACGCCGGGCACCGGCAGATGTTCCGCCGGCGCGGGCCGAGCGAGGCGGCCGGACTGGTCGCCGGCAACCTGGCGGTCGGGCTCAGCTACGGCTGGTGGGTGGACAAGCACAACCGGCACCACGCCAACCCGAACCACACCGACGAGGACCCGGACGTCGGCGCGGGCGCGCTGGTCTGGACGTACGAGCAGGCCACGGCGACGCGCGGCCTGAGCCGGTGGATGGCCCGGCGCCAGGCGTGGCTGTTCTTCCCGCTGCTCCTGCTGGAAGGGCTGGCGCTGCACGTGGCGAGCGTGCAGGCACTCGTCGGCCGGGAGCCGGACGGGCGGTGGCGGGTGCCGATGCGGCACCGGGCGGTGGAGGCGCTGCTGCTCGCCGCGCACGCCGCCGGCTACCTCGGTCTGCTGTTCGCGGTCATGTCCCCGGCCAAGGCGCTGCTGTTCGTCGCCGTGCACCAGGGGCTCTGGGGGCTCTACATGGGCTGCTCGTTCGCCCCGAACCACAAGGGGATGCCGATGCCCACCGCCGACGACGAGCTGGACTACCTGCGCAAGCAGGTGCTGACCTCGCGCAACGTCCGCGGCGGCCGGTTCGTCGACCTGGCGCTGGGCGGGCTCAACTACCAGATCGAGCACCACCTGTTCCCGAACATGCCGCGCGCCAACCTGCGCCGGGCCCGGCCGCTCGTCATGGCGTACTGCGCCGAGCAGGGCGTCCCGTACGCGGAGACCGGGCTGTTCGAGTCGTACCGGCAGGCTCTGGCGCACCTGCACGACGTGGGCCGGCCGCTGCGCGCGGGCTGACCCGACCGGCTGCCGGTAGGGTCGTCGCATGGTGGAGGGCGCGCCACGGTGGTGGCGCGCGGCGCGGCGGGCCGACCGGCCCCGGCCGCGTCACGGGACGACATCGTGCGGAGCTGCGGCATGAGATTCGAGATCAGCAAGGTGCTCGACGCCATCGAGGGTCGGGTCTGCACCGACCCGTCGCTGGCCCGGGCCGTGGTCGACCTGGCCGAGGTCATCCGCTGGCAGAACCTGGACGGCGGCCGTCCGGCCAGCCTGCTGCGGCTCGGCATGGTGATCGACGCGCTGTCCCGGCAGATCGGCGAGGACAGCGTCCCGGTCTACGCGATCGTGCACCGGGCGCTGCTGTCCGACGCCGACCTGACCTCCAACGAGCGGATGGTGGTGCGTCGGTGGGCCGACGACGGCCTGGTGGAGGTGCTCGACCAGCCCGGTGACCGGATGCTGGAGGTGGCCGACCTGCTCGGCCTTCCGGTGCTCACCCGGGCGCGGCTGGACGGGCTCGTCGGGCGGTACCCGTGGATCGGGCAGGCGGGCCGGGTGCTCGCCCCGGTGCCCGGCGCCGGCGGGCCGGTCTTCATCGCGCACGTCGGCGGCGGCCAGGACCCGGCCACCGGCAGTCGATCGCCGGCCGGGGTCAAGGTGCTCTCCCGGAAGTGGCGCTGCCCCGAGCCGGGCTGCGCGCTGTTCGGCGGCGGCGGGGGCGGCGGCGCGTTCGCCGACCTGGCCGCCGTGGACCGGGTGCCGGCCGAGCAGCCGCCGCCCACGCTGCGTACCGGCGCGCCGACCTGCCCCCGGCACGGCGCGCGGCTCTCCGACGCCGGCCCGCGCCCGCGTACCGCTGTGCTCGCCGTGCGCATCGGCGGGCTGGTCCGCAAGCGGTTCGCGCTCACCGAGACCGAGCCGGTGGCGGTCGGCCGGGCGCCGGACGGGCCGGGCGGGGTGACGCTCGGCCAGTGGCTCAACGACGAGGCCCGGCGCTGGATCAGCCGCAGCCACATCCGCCTGGAGCTGCGGGTGGGCGAGGTGGTGGTCACCGACACCAGCACCAACGGCTCCGGCGTACGCCCGGGTGGCTCGATGGCCGAACAGGAGCGGCTCGCGCTGGCGCCGCAGCAGTCCCGGGTGCTCGCCGAGGGCGACCTGATCGAGCTGTACCCGGGCGTGCAGGTGGGCCGCGCCGACGACATGAGCAGCGACGCGAAGTACACCCCGAACTCGGTGATGGCCGAGGCGCCGACCATGGCGATGCGGCTGCCGCGTCCCTGACCGCACGTGCGAAGGCGCCGGGACCGTCGCGGTCCCGGCGCCTTCTCGCGTACGGAGTGAGCCTCGTCGCGTACGGCCTCAGCCGGCCAGCACGGCGGCGAGCTGCGCCACCGCGTGGTCGATCTCGTCGGCGGTGATCACCAGCGGCGGGGCGAGCCGGATGGTCGAGCCGTGCGTGTCCTTGGCGAGCACGCCCCGCTCCATCAGCCGCTCGCACGCCTGCCGGCCGGTCATCAGCGCCGGGTCGATGTCCAGCCCGGCCCACAGCCCGCGACCGCGTACCGCCACCAGGCCCTTGCCGATCAGGCCGCGCAGCCCGGCGTGCAGCCGTTCGCCCAGCTCGGCCGAACGGCGCTGGAACTCGCCGGTGGCGAGCAGCCGGACCACCTCGGTCGCGACCGCGCAGGCCAGCGGGTTGCCGCCGAACGTCGAGCCGTGCTGACCGGGCTGGAGCACACCCAGCACGTCGCGGTTCGCGGCCACCGCCGACACCGGCACGATGCCGCCGCCGAGCGCCTTGCCCAGCAGGTACATGTCCGGCTCGACGCCCTCGTGCTCGCAGGCGAACGTCGCGCCGGTACGCCCCAGGCCCGACTGGATCTCGTCGGCGACGAACAGCACGTTGCGCTCGGTGCAGACCCGGCGCACGCCCGGCAGGTAGCCCTCCGGCGGCACCACGACGCCCTGCTCACCCTGGATCGGCTCCAGCAGCACGGCCACCGTGTTCTCGTCGATCGCGGCGGTGAGCGCGTCCAGGTCGCCGTAGGGGACCACTGTGAAACCCGGGGTGTACGGCCCGAAGTCGGCGCGCGCGTCCTCGTCGGTGGAGAAGCTGACGATCGTGGTCGTACGGCCGTGGAAGTTGCCCTCCGCCACCACGATGTTGGCCTGGCCCGGCGTGACGCCCTTGACCTGGTAGCCCCACTTGCGGGCGACCTTGATGCCGGTCTCGACCGCCTCGGCGCCGGTGTTCATCGGCAGCACCAGGTCCTTGCCGCACAGCGCGGCCAGCTCGCGGCAGAAGTCGGCGAACTGGTCGTGGATGAACGCGCGGCTGGTCAGCGTGAGCCGGTCGAGCTGCGCGTGCGCGGCCTCGATCAGCTTCGGGTGCCGGTGGCCGAAGTTCAGCGCCGAGTATCCCGCCAGGCAGTCCAGGTAGCGGCGGCCGTCCACGTCGGTCAGCCAGGCGCCCTCGGCCGACGAGATCACCACGGGCAGCGGGTGGTAGTTGTGCGCCGTGTGACGCTCCGCGTCCCGGACCGCGGACGGAGTCCGCAGCATATCGTCGATGATCACTTGCTCGCCTTTCCCTGACGGAGTCGCAACGTGCAGCACTTCGGTCCGCCGCCGGCCTTGCGCAGCTCGGACAGGTCGATCCCGATGGTCTCGTAGCCCCGGTCGCGCAGCTTCGCGGCCAGGTCGGTGGCCTGCGCGGGCAGCACCACGTGCCGCCCGTCGCTCACCGCGTTCAGGCCCAGCACCTCGGCGTCGGCCATGGTGGCGTGGATCGCGTCCGGGAACAGCCGGCGCAGCACCGCCCGGCTGCCGGGGGAGAAGGCCTCCGGCAGGTACGCCACGGTGCGCTCGTCGAGCACCGTCAGCGCGGTGTCCAGGTGGTAGAAGCGGGGGTCCACGAGCTGCATGGTGATCACCGGGTAGCCGAAGACCTCCTGGAGCTGCGCGTGCGACGCGTGCGCGGTGCGGAACCCGGTGCCGGCGAGCAGGTGGTCGCCGGCCAGCAGGACGTCGCCCTCGCCCTCGTTGACGTGCTTCGGGTCGTACATCTCGAAGCCGGCGCCCTCGAACCAGGCCCGGTACGCGGGCGCCTCGTCGGCGCGCTGCGGGTCGCGGAACTGCACCGCCATGGCCTTGCCGTCGATCACGGTGCCGCCGTTCGCGGCGAAGACCATGTCCGGCAGGCCGGCGACCGGCTCGATCAGGTCGACCTCGTGGCCCAGGTCGAGGTACGTGCGCCGAAGCTGCTCCCACTGCCGGACCGCCAGGTCGGCGTCGACCGGGGCGGTGGGGTCCATCCACGGGTTGATCGCGTAGTCGACGGCGAAGTACGTCGGCCGGCACATCAGAAAGCGCTGGCGGATGGCGTCCATCGTCATGTCGTGCTCCCAGTGTCGGGCGCGCCCGGCCACGGTCGGCCCACGGGCTGGCGCCGTGGTCCAACGTTATGCGGCCCGGGTAGACGACATCCACCGCGAGAAGTTGCGTTGAGCAGCGAATCGTTGCGTTGAATCGGTCAGCGGTGAGCGATCATTGCGTCGACGCCGGACACACTTCGGGGGCGGCGAACCGCCGCCCCCGAAAGAGGTGTTGCCCGGCCGGTGAACCACCGGAGCTGATCAGGCTGCCGACGCCCCGCGTCGGCGATCGGGACAGTGCCCGTCAGAACCAGTTGCCAAACTGTGAGTCAAGCCACTCGCGGAACCGGCCCACCCAGTCGCCGTCGGTGGTGGGCCAGTCGAACTGGCCGGTCATCGCCACGATGCCGAGCACCACGGCGGCCAGGCCGACCGCGATGCCGATGAGCGCGTCGGTCTTGCCCGCCACGTGCCGGCGGCGGGTGGCGATCAGGCCCAGCACGGCGAGCACCGCGCCGGCCGCGCCGACGCCGATGCCGTACCCGGCGAGCGTGCCGGAGAGCACGAACAGCGCCCCGACCACCGAGACGATCAGGCCGAGCGTGGCGAGCAGGCTGGCCCGGGGACGCTTGGTGGTGTAGGGCTCCGGCCGGTCCACCCGGCCGTCGCGGTCTGCGTCCGTACCGTCGGGCCGGCCGTCCCGGTCCAGGTCGGTGCGGCCGTCGCGGTCGAGGCCGGTGCGGTCCGGGCGGCCGTCACGGTCCAGGTCGACGGTGCGCTCGGCGGCGGGCGTCGGGCCGACGGTCCGGGCGTCGGTCACCGGAGCGGTCCGCGTGTCGGCGTCGGCCCGCCGGCCGGTGACCGCGCGCGCCGCCGCGGCCCGGTCCGCGGCCCTCCGCCGCGCCTCCGCGTCCCGCTCGTCGTCGGCCGTCGCGATCCGGCCGTCGGTCGTGGTGGCCGCCGTCCGGCCGTCGCCGGCCGTCTTCGCGTCGAGGTCGCGGGCGTCCCGGTCGGTCGCCGCGTCCCGGGCGCGCTCGTCGTCGGTCGCCGTGGCGGCGCTGCGGTACGTGGTCCGCTCCTCGTCGCGGTCGGTGACCACCGGCCGGTCGGCCGGCTGCTCGGCGGTCCGGTCGCGCTCGTCGACCACGCCGTCGCCGTTGGTATCGGTCGCCGGAGAGTTCCGGCGGGACAGGATCTTCACGATGGCACCTCCTGATCCAGGCGCGGAGGCCGCGCATGACATGCAGGAAGTACCCAGGTGTGCCGAAATCGACACCCGCGGCCCGCTCCGCACGCTCCGACGACCGGCATCGGAGCGTGCGGAGATCGTCGGCGGTCAGGACACGGTGCGTGACCACTGCTGGTTGGTGCCCGCACCGCAGGTGTACTGCTGGACGTCCGCGCCGTCGCCGGTGCCGGCGTTCACCACGTCCAGGCACTTTCCGCTGTGCCGGGCCCGCAGCTGGAACCAGCCGCCGAGCGCGGCCCACTGCCACTGCTGGTTGGCGCCGCTGCCGCAGGTGTACTGGATGATGTTGGCGCCGTCGGCGGTGGACGCGTTCGCGACGTCCAGGCACTTGCCGCTCGCGGCGTTGACGAGGCGGAACCAGCCGCCGCCGGCGTCCTGGAACTCCCACCTCTGGTTGCCGCCGCCGTTCCAGCTCCACTGCTTGACCTCGGCGTTGTTCGCGGTGGAGCCGTTGATCACGTCGAGCACCCGGCCGCTGTGCCGGGCCGTGACGCGCTGGTACGCGGGCGAGTTGCCGGTGACGGTGCCCGCCGCGGTGTCGACTGTGACGGACGGATACCAGGTCAGGCTCATGCTGGTGGCGGTCGGGAAGCTGATCGGCAGCCACACGTACTGGGAGTCGTTGGCCGGGCCGCCCCAGGCACCCGCCCACCGGTCACCCAGATAGAGGTAGCCGGTGCCGGACGTGCCCTGGATCGGCAGCACGAAGGCCGGCTGGGAGTTGAACGTGGTGCCGTTGCCCACGTCGGTCCAGCCGCTCCACGGTCCCGAGATGCTCGGCGCGGTGGCGTACCGGGCCTGGTTCGGGCTCCAGCCCGTCGCCCCCGAGGTCAGCAGGAAGTAGGTGCTGCCCCGCTTGAACATCGCCGGCGCCTCCCGGTGCGCGCCGTCCCAGAAGTTGCCCACCAGAGCGGCGACGTTCAGGTAGTCCGACGTGAGCCGGTAGATGTGCAGGTCGTAGTTGTCGTCGGCGGCCGAGATCATGTACGCGGTGCCGTTGTCGTCGTAGAGCGTGATGTCGCGCGACATGTGCTGCCCGAGCGGCCGGAAGCTGCCGTGGTAGGTGTAGTTGCCGTCCACCGTGGCCGACGAGGCGACGGCGGCCCGCGCCTCGTTGTAGTCGGACCCGTTCTCCTTGTGCATCCACATCACGAACCGGCCGGTGCCGGCGTTGTAGACGACCTTCGGCCGCTCGATGTTGGCGACCCGCAGTTCGGCCGCCGACGACTGGGTGAGCACGTTGTTGCGGAACTCCCAGGTACGCAGGTCCGTCGAGCGGTAGACCGACACCGCCCGGAACGTGTTGTCCGGGTTGCGGTTCTCGCCGAACCAGTAGTAGTAGTCGCCGACCTTGAGCACGCCGCCGCCGTGGGCGTGCACCACGGCGCCGGTGGTGTCGGTGAACTGGGTGCCGTTGGTGACGGTCACCGGCGCCGCCAGCGCACCCGCCGGCGGCCCCAGCACCGTCGCCGCGAGGGCCACGGCGAGCACCAGCCCTGCCGCGAGGAGACGGCCGCTGCCGCCGTGCCGTGCCGTCCACCGCATGCCGGTCACCGCCCGCAGACCGGCGTGATCGTGGCAGGCGTCGCGCTGCTCGCCACCAGCAGGCCGAACGTGGTCGACGCGCCGGGCGCCAGCGTCCCGTTCCAGGAGGCGTTACGGACCACGATGTCCTGGCCGGAGCCCTCGGCCACCCCACCCCAGACCGACTGGATGCGCTCGTCACCGGCCCACCGCCAGGAGACCAGCCAGCCCGGGACCGGCTCGGTGCCGCCGTTGCGCACCGTCACCGTGGCGACGAAGCCGCCGCCCCACCTGCTGTCGATCGTTGCCGTCGCGGAGCAGAGCGACAGCGTGCGCGCCGGTCCGCCGATCACGTACGGATCCCGCGTGCCCTTGGTGTCGCCGAACCGGAACCAGTACTCGGTACCAGTGGCCAGGCCGCCGATGGTCACCGTGCCCGACCGTTCCGGCCCGGTGACGGCCTCGGCCACCGGATCGCGCCACGCGGTGGCGTCCTCGCGGCTGGCGAAAAGGCTGATGAGGAGCGGCGGGTCGTAGCCGCAGGGCGGGCTCAGCACCATCCAGTAGGTGATGCTGACGCTGGTCGTGGTGGCCCCCGTCACCTGGCCGGTGACCGGCAGCGCCGGCGGGCACGCGAACGTGGGCGTCGGGGTCGGCGTCGCCACCGAGGCGAGCGTCATCGTCGTGGTGGCGGGGGACCGGTCGGCACCGGCCGAGGCGGCCAGGCCGGTCAGGGCGAGGGCGGCGGCCAGTGCCGCGCCGAGCGTACGGAGCATCTGTCTCTCCCGAGCTGGGGGCGCCGGGGGCGGTCGGCGCCGGAGTGGTGGACCGCGATGTCGCCGCCGTGGCGGCACGGCGGAGTGCCGGAGACGACTGCCCGGCACCGGGGTGGCGCATCACCCCGCGCTTGTCCCTCCGGCGAGATCGAGCTGCTCGCAATGGCTCCCGAGCGCTACCGCCGCCAGTCTTTCAGTCGACGGACATCGATTCAATGTCGTCCCAGCGCCCGAAGTCGCCGACGGTGCCGTCCGCTGACTACGCTTGGCGGTCGTGCCAGAGGGACACTCCATCCACCGCCTCGCCGCCCGGCACGCCGAGCTGTTCGCGGGCGACAAGGTGCACGCCGACAGTCCGCAGGGCCGCTTCGCCGAGGGCGCGGCCCGCCTGAGCGGCACCGTCCTGGACGGCACCGAGGCGTACGGCAAGCACCTGCTGCACCACTACGCGGGCGAGTTGACGCTGCACGTACACCTGGGTCTGTACGGGAAGTTCGCCGACGGGCCGGGGGAGCCGCCCGCCCCGGTCGGGCAGGTGCGGCTGCGGCTGCACAGCGACCGGCACTGGCTGGAGTTGCGCGGCCCAACCGCCTGCGAGCTGCTGACGCCGCCCGAGGTGGCGGCGCTGCGGGACCGGCTCGGGCCGGATCCGCTGCGCGCCGACGCCGACCCGGACCGGGCGTACGCGCGGATCCGCCGCAGCCCCACCCCGCTGGCCGCGTTGCTGCTCGACCAGTCGGTGGTGGCCGGCACCGGCCTGATCTTCGTGACCGAGGCGCTGTTCCGGGCCGGGCTGCCGCCGCTGCTGCCGGGCCGGGAGCTGACGCCGGCCGGCTGGGCCGAGCTCTGGGCGGACCTGGTGATGCTGATGACCCGCGCGGTCGAGCGGGGCCGGATCGACACGGTGCGCGACACCGACCTGCCGGAGGTGACCGGCCGCGCGCCGCGCGTCGACCGGCACGGCGGCGAGGTGTACGTCTACCGCCGCCCCGGCGCGCCCTGCCACGTCTGCGGCACGGCGGTCAGCCGGGGCGCGCTCGCGGGACGCAACCTCTACTGGTGCCCCACCTGCCAGGCGGGCTGAGTCACATCTCGTCGAGCAGCCAGCGGGCCGCCTCGACGTTGCCGGGGAACACCTGGTCGCCGCCGATGCTCCAGGCCACCGTCTGCCCGATCGCCCAGCCGCGTACCCGCTTCCGGTCCAGGCCCAGCTCGGCGCTGAGCCGGTCGAGCCGGTGCCGGACCGCCGCCGGGGAGTGACCCAGCTCCGCGCCGCGCACGAGCGGCACCACAGCGAACTCCCGCTCGCCGACCAGCGGCTTCGGGTCGATCACCAGCCACGGCTCGCGCCCGGCGGCCAGGACGTTGCCGGCGTGCAGGTCCTGGTTGACCAGCACCTGCTCGCCCTGGCTCGGTGCCAGGTCGGCGAGCAGCCCGAGCGCGGCGTCGAGCAGGCGCCGCTCGTACGGGCGGCCGGCCCGCCGCCAGTTACCAGGCATCCGTTCCGCCCAGCCGGCCGCCTCCTCGGCCAGCGGCGTGAACGGCGCACCGGCCGGGACCGTGAGCCCCGGCAGCAGGCCGATCGCGACGTCGAGCGCCGCGTCGGCCGTCAGGGAGTGCAGCGGCGTGCCGGGGTCGCACCGCTCGACGAGCAGCGCGCGCCGGTCGGCGTCGTGGGCGAGCAGACGGATCGCGCCCCGCCCGTCCCAGTGCGCCAGCGCGGTGGCCTCGTGGACGCTGTCGTCGTCCGGGTACTGGAGCTTCAGGACCGCCCGGGTGCCGTCCGGCAGCGTCGCGGGCAGCGCCAGCGAGGCGAACGCGTACGCGAACGGCGGCCCGACCGTCAGCTCCCACCGCGCGACGCAGTGGGCCAGCCGGCCGGGCAGCTCCGCGAGCCACGCCCGGCCGGCCTCCGTCCGCTCGACCCAGCGCAGCCCTTCGGGAATGTCGCACCGCATCGGGACATCCTGACCGGTGCGGCGACGATCCGCAGGCCCGGCCCGGCCGGTGTCTCGTCAGCGCAGCCGGCGGATGTCCCCGTACGCCCGGTAGAAGCCGCCCCGGCCGGACTCGCGGACCTCGGTGACCAGGTAACGCGCGCCCGGCTCGCGGATGCCCTTGGGGAACTGCACCGACCAGTCCCGCCGGTAGCCGTCGGCGAGGACGTGGACGCGCAGCCGGCCGCCCTGCTCGACACACTGCACCAGCACGCCGTCGCGGTCGTCCGTGGTCACCTCGACCGACGTCCAAGCGGCCGTCTCGGGCATCCGGGCCGGCGCCTTGACGTCGACCACGTCGGGCACGCTGCCCGCCTCGGCCGCCCGGATCGCCGCCTCGCTCGCGTCGATGCAGGCCAGGTAGCCGCTCGTGGTGACCACGTAGAGCCGGTTGTCGTGGTACTGCATCGAGTACGCCGAGCCGCAGCCGGTGCCGAGCTTCCACAGCCGGTTGCCGGCCTGGTCGAAGCAGTAGATCGAGGAGGCGCTGTCGCCGGCGAACACGTACCGGCCGCCCTCGGCGGTGGCGCAGGAGAAGACCGCCGAGTCGCAGCGGTAGACCTGCTCGGCCCGGCCGTCCTTGCGCAGGCGCACCACCTCGCGGGTGCCGGTGCCGGCGAAGACGGCGTCCCGCTCCTGCCAGCCGAACAGGACCGCCCCGGTGCCGGTGTGCCACAGCTCGCGGCCGGTGCGCCAGTCGTAGCCGGTGACCCCCTGCGAGTGGCCGTGGTAGAGCGCGTCGGCGTCGCAGCGCACCATCCACGCCGACCGGCCCCGCCCCGGCCGGCGCCAGAGGAACTCGTCCTCGTGGTCGATCGCCGAGATGCCGCCGTCGCGGTCGGACACGCCCAGCACGCCGTCGTGGATGTCCAGCCAGTAGATGTCGATCTCCGGCGCGATCGCGTACGCCGCGCGGGGCACCTTGCCGGACAGGTCGTAGACGTTGCCGTCGTCGCAGCCGGCGTAGACCCAGGCGTCGTCGGCGACGATGCACTTCACCCCGTCGGGGAGCCGGACCTGGTTGACCAGCCGGGCGTCGTGGTCGAGCGTGGTGATCACGCCGTGCTCGTTGCCGACCATGCAGTGCCGGTCGTCGACGAAGATGCCGAAGGCCGGCGCGCCCGAGGCGTACCGCCAGAGGACCGGGGCGGTGCGGGCGGTCGAGCGGGTGCTGACGATCTGCCGGCGCGACACGGTCCGCTTCTGGCGTACGCCGGGCACCGCCGGGGCGTACCCCTTGCGGACCTTCTCGCCGATCTTCTTCGCGGCGGCGGCGCGGGCGCGGGTGTTGTCCGGGTAGGTGCTCGTCTTCACCTGGCCCTGGTCGCCGATCCGCCCGTAGCGCACTGTCATCGCGGTGTCGTCGACCACCACCTCGTAGAACTTGTGCGCTCCACCGTCCACTTCGGACAGTTCGAGGTAGGTCGTCTCCTGCGACATGGGGGGTTACCTCCGAGGGGAAGTGCCGGACCGGCAACGCGACAGCGCGCACACGCTAACGCCGGCCACCGACACTTCTCATCTGCCGCCGGCGGCGAGCGCGTCGACGGCCTTGCGGGCGGCGATGAGCACCGGATCCCAGACCGGGGCGTACGGCGGCGCGTAGCCCAGGTCGAGCGCTGTCATCTCGTCCACTGTCATGCCGTTCCACAGCGCCACGGCCAGCGCGTCGATCCGCTTGGCCGCCTCGGACCAGCCGACGATCTGCGCCCCGAGCAGCCGCCCGCTGGGCCGCTCGGCGATCAGCTTGACCGTCATCGGCCGGGAGCCCGGGTAGTAGCCCGCCCGGTTCGTCGACTGGGCCAGCACGGTGACGAACTCGAAGCCGGCCTCCCGCGCGTCCCGCTCGCGCAGCCCGGTGCGGCCCACCTCAAGCTCGCAGACCTTCGTGACGGCGGTGCCGATCACGCCGGGGAAGGTGGCGTACCCGCCGCCGATGTTGATGCCGACCACCCGGCCCTGCTTGTTGGCGTGCGTGCCGAGCGGGATGTGCACCGGCATGCCGCTGACCCGGTGCAGGGACTCCACGCAGTCGCCCGCCGCCCAGACGCCGGACGCGCCCGGCACCCGCATCCGGCGGTCGGTCCGGATCGCGCCGGAGGGACCGATCGGCAGGCCGGCGGCCTCGGCGAGCGCGGTGTTGGGGCGTACCCCGAGACCCAGCACCACGACGTCGGCCGGGATCGGCCCCTCGTCGGTGACCACCGCGGAGATCCGCCCGTCCCGCTCCTCCAACCCGGTGACGGTGAGGCCGGTGCGGACGGCGATGCCGGTGCCGCGCATCGCGTCGGCCACCAGCTCGCCCATGTCCGGGTCCACTGTCGACATCGGCTGGTCGGCCTGCTCCACCAGTTGGACGGAGAGCCCGCGCTGCACCAGCGCCTCGGCCATCTCGACGCCGACGTAGCCGCCGCCGACCACCACCGCGCGCCGGGGCCGGGGCTCGCGTTCGAGCCAGCCGATCAACGCCGCGCCGTCGTCCAGCGTCTGCACGCCGAACACGCCCGACACGTCGTCGCGCGCCCAGTCCGGCTGCACCGGGGACGCGCCGGTGGCGTACACCAGGGTGTCGAAACCGGCGCGGACCTCGCCGCCGCCGTCCAGGTCCCGCGCGGTCACCTCGCGGCGGTCCAGGTCGATGGCGGTGACCTCGTGCCGGGTACGGACCTCGATGCCGAACTCGTCGCGGAAGGTCTGCGGGTCGCGGCTGATCAACTCGTCCCGGTCCTCCACCAGGCCGCTCACCCAGTAGGGGATGCCGCAGGCCGAGTAGGAGGTGAAGTGCCCTCGCTCGAACGCGACGATCTCCAGGTCGGACCGGTCGCGGCGGCGGCGCCGCGCCTGCGACGCCGCCGACATGCCGGCGGCGTCGCCGCCGATGACGATCATGCGCTCGGCCACGTCGCCCATCCTGTCACGCCGGGCCACGGCCGTGCGGCCGCTCAGCCACGGGTCTGCCGCGCCACGTCCGCGACCACGTCGACGAGGCTGCCGGTACGCGCGAACACCGCCCGCTGCCGCGCCGCGCCGCTGCCGTGCCGGCGCAGCCCGCCGAGCAGATCGGTCACCCGGTCCAGGTCGCCGTGCCGCTCCAGTTCCGGGCGCAGCCGGTCGATCAGCCGGTCCAGCAGCTCCCAGGCCGGGCGCAGCTCACCGTCGGTGAGGTCGACGCCCTCGCCCTCCAGCCCGTCGTGCGCCGCGCGCCAGTGCGCCGCCACCAGCAGGTGGTGGTCGGTGTTGACGGCGGGACGGCCGGCCGCGATGTCGGTGAGCGCGGTGGCGACGAGCGCGCGGACCAGCGCCGCCACCAGCACCGCGTCGTCCACGGACGGACAGACGTCGCCGATGCGGATCTCCACCGTGGGGTACTTGGCGGAGAGCCGGGCGTACCAGTAGAGCATTCCCTCGTCCAGCATCACGCCGCTGGCGATGAGCTGCCGGATCAGCCGCTCGTAGTGCTCGTGCGACTCCAGGAACGGGGTGGGCGCGACCGACGGCCAGCGTTCCCACTCCACCGAGCGCCAGCTCGCGTACCCGGTGTCCTCGCCCCGGGAGAACGGGGAGTTCGCGGTGACCGCCTGCAGGATCGGCAGCCACGGCCGGACGTGGTTGAGCACCTGCACGCCGGTGTCCGGGTCGGGGATGCCGACGTGGATGTGCATGCCGTTGTTGCCGGGACCGGGCACCAGCAGCCGGAACCGCTCGATCATCCGGTCGAAGCGCGGCTTGTCCACCACCGGCGGCACCGGCCCGTCGACCGGTCCGGTACCGATCGCGAGCAGCCGTACGCCCGCACGCTCGGCCGCGTCGGCCAGCTCGGCGCGCAGCATCGACAGCGAGTGCCGGATCGAGGACAGCTCCAGCCCGGGCGGGCTGCCGATCTCGATCTGGCTGGTCTGGAACTCGCGTTCCACCTGACCGCGCAGCTCGGCCGGCACCTGCTCCATCACGAGGTCGACGGCGGGTACGGCGGTCCCGGTGTGCGGGTCGGCGAGCAGGAACTCCTCCTCGACGCCGACTGTCAGCAGGTCGGTTCCGCCCGGTGCGGCGCTCCGCTCCCGCTCCGCCACTGAGCCACTCATCGTCACCACCGTCTCTCCGGACCGCTCACGGCACCGTGCCGCGTGGTCGAGATCCTGTTACCCACCGTGTCCGTTTCGGGAAACGTGCCGGCGGGCGTGTCGGCACCGGTTCGCCCGATCGGGTCGGCCGGGCGCGTTCGCGCATGGGCCCGCCGGGCGTGACAACGCGGGCTAGGGTGGTCGCGTGGCGGGGATCCTGGCGGTGCTGACGGGAGCGTGGGCGTACGCCCTCGCCCTGGTCGCCGACCGGCCGGCCGGGCTGCTCGCCGGTGCGGCCGTCGTGGCCGCGCTGCTGCTCGCCACCCTGCTCGCGCTGCGGGTCCGCGCGCTGCCCACGTCACCCGGCACCCGGTTCGCCGTCGCGCTGCGCGCTCGCGCCCGCCGTCGCGGGGTGCCCCGGCAGGTCGACCCGGACGCGCCGGGGCGTCCGCGCCCTCGCGCACCCGGCCTGCACCCCTCGGCCGCGTAGCCACCTCCCGGCCCGCGTCGGCGGGCCTCCGTTCCAGGCTTTCGCGGCCGATTCCGTCGTCATCCGTCCCGCCGCGCGGCACGTCGCCGCCCGGGACACCCGGAATCGTCATCGAGGGGTCCACCCATGCTCGCCTTCGCACCGTTGCACTCCGCGGCCTCGGCCGCGGCCACAGTCGTCACCTGGCTCGCCGACGTGCTCGCCCCGCTCACCGGCGGCGCCGCCACAGCCGCCGCCATCGTCCTGTTCACGGTCGGCGTCCGGCTGCTGATCTCGCCGCTGACGGTGGCCCAGGTCCGCGGGGAGCGGCGTCGCACCGCGCTCGCCCCCGAGGTACGGGAACTCCAGCGCCGGTACGCCGACGATCCGGCGCGCCTCCAGAGCGAGGTGTTCGCGCTCTACCGCAACGCCGGGGCCAGCCCGGTCGCGGGCTGCCTGCCGGCCCTGTTGCAGGCGCCGTTCTTCCTGGTCATGTACCGCCTGTTCGCCACCGGCGACGGCGCGCCGGAGCTGCTGGGGGAGCGGCTCGCGGGCGTACCGCTGGGCTGGCACCTCGGCGACGGGCTGGCCGGCCCGGTCCCGCTGGTGTTCGGGGTGCTGCTGGCCGCGCTGCTCGCGCTGGCCTGGTGGTCGTCGCGGCGGATGCGCCGGGCGGCGGCCGCCACCGGCACGGTGGCCGGGACGCCGACCGAGGGTCCGGGCGCGGCGGTGCTCGGGCGGCTGCTGCCGCTGCTGCCGTACGCCACTGTGCTCGTCGCGCTCGTGGTGCCGCTGGCGGCGGTGCTCTATCTGGTCACCACCACGGCGTGGACGGCGCTGGAGCAGGTGGTGCTGCGCCGGCCGCAGCCGGCGGCGGCCATCGACAAGCGTTGACAAGTGCGGGGGCGGCGCGTAGAAATCGCCTCAGAGAGCGCTCTCCCGGACCCGTCCCCGCAGAGAGGCACCCCGAATGAACCCGATCCCGGCGGCCCCGGCCGCCTCCGCCACCGTGCCCCGATCACGCCGCCGGCTCGCCCTGGCCGCCGGCGTCCTCGCGCTCACCACAGCCCTCGCGGGCGTCTCGATGACCGCCCAGGCGGCGGTGCCCCCGACGCCGTCCGGCTGGAACCTGGTGTGGAGCGACGACTTCACCGGCCCCTCCGGCACGCTGCCCTCGTCCGCCAACTGGATCATCGACACCGGCACCAGCTACCCGGGCGGCCCCGCCAACTGGGGCACCGGCGAGATCCAGACCTACACGTCCAGCACCGCCAACCTGGCCCACGACGGCTCGGGCAACCTGCGCATCACGCCGCTGCGGGACTCGGCCGGCCGTTGGACCTCGGCCCGGATCGAGACGGTGCGTTCCAACTTCAAGGCGCCGTCGGGCGGCGTGCTGGCCCTGGAGGGCCGGATCCAGATGCCGAACGTGACAGGCGCGGCGGCGTCCGGGTACTGGCCGGCGTTCTGGGCGCTCGGCTCGCCGTACCGGGGCAACTACCAGAACTGGCCGGGCATCGGCGAGTTCGACGTGATGGAGAACGTCAACGGGATCAACTCGGTCTGGGGCGTGCTGCACTGCGGTGTCGCGCCGGGCGGCCCGTGCGGGGAGTTCAACGGCATCGGCGCGTCCCGGGCCTGCCCGGGCAGCACCTGTCAGTCGGCGTTCCACACCTACCGGTTCGAGTGGGACGCCTCGGTGAGCCCGCAGCAGCTGCGCTGGTACGTCGACGGCCAGCTCTTCCACACCGTCGGGCAGAACCAGGTCGGTGAGCCGTACTGGAGTCAGATGACCAACCACGCCGGCTACTTCCTGCTGCTCAACGTGGCGATGGGCGGCGGATTCCCGGACGGGGTGGCCGGCTCGGCGACCCCCACCGCCTCGACCGTGCCCGGCCGGTCGATGCTCGTCGACTACGTGGCCGTCTACACCCGCGGTGGCGGGAGCAACCCGTCGCCCACGCCGACCACGCCGCCGCCGGGCGGGGTGCGTGACGCCTACTCGACGATCCAGGCCGAGTCGTTCAACGCGCAGAACGGCGTGCAGGTGGAGACGTGCGCCGAGGGTGGCCAGGACATCGGCTGGCTCGCCAACGGTGACTGGGCCCGCTACGACAACGTCGACTTCGGCTCGACGCCGCCGCGCGACTTCGTGGCCCGGGTCGCCTCCGGCGCGGCGTCCGGGGTGAGCGGGCTGGTGGAGGTCCGGGTGGACAGCCCGACCGCGCCGCCGATCGGCAGTTTCGCGGTCGGCAACACCGGCGGCTGGCAGACCTGGCGCTCGGTGCCGGGCAACGTCGGCGCGGTGACCGGGCGGCACACCGTCTACCTGACGTTCAGCAGCGGCCAGCCGTCCGATTTCGTCAACGTCAACTGGTTCACCTTCCGCCGCTGAGGCGCGGCCGGGGCGCGGCCCGGGCCCTCGGTCCGGGTCGCGTCGAACCGGTGCTGGACAGAAACAGTTAACACTCCTAATAATAGGCGCACGTCGACGGTTGTGAATTCCTCTCCACCCCCGCCCGTCCCCTGGAGGACGCCGTGAGACTCCGCCCCCGCCTGGCGACGCTCGCCGCCGCGCTGACCACCGCCGTGGTCGCCGGTGCCCTGCTCGCCGCGCCGCCCGCCTCCGCCGCCACCGCCGCCTTCGTCCGCACCTCCAGCTGGAGCAGCGGGTACGAGGCACGGTTCACCGTCACCAACGACAGCTCCGCCGCGATCTCCTCGTGGAACGTCCAGTTCGACCTGCCGTCCGGCAGCACGCTCGGCTCCTTCTGGGACGCCCGGCTGACCACCTCCGGCCAGCACGTCACCGCCGTCAACCAGTCCTGGAACGGCGCGCTCGCCCCGGGCGCCAGCACCAGCTTCGGCTTCGTCGTCAGCGGCACCGGCGACCCGGTGAACTGCACTGTCAACGGCGCCTCCTGTGCCGGCGGCGGCAACCCCGGCAACCCGGGCGCACCGGCCACGCCGGGCGGGCTGCGGGTCACCGGCACCACCGCGTCGTCGGTCTCGCTCGCCTGGAACGCGGTCTCCGGGACGGTCACCGGCTACCGGGTGTACGAGGGGACGACCGTCAAGGCCACCGTCACCGGCACGTCGGCAACCGTCTCCGGGCTGGCCGCGTGCAGCGGGCACAGCTACACGGTGACCGCGTACAACGGCACCGGCGAGTCGGCGAAGTCGGCGGCGGTCGCGGCCACCACCAGCGGCTGCACCGGTGGCGGCGGTGGCGCGATGGCCGCCGCGCCCTACCTGTACCCGGGCTGGGGCGACCCGCCCGCGCCCGCCACGGTGATGGGCGCGACCGGGATCAAGTGGTTCACCATCGCGTTCGTGCTCTCCGGCGGCGGCTGCACCCCGGCCTGGGACGGCAACGGCCCGCTGACCGGCGGCACGCACGCCGCCACCATCGCCGCGATCAAGGCGGCCGGCGGCGACGTCATCCCGTCCTTCGGCGGGTGGAGCGGCAACAAGCTCGGCCCGAACTGCTCGACCGCCGCCGCCCTGGCCGGCGCGTACCAGCAGGTCATCAACGCGTACGGGCTGAAGGCGATCGACATCGACATCGAGAACAGCGACGAGTTCGAGAACGAGGTGGTGCAGGACCGCATCCTGGACGCCCTGAAGATCGTCAAGCAGAACAACCCGGGCATCAAGACGATCATCACGTTCGGCACCTCGACCACCGGGCCGTCGTACTACGGCACCCGGCTGATCAACCAGGCCGCGGCAAAGGGCGCCGGGATCGACGTGTTCACGATCATGCCGTTCGACTTCGGCGGCGGCGCGAACATGTACCAGAACACCGTGAACGCGGCCGAGGGCCTGAAGACCGCGCTGCGCAACGCGTTCGGCTGGTCCGACGCCACCGCGTACGCGCACATGGGCCTGTCCGGCATGAACGGCCTCTCCGACCAGCAGGAGCTGACCTCGCCGGCCACCTGGACGCAGATCCGCGACTGGGCCAAGGCGCGCGGCCTGGCCCGGTTCACGTTCTGGTCGGTCAACCGGGACCGGCCCTGCCCCGGCGGCGGCGTGGTCGCCAACTGCTCCGGCATCGCGCAGAACACCTGGGAGTTCACCGGCATCACCGCGGGCTTCTGAGCCCGCCCGGCGGTCAGCGCCCGGTGGTCACCGACTGCCGGGCGCGCCGCCGGCGCACCTTCTTCACCGCCCAGCTCACGATCATGAAACCGAAGACGGCGAAGATCGCGTAGTTGAACCACTGGCTGTACCTGTCGACGTCCTCCCACCGCGAGCCGAGGACGTAGCCGGCGCCGACGATCAGCGCGTTCCAGACCCCGCTGCCCAGCGTGGTGAGCAGGATGAACTCGCCCAGCGGCATCCGGTTGGCGCCGGCCGGGATCGAGACCAGGCTGCGGACCACAGGCACCACCCGGCCGATCAGCACCGCCCACCGGCCGTGCCGCTCGAACCAGCGGTCGGCCTTCTCCAGATCCTCCAGGTCGACCAGCGGGATGTGGTCCAGCCAGCGCTTGAGCCGCTCCTCGCCGAGCGCCGCGCCGAGCCAGTAGAGCACCAGTGCGCCGAGCAGCGAGCCGGCGGTCGCGGCGACCACGATCAGCGCGAGGTTGAACCGGCCCTCGGCGGCCAGGTAGCCGGCCATCGCCAGCACGATCTCGCTCGGGATCGGCGGGATGATGCTCTCCAGCGCCACCAGCAGCGCCACGCCGACCGCGCCGAGCGAGTCGATCACACTCGCCACCCAGCCGGTCAGCCCGGTGAACTGGTTCGGGTCGACGTCCTGGGCCAGGGCCATGGCGGTCCTTCCACGCGAGAGCCGGAGATCCGAAGGTGTTACCCGGACCGGCGGCCGTCACACCTGTGACTCAGCCCTCCGGGTGCAGCGCGGCGTCCGCCGGACCCCGCCGCCAGCCGGTGAAGCGGACCAGCAGGCCGCCCCGGCTGGGCGAGCAGCAGTACGGCCCGGCCGAAGCCGCCGCCGCCGGATCGAGGGGGGCGACGCGGACCAGCCGCCACGGCTCGTCCTCGCACCGGGCCCGCACGGTCAGCGCGTCGCCGGCCCGGCTCACCCGGACCGTCACCTCCCGGCCCGACCAGTCCGGCACCGGCGCCACCGACCAGTCGGAGAACTCGTCGGTGACCACGGCGCCCACCTGCGGCGAACCGTCGCTCACCTCGACCCCGGCCTTGGTCCATCGCCGCTCGTCCACCCGCACCAGCACGCCGGCCTGGTCGAACTGGGCTGCGTAGTCGAGGACGAAGGACACCTCCACGGCGCCGCCCACCGGAAACGGCGCGAGCAGCGCCGAGCCGTCGTCGTGTACGAAGCCGTAGCTGGTGCGCCGCCAGAAGTCGCTGCCGCCGCGCGGCTGCACCAGCAGGCCGCCGTCGACCGGCTCGGCCCGCTCGGGCGGGTTCAGCCAGGTGCCTGCCGACCAGTCGTACGCCTCCTCCTGCATCCCGGCACCGTACCGGGTTTGCCGCCGCGCGCGATCGGAGAAGTAGTAGCCGCATGGGTGACAGGTGGTATCAGGAGGCGGTCGTCTACTGCCTCGACGTCGACACGTACGCGGACTCCGACGGCGACGGGGTGGGTGACTTCCAAGGGCTGATCGGCCGGCTCGACTACCTGGCCCGGCTCGGCGTGACCTGCCTGTGGCTCAACCCGATCAACCCCTCGCCGAACAAGGACGACGGGTACGACGCCACCGACTTCTACAACGTGGACCCGCGGCTGGGCACGCTCGGCGACTTCGCCGAACTGCTGCACCAGGCGAGCAACAGGGGCATCCGGGTGATCATCGACCTGGTCGTCAACCACACCTCCGACCAGCACCCGTGGTTCCAGTCCGCCCGCTCCTCGCCGGATTCGCCGTACCGGGACTGGTACGTCTGGGCCGACCACGAGCCGGACGACCGCCACCAGGGCATGGTCTTCCCGGGCGAGCAGCACGAGACCTGGACCTACGACCGGACCGCCAAGGCGTGGTACTACCACCGCTTCTACAAGTTCCAGCCGGACCTCAACATCGAGAACCCGCGGGTCCGGGCGGAGATCAAGAAGATCACCTCGTTCTGGCTCCAGCTCGGCGTCTCCGGCTTCCGGATGGACGCGGTGCCGTTCATCATCGAGCGCACCGAGCCGGGCAACCCGAACTCGCCCAAGGATTTCGAGTTCCTCACCGACCTGCGCCAGCACGTGCAGTGGCGGCGCGGCGACGCGGTCCTGCTGGCCGAGGCGAACGTCGAGCCGGACGAACTGCCGGTCTACTTCGGCGACGGCAGCGGCTCGGGCAACCGGATCCACATGCTGTTCGACTTCATGCTCAACGGCCGCCTGATGCTCGCCCTGGCCCGGGAGGACCCGGAGGTGATCATCGAGGCGTTGCGCGACACCCCGAAGCTGCCCACCGGTGGCCAGTGGGCCACGTTCCTGCGCAACCACGACGAGATCGACCTGTCCCGGCTCACCGCCGACCAGCGCAACGACGTGCTGGCGAAGTTCGGTCCGGACGAGAACATGCAGCTCTACGGCCGGGGCATCCGCCGCCGGCTCGCCCCCATGCTCGGCAACGACCGCCGCCACATCGAGCTGGCGTACTCGCTGCAGTTCTCGCTGCGCGGCACGCCGGTGCTGCGCTACGGCGAGGAGGTCGGGATGGGGGAGGACCTGTCGCTGGACGGGCGCGACGCGATCCGTACCCCGATGCAGTGGTCCTACGCCGACAACGCCGGCTTCTCCACGGCCGATCCGGAGAAGCTGGTCCGCCCGGTGATCGACAAGGGCGAGTACGGCTACCAGAAGGTCAACGTCACCGCCCAGCGCAAGGACCCGCGCTCGCTGCTCGGCTGGTTCGAGCGGATGATCCGGACGCTGCGCGAGGCGCCGGAGACCGGCTCGGGCAGCACCACCCACATCGACGTGCCGATGCCGCCGGGCGTGCTCGCGCACCGCGCCGACGGGCGTACCGGGACCATGGTGTTCCTGCACAACCTCGGCACCGAGGACGTCGAGGTGGACCTGAGCACGCTGGCGCCGGAGGCGGACCTGCCGATCGACGTGCTGAGCGACCGCAACTACGAGGACGTGGGCAAGCTCGACCGGCTCAAGCTCGGCGGGTACGGCTACCGGTGGATCCGGCTGTGCCGGGGCCACGAGCGGTAGGGGGCGGCGTACCGGCGGGTTAAGCTCCTTCGATCGAGCCACAAGTTACCGGGAGGTAAGCATGTCGGAGGAGCCCCGCGTCGCCATCGTCACCGGAGCCGCGCGCGGCATCGGGGCCGCGACCGCCCGCCGGCTGGCGGCCGACGGCATGGCCGTCGCCGTGGTCGACATCGACGAGTCCGCCACCAAGGAGACGGTGGACGCCATCGGCTCGGCCGGCGGCCGGGCGCTCGGCGTCGGCGCCGACGTGTCCGACCGGGCCCAGGTCGAGGCCGCCGTGGAACGGATCGCCGCCGAACTGGGCGCACCGACAGTGCTGGTCAACAACGCGGGTGTGCTGCGCGACAACCTGCTGTTCAAGATGACCGAGGGCGACTGGGACACGGTCATGGGCGTGCACCTGCGCGGGGCGTTCCTGTTCAGTCAGGCCGCGCAGAAGCACATGGTCGAGGCGAAGTGGGGCCGGATCGTCAACCTGTCCAGCACGTCCGCGCTCGGCAACCGGGGCCAGGCGAACTACTCGGCCGCCAAGGCCGGCCTCCAGGGCTTCACCAAGACGCTGGCGATCGAGCTGGGTCCGTTCGGGGTGACTGTCAACGCGGTCGCGCCGGGCTTCATCGTCACCGACATGACCGCTGCCACCGCGGCGCGGATGAAGGTCGACTTCGACGACCTGCAGAAGCACGCCGCCGCCGAGATCCCGGTACGCCGTCCCGGCCGCCCGGAGGACGTCGCGCACACCATCTCGTTCCTGGCCAGCGAAGGCGCGTCCTTCGTCTCCGGCCAGGTCATCTACGTCGCCGGCGGTCCGAAGGACTGACCGGCCCCACCCGGCGCGGGCCCGCTCAGGCGGGGTCGCGCCGGGTGCGCCAGAGCCAGAACAGGCCGAGCACCGGCAGCACCAGCGGTACGTAGCCGTAGCCGCTGCCGAAGTCGGACCAGACCGTCTCGTCCGGGAACAGTTCTTTGTCGGCGATGCTCAGCACGCCCACCCCGAGCACCCCGACGAGTTCGACGGTGCAGCACGCGAGCGCGATCCGGCGGCCGGCGTGCCCGGCCCGGGCCAGTCCGACCGCCGCCACGATGTAGATCAGCGCGGCGAGCGCGGAGAGCAGGTACGCCACCGGCGCCTCGTCGAACTTCGTGGCGATCTGCAACCCGGCCCGCGAGGTCGCGGCGATGGCGAAGACGATGTAGACGGCGATCAGCAACCGGCCCGGCCCGCGGTTGGTGGCGCGCTGCTCGGTCGTGGTCTCAGCCACCGAGGGCCTCCCAGGTCTGCTGGAGCCGTACCGCCACCACGGGCGTGACCAGGCAGATCGCGCAGACGATGCCCGAGCCCCAGCGGGTCGGCTCCATCCGGGCCAGCACCCAGGCCAGCGGCGGCAGGCAGACCAGCGTCGCCAGGTAGCCGAAGAACGCGCCCGGCTCGCCCGGCCGGTCCCCGCCGCCGAGCGCGACGAGCGCCGTCACGGTGAGCGCGAGCAGCGCCACCTCCAGCACAGCCAGGCCGATGAACTGGATCCGGTCCGGCGGCCGGTGGCGTACCGCCGCCACCAGGGCCCAGACGGCGACCGCCAGCGAGATCACGATCGCGACCGTGGCGAGCGGCCCGTCCACCGGAGAGGCGGCCGCCGCGCTGGTCGTCGACACGGTGTCGTTCACCGGCACAGCCTACTAACCGGTGTAGTAGCGGCTCGCCCGCCGGGTCGTGGCGCGCCGGACGGGCCGGGGGACTAGCGTGGATCACGGTCCCGGCGCACGCCGGTGGCGGCCGTCGACGGTAGGGGGTCGGGGTGCGGATCGGGTTGTTCGGCACGGGTTACTGGGCGGCGCAGACGCACGCCGCGGCCATCGAGGCGCACCCGCGGGCCCGGCTCGCCGGCGTGTGGGGGCGCAACCCCGCGAAGGCGGAGGAACTGGCGACCCGGCACGGCGTGCCGGCCTTCACCGACGTCGACGCGCTCATCGACGCCTGCGACGCGGTCGCCGTGGCGCTCCCGCCGGACGTGCAGGCCGACATCGCCGTCCGGGCCGCCACCGCCGGGCGGCACCTGCTGCTGGACAAGCCGCTGGCGCTCGACCTCGCCGACGCCGACCGGGTGGTCGCCGCGGCGCAGGCGTCCGGGGTGGCCTCGGTGGTCTTCTTCACCCAGCGCTTCCACCCGAACGTCACCGGCTTCCTCGCCGCGACCGCGGCGGCCGGCGGCTGGCAGCACGCCCGCGCCACCATGTTCGCGTCGATCTTCCAGCCGGGGAACCCGTACGGCGACTCGGGCTGGCGGCGGGAGCGCGGCGCGCTCTGGGACATCGGCCCGCACGCGTTGTCGCTGATCCTGCCGGTGCTCGGCCGGGTCACCCGGGTCGCCGCGATGGACGGCCCGAGCGGCCTGGTGCACCTGCTGCTCACCCACGACGGCGGCGCGACCAGCTCGCTCTCGCTCACCCTGGACGCGCCGTCCGAGGCGGTCACCCGGGACTTCGTCTTCTTCGGCGAGAACGGCACCGAGACGGTGCCGCCCGGCGACGGCAGCGCGCTCCAGGCGTTCGGCGCCGCGCTCGACCAGTTGCTGGAGGAGGTCGACGCGGGCACCCGCGACCACCGCTGCGATGTGCGGTTCGGCCGCGAGGTGGTGGCGGTGCTGGACGCCGCGCAGACCGCCCGGGCGCAGGGACGCACCGTCGACCTGTAGGGAAGGGCCGGGTCACGAGCCGGGACGGCCGCGGTAGCCGATGGGTCCTTCCCCGGTGCGCTGGTACGTGCCCAGGAATCCGTCGTCGGCGAAAGCGACGGTGCCGTTGTTGCCGTTGCCGTGGCGCCAGCTCATCCTGGTGACCGCGTGCCCGGGCACACCCACCGCGACGAGCAGGTCCCCGGAGCGGTGCCACCCACCGCTCCAGCCCTCCTCCGTGGTGAACCGCCGAGCCTGCTCGGCCCTGGAGCCGCGCCCGGCGAGCCGGCCGCGGAACTCCCTCGGCCGCTGACCCGGCTGCCGGCGCCAGCCGTAGAAGGCGGCCTGCTGCTTTTCGAACGTGATCGCGTACTCCGCGCCGGACGTGTCCGCCCACGCCACCTGGTCGAGGAGGGCTTGTTCGCCGCGATCGATGAGAATGGTGACCTCGCCGGCGTCGGTCGCGTACCGCAGCACGGGCTCGGCGATCGCCTGCCGTGCCAGCGCCAGGCCCGCCTGGTCGTGCGCGTGCATCGGATCGATCGTCACCCGGTACAACCACAGCATGCTGCGGGCGTCGGCGCCGCTGTCGATCCGCAACGTGTTCCGGCCGGCGACCAGGTCCTCGGCGGGGACCGCGAAGACCAGACGCTGCGGCAGACCACCGCCGTTCGGGATCCGCATCCGGTCGGCCAGCGGTCTGCCGTTGAGGCGAACGGTGAGCGGGGCGTATCCGGGCTCGCGGGAGAACATCGACGTGAGCGCCCGCAGGGCGACACAGGCCTCCCGGACGACGACCGGGTCAGGCACGTCGAACTCCAGCTCGACCGATCCGCCGGCGCCGATTGCCAGGTGGTCGCCGGCAGCCGAGGACCGCTCGACACCGGTGATCGTGACATTCCCGGTACGTGGCGGTTCGGAACCGAAGTCGGCGTAGGTCGGTTCCATCTGGACCTCGGCATATTTGTACATTCCACAAAGGATAGATCAACGGGGGTCGGCCGGCGCACCGTCGAGCTGGAGAAAACCGGTCGCCCGGGCCGGACCCGGGCGTTAGCGTGGCGGCATGTTCACGCATGCCCTGATCCGTGTGGCCGTCGCGCCGGCCGCGTGTGGGCTCCTCCTGGACGCCCGTCCGCGGTTCCGGCGCCCGGCCCTGGCCGGCCGGTACGCCGCCCGCGTCTGACCTGACCGCCGGTTCCCGACCCGCCCCGAGGGGCGCCGGTCGTGCCACCTCGCCGAGGTGGCGGTACCCGTGGTTCGTCCACGCCACCTCGCCGAGGTGGCTGTCTCCGGCATGCGCCGCGTCCCGGCCACTCCCCAGGGTCCGAGTCCCGATCCGCTCGGACCGCCCGCCCGATCCGCCCCACGCCGCCTCGACGGCGGGGGACACCCGCGCAGCGGTCCGTACCCGTCGCCGTCCGGCGACAGTCAGGACGAACCCGTGGCGCCCCGCCGAAACACCGCACGCGACCGGTCCCGTCGCGTACTGTCCCAGAACTTCCTCGCCGACCCGGCCGCCGTCGCGCGGATGGTCCGCGCGGTCCGGCCCGGCCCGGACGACCTGCTGCTGGAGGTCGGCGCCGGTCGCGGCCGGCTGACCCGGCCGCTCGCCGCGCGGTGCGGGCGGCTGATCGCGTACGAGGTCGACCCGGCCGTGCTCCCCGAGCTGACAGCGGCCTGCGCTCCGCTGCCGAACGTCGAGGTACGGGCGGCCGACTTCCTGGCCGCGCCCCCGCCCGCCGGGCGGTTCTCGGTGGCGGGCAACATCCCCTGGTCGCTCACCGCGGCGGTGGTCCGCTGGTGCCTGGCCGCACCAGGGTTGCGTACCGCGACGCTGCTCACCCAGCTCGACTACGCCCGCAAGCGCACCGGCGACCACGGCCGGTGGAGCCGGCTCACCGTGCTCACCTGGCCCGAGTACCACTGGCGGCTGGCCGGGCGGGTGCCCCGGACCGCGTTCCGGCCGGTGCCGGGCGTGGACGGGGGCATCCTGCGGCTGGAGCGCCGGACGACGCCACTCGTGGCGCCGGCCGCGCTGCCCGCGTACCGGCGGATGGTGGAGCTGGGCTTCGGCGGAGTCGGCGGCTCGCTCGCGGCCTCGCTGCGCGCGGGCCATCCCCGGCCGCGGGTCGACGGCGCGTTGCGGGCGGCGCGGATCGCGCCGGACACCCCGGTCGGGCTGGTCTGGCCGGAACAGTGGCTGGTGCTGTTCCGGCTGCTGCACGCGCCGCTCAACCGGCGAGCGTGACCAGCGCCTCGACCAGTTCGGCCGGGGTGTCGAACTCCTCGGCCGGCAGTGTGCGCAGCCGCTGGAGCGTCTCGGTGCTGGCGCCGTTCTCCTGGCCCCAGCGGACCAGGTCCTCCCGGGAGACCGGGTAGTCCAGCCCGGCCAGGAACTCCTGCAACTGCGCGCCGGTGACGGTCATGCCGCCCGGCTACCCGCTGGGCCCGGCGGCATGCCCGCCGCCGGGCCGCGGCGGCGGTTTGTCCCGGCGGGCCCCGGGTAGCCGCGGACATGCTGGTACAGCGGCTCGGCGCGCCGAGCGACTTCGACCCCTTGCTGGACCGCGTGCGGGACGCCCGGGTGGTGATGATCGGCGAGGCGACGCACGGCAGCTACGACTACTACCGGCTGCGGGAACAGTTGACCCGGCGGCTCATCGCCGAACAGGGGTTCGACTTCGTGGCGGTGGAGGGGGACTGGCCGGACTGCGACCGGGTGCACCGGTCGGTGGTCGGCGCGCCGGACGGGCCGGCCGATCCGCTCGTCGCGCTGGAACGGTTCGAACGCTGGCCCACCTGGATGTGGGCGAACGCCGAGGTGGCCCGCTTCTGCCGCTGGCTGCGGGCGTGGAACCTGGAACGCCCCGAGGGGGAGCGGGCCGGCTTCCACGGGCTGGACGTGTATTCCCTCTGGGAGTCGATGCAGGCCATCTTCGACTACCTCGGTGAGGAGGACCCGGCCTCGCTGGAGGCGGCCCAGGAGGCGTACCGCTGCTTCGAGCCGTACGGCAAGCGGCCCGAGGAGTACGGGATGGCCAGCCGGTTCGTCTCCGCCCGGTGCGAGGAGGAGGTGGTCCGGCTGCTGGCGCGTACCCGGGAACAGGCCGCCGCGGACGGCCCGGACCGCTTCTCGGCCTGGCAGAACGCGGAGGTGGTGGCCGGCGCGGAACGGTACTACCGGGCCATGGTCGGCGGCGGTCCCGAGTCGTGGAACGTCCGCGACGTCCACATGGCCGACACGCTCGACCGGCTGCTCGACCGGTACGGTCCGGGCTCGCGGGGCATCGTGTGGGCGCACAACACGCACGTCGGCGACGCCCGGGCCACCGACATGGCGGCGGACGGCATGGTCAACATCGGGCAGCTCGGCCGGGAACGGCACGGCCGGGACGCGGTGGCGCTGGTCGGCTTCGGCAGCTGGCGCGGCAGCGTGGTGGCCGCGCCGCGCTGGGGCTCACCGGCCGAGACGATGGTGGTGCCGCCGGCCCGGGAGGGTTCGGTGGAACACCGGCTGCACGAGCTGATGCCGGAGCGGGCGGTGCTGGTCTTCGGCGGCGACGACCAGCCGGAGTGGGTGACCGGCGAGGCGGACCACCGGGCCATCGGGGTGGTGTACGACCCGAGCTTCGAGTCCTGGGGCAACTACGTGCCGACCCGGCTGGGTGAGCGCTACGACGCGTTCATCTGGTGCGACGAGACGACGGCGCTGCACCCGCTGCCGGCGTGCGTCACACCCGGCGAGATGGAGACGTATCCGGCGGGTGTGTGACGGGTGGGGCCCCGCGGGGCCCCACCCGTGCGGGTCACACGTTCGCGTGCTGCTTCTCGGCGAGGTGGGCGCGCAGGCCCTCACCCTCGACGTCCACGTTGGGCAGGATCTTGTTCAGCCAGCGCGGCAGCCACCAGGCGGCGTTGTTCAGCAGCGACATCACCGCCGGCACGATCGTCATCCGGACCACGAACGCGTCGATGGCGACACCGATCGCGAGCGCGAAGCCCATCGACTTGATGATCGGGTCCTCCAGGAACACGAAGCCGCCGAACACCGAGATCATGATGAGCGCGGCGGCGGTGACCACCCGGGCGCCGTGCCCCATGCCGTTGATGGTGGCCTGCTGGGCGGTGTCGCCGTGCACGAAGTCCTCGCGCATCCGGGAGACCAGGAAGACCTCGTAGTCCATGGCCAGGCCGAACAGGATGCCGATGAGCAGGATCGGCAGGAAGCTGACCAGCGGGGCCGGCGTGTCCAGGCCGACCAGGTCGGCCAGGTGGCCCTGCTGGAACACCGCGACGGTGATGCCGAACGTGGCCGCCACGGTGAGCAGGAAGCCCAGCGCCGCCTTGACCGGCACCAGGATCGACCGGAACACCAGCATCAGCAGCAGGATCGACAGGCCCACCACCAGCAGCAGGTAGACCGGCAGCGCGTCGGAGAGCTTCTCCGACACGTCGATGCCGACCGCTGTGACGCCGGTGAGCAGCACGTCGGCGTTCTGGATGCCGGAGACCTGCTTGCGGATGTCGTGCACCACGGTCTCGGTGGCCTCGTCGGTCGGCCCGGTCTTCGGGATCACCCCGATCAGCGCGGTACGCCCCGACGGGTCGACCTGCGGCGGGGCCACCGCCAGCACCCCGTCGGTCTTCTGCACCAGCGCGGTCACCTGCGGAATGGCGGCCTGGGTGTCCTGCGGCGAGTCGGCGGTCACCACGACGGCGAGGCGGCCGGTGAAGCCGGGGCCGAAGCCTTCCCGGATCAGGTCGCTGCTGACCCGGGCCGGGGTGCCCTCGGCGGCGGCGGAGGCGTCCGGCAGCGCCAGGCGCATGTCCTGGGCCGGGATGGCGAGCAGGCCGAGGCCGAGCAGCCCGACCAGGATCACCGGGATGCGCAGCTTGGTCACCCACCGCGCCCAGCGGAAGCCGAAGCCGGAGCGGTCCTCCGAGCCGGTGGTCGGGTCCTCGACCGCCTTGCGGTCACGCAGCTTGCGCGGCAGCACCTTGTGGCCGGCGAAGCCGAGCAGCGCCGGGGCCAGCGTGATCGCCACCAGCACGGCGATCGTGACGGTGCCGGCCGCGGCCAGGCCCATCACGGTCAGGAACGGGATGCCCACCACGGCCAGGCCGGCGAGCGCCACCACCACGGTGGCGCCGGCGAAGACCACTGCCGAGCCGGCGGTGCCGACCGCCCGGCCGACCGCCTCCTCCGGGGAGAGCCCGTCGAGCAGGTTCTGCCGGTGCCGGGAGGTGATGAACAGCGAGTAGTCGATGCCGACCGCGAGGCCGAGCATCAGCGCCAGGATCGGCGCGGTGCTGGTCAGCTCGACCGCACCGCTGAGCGCGAACAGACCGGCCATGCCGACACCCACGCCGATCAGCGCGTTCAGCATGGTCATGCCGGCCGCCACGAGCGAGCCGAACGTGATCACCAGGACGATCGCCGCGACCAGCACGCCGATCGCCTCGGTCGAGCCGACCTCCGGCTCGGCGTTGAGCACCTCACCGCCGGGGGCGATCTGCCAGCCCTGCGTCTCGGCCTGCGCGCCGACCTTCTCGTACGCGTCGCGCTGCTCGTCGGTGACGTCGTCGGCACCGCCGGCGAACTGCACCTGGATCAGCGCGTACCGGCCGTCCGGGGTGAGTGCCTGCGCCTGGTACGGGTCGACCGCGCCGACCACGCCGGGCAGCGTGGCCGCCTCCTGCGTGACCTGCTTGACCACCGCCTGACCGGCGGGCGTGGTCAGGGCGCCGTCCTGTGGCGCCTTGATCGCGATCGTGCCGGTGGCGCCGCTGGCCGCCGGGAAGCGGTCGGCGAGCAGGTCGATCGCCTTCTGCGACTCGGTGCCCGGCATGGTGAAGTTGCTCGCCGTCGGGCCCCGCAGCGTGGCCGCGGCCAGGCCGAGGCCGACGAGTACGACGAGCCAGACGACGGCGACGAGTCGCCGCCGGCGCAGGGATGCCCGGCCGAGCCGGTACAGCAGGGTCGCCATGGACCTTCCTTGTCCTCGCAGGAGCGGATCAGGTGGTGACTTCGAGCGCGCGGTACGCCACGGCGAGCAGTGCGGGTCGCAGCTGTTCGTCGGGGATGTCCAGGAACTCGCCGCAGGTCTCGGCGATGCCGGCGAGCACGACGAGCGCCGCGACGCGTGCCTCCGGACGGTCGGAGAAGCCGGCGAACGCGGCGACGAGCCGTTCGGAGATCTGCTGGATGTGGGCGAACGCGGGCTGCTGGAGCAGGTCGGGGAACTCTCCCCGGAGCAGGGCGATCTCCCGGCGGAAGCGGACCGCCAGGTCGACGAAGCCGTCTGCGGCGACGCGCTGGGCCTCTGCGCCGGTGTGCGCCGCGATCCGGGCGTCCAGCTCCTCCAGCACTGTGATGGCCGGGGCCATCAGCTCGCAGAGCAGGGCGTCCTTGCTGGCGAAGTGGTAGAGCACCGTCGCCTTGGAGCAGCCCACGTCGCGGGCGATGTCCTGGAGAGAGGTGCCCTTGTACCCGGTGACGGCGAAGCGGCGAGCGGCCGCGGCCAGCAGCTCGTCGTGGGTGGCGGTGGTGGGTCGCGCCATGTCCTCCAGCATGCCTGACCGATCGGTCAGGTGCTGACCGATCGGTCAGATCCACCGCGTGGCGTTCACCACAACGGCCTGTTTCCGCAGGTCAGGCCGGTTTTCCGGTCCAGTCGTCCAGCCATCCCCCGGACCAGGTGAGCGCGCCGGAGCGCAGGTCGGCGACGAGTTCGCGTACCCAGTCCAGCTCGGCGCGGAGCAGGGTCAGCTGGTACTCGTCCTCGACCAGGAAGAGCCGGGGCAGTCGTACCCCGGCCGGCGCCGACTCGCGCTCGCGCAGCCGTGCCTCGATGGCGCCCGCCCGCTCGTCGAGCCGCCGGGCCGCCTCCTCGGGCGGCAGGATCGGCAGGAACGACAGGGCGGCGGGGAACTCCGGGAACTCCCGGGCGGGGGTGGCTAGGGCGTCGGCGAGCCAACCGTCGAGCGTGCTCCGGCCGGCCGGCGTGAGCGCGTACACGGTGCGCTCCGGCCGCCCCTCCTCGCGCCTGGTCTCGGCCACCCGGATCAGCTCGTCGCGGCGCAGCCGCTCGATGGTCTGGTAGATGCTGTTGCGCTGCGCGACGTTCACCACGTCCTGCTTCTCCCGCTCCCGGATGAGCTGCTGCATCCGGTACGCGTGCATCGGCTCCTCGACCAGGAGGGCCAGCACCATCATCGCCAACGGCGAGCGACGAACCGTCATGGCCCCACCCTAGGTGCCCCCTGTCGCAGCATAGTCATTTTATGTATAGTCATGACATGACTAAAGCTGTCGTCGTCGGCGCCGGACTCGCCGGCCCGGTCGCCGCCATGGCGTTGCGGCGCGCCGGCATCGACGCCTCGGTGTACGAGGCGTACCCGCGGGACGCGGTCGGTGTGGGCGCGTTCCTGACGCTCTCGGCCAACGGGCTCGACGCACTGCGCGCGATCGACCTCGACGACCTGGTGGCCGGGCTCGGACACCCGACACCCCGGATGTCCATGCACAACCACCGAGGGCGCCGGCTCGCCGAGTTCGGCGCCCCCGGCAGCCGTACCGTCGGCCGTTCCGACCTCTACCGCGCGCTGCGCGACGAGGCGCTGCGCCGGGGCGTCGAGTTCGTCCACGGCGCGCGCCTGACCGGCGCCGACACGACCGGCGGCGGTGTGACCGCCCGGTTCGCCGACGGCCGCACCGCCCACGGCGACCTGCTCGTCGGCGCCGACGGGCTGCGCTCCCGGGTCCGCGCGCTGATCGACCCGGCCGCGCCCGCGCCGCGCTACGTGCCGCTGCTGAACGCCGGCGGCTTCGCCCGCGGGCTGCGCCTGCCCGACGAGCGCGGCGTGATGCAGATGATGTTCGGCCGACGCTGCTTCTTCTGCTGGATCGTGGTGGGTCAGGACGAGGTCTGGTGGTTCGCCAACCCGCCGCAGCCGGCCGAGCCGAGCCGGGAACAACTCGCCGCGGTCGGCCCGGACGAGGCCCGGTCCCGGCTGCGCGCGCTGCTCGCCGCCGATCCCGGGCCGGCGGCGGCGATCCTCGACCACACCGCGCGCATCGAGTACGGCTGGCCGACGTACGACCTGCCCTCGGTGCCGGTCTGGCACCGCGACCGCATGATCGTGATCGGCGACGCGGCGCACACCGCCGCCCCCTCCTCCGGGCAGGGCGCGGCGATGGCCTTCGAGGACGCCGTCCAGCTCGCCCGCTGCCTGCGCGACCTGCCGGACGTGCCGGCCGCGTTCCGGGCCTACGAGCGGCTGCGCCGCGACCGGGTGGAGCGGGTGGTCGCGCAGGGGCGGCGGACCAGCACCACGAAGGTCGCCGGACCGGTCGGGCGGCTGGTCCGGGACCTGGGCATGCCGCTCGCCGCCCGCTACCTGGCGCGCGACGGCGGCGCTGCCCAGGCCTGGCTGTTCGACCACCACATCGACTGGGCGGCTCCGGTACGGGACTGAGTCAGGCCGGTGGGCCGCCGTGCCGCCGGTCGTACTCGGCCCGGGCCGCGCTGATCGCCTCCCGGTGCCGCTCCGCCCAGCTCGTCAGCGCCACCAGCGACTCGTACAGCTCCCGGGCCATCGGCGTCGCGGTGTACTCCACCTTCGGCGGCACCGTGGGATGCACGTGCCGGTCCAGCAGCCCGTCGCGCTCCAGGTTGCGCAACGTCAGCGTGAGCATCCGGCGGCTGATCCCCTCCACCCGGCGCTCCAGCTCGGTGAAGCGGACCGGCCCGGCCGAGGCGGCGATCAGGATGCCGATGGCCCACTTGCCGCCGACCCGGTCCAGCGCCTCCCGCACGGTGCACGCGCTGGCCTGCCCGGCCGCGCCGGCCCCGCACTCGTCCGACTCTGCCTCACCCACGCCCCGATCGTCGCAGGTGCGGGCCGGCGAGGCGCGCCGGGCACCGTGTCGGGGTTGCCGAGCCGGGCCCGGCCCGGGATGGTGGTCCGATGGGTGCCGCCGACGAGACCCGGGCCGGAGTGTCGCTGACCAACCTCGACCAGCCGCTGTTCGACGGCGCCGGGGCGACCAAACGCGACCTGGTCGACTACCTCGACGCGATGAGCGACCGGATCCTGCCGGAACTGCGCGACCGGCCGCTGTCGGTGCTGCGGGTGCGGCCCGGCCAGGAGCCGTTCATGCAGAAGAACCTGCCGAAGTACACGCCCGACTGGGTGCGCCGCACCGAGGTCTGGGCGGAGGCGTCGCACCGGCGGATCTCGTACGCCCTCTGCGACGACCGGCGGACGCTGCTCTGGTTCGCCAACCAGCGGGCGGTGGAGTACCACCCGACGCTCGCCCGCGCCGGGCAGCCCGAGCATCCGACCCACCTGGTGCTCGACCTGGACCCGCCGGAGGGGGACGCGTTCGGCGCCGTGGTGCGGGTCGCGCTGCTGGTGCGGCAGGCGCTCGCCGACGCCGGGCTGGCCGGCGCGGTGAAGACGAGCGGGGCGAAGGGGCTGCACGTGATCGTGCCGGTCGACCCGGCCACCACGGCCGAGGAGGCCGCCGCGGCGACCCGGGCGCTCGCCGCCCGTACCGAACGGCTCGACCCGGCGGCCGCGACCACCGCGTTCATCGTCGCCGACCGCGGCGGCCGCGTCTTCGTCGACTCCACCCGGGCGTACGGGGCGACTGTGGTGGCCGCCTACAGCCCTCGGATCCGGCCCGGCGCCCCGGTGTCGTACCCGGTGGGCTGGACCGACCTGGAGAGCGCGAGCCCGGCCGACTTCACCGTGCGGACCGTGCCCGCGCTGCTGGGCGACCGGGATCCGTGGGCGGAGGCGCTGCCCGCGCCGCAGCGTCTGCCGGAGGAGCTGGTCGAGCAGGGGCGGACCATCCCGGTGGCCCGGGTCCAGGCGATGCACGAGGGCAAACGCCGCGCCAAGGCCCGCCGCGAGGCCGGGTGAGCCCTGGGCGGACCAGCGCCGATTCCTTCCACGACTGACCGGTGACCTGAGCCACTTCTGTCACACGGTGCGCCCGGCCGGTGTCTTGGGTGCGAACCGTCAGCGGAAGGAGTTCAGGCATGACCGGGTACACCAGGGTGGTAGTGATCGGCGGCGGTTTCGCCGGTGTCATGGCGGCCAACCGGCTGATGCAGCGCGACGACGTCAGCGTGACAGTGGTGAACCCACGACCGGACTTCGTCGTCCGGCCGCGGCTGCACCATCTGGTCGCCGGATCGCACGAGGCGGTGGTGGACTACCGGGAGGTCCTGCACGAGCGTGTTCAGTTGGTTCAGGACGCGGTCACGGTGATCGACTCGACCGAGCGCCGCGTGGCTCTCGCGGAGACCGGCGCACTCGGCTACGACTATCTCGTCTACGCGGTGGGCAGCGCGAGCGCCGAGCCGCCCGTTTCCGGAATGGCGGAGTTCGCCTATCCGATGGCCACCATCGAGGCGGCGCAGCGGCTGCGCTCGGTCATCGGCGAAAGCCCGGCGGGGACCGCGGTCACGGTCGTCGGAGCGGGGCCGACCGGCATCGAGACCGCCGCCGAACTCGCCGGACGCGGCCACCGGGTGAGTCTGGTCTGCGGCGGTACGCTCGGCGCGTACCTGCATCCACGCGCGCGGCGCGCGGCCGCCAGGTCACTCGCCAGGCTCGGTGTGACGGTCCTCGACGGACCCGGCACCGAGGTCACCGCTGTCACGCGTGATGCCGTGCGGCTGCGTGACGATCGCGTTCTGCCGAGTGCGATCACCGTCTGGGCAGCGGGCTTCGGCGTGCCGGATCTGGCCGTGCGCAGCGGACTGCGGACCGACGGCATCGGGCGGCTGCTCACCGACGAGACACTGACCAGCATCGACGACGACCGCATCGTCGCGGCCGGAGACTCGACCGCACCCTCCGGCGTGCCCTATCGGATGAGCGCGTACACCGCGGGCTGCCTCGGCGCGCACGCCGCCGACACGTTGCTGCGGCGGATGGCAGGCCTCCGGCCTGAGCCGGCCAGCGTCTTCTTCAACGCCATGTGCGTCGGCCTCGGGCCGCAGGCCGGCATCTACCAGCTCGCCGGCCGGGACGACACCGCGATGAGACTGTTCATCGGCGGCCGGCTCGGCGGGAGACTCAAGGCGCTCACCTACAAGTTCGGCGTCGGTCATCTCACGAACGAGGCCCGCAAGCCCGGCTCGCACCGGTGGCTGCCCAACAACAAGCGCGGGCAACTGGTACAGGCACAAGCGAACGGGGATCCGGGCGTGGCCCGGCAGTCGGCGTAAGCCCGAAGGGCGGACCGGCACCCCCGAGAACGGGGACGCGGGTGAGCCCCAATCACCGAAGGCCCTCGACCATGCTGGTCGGGGGCCTTCGGTGATTTGGTCTGTCAGCGACGCCGCGTCGCGGTGGCCGGTGGGCGCTTGCCCCAGGTGAGCGCGATCAGCACCACGGCCAGGGCCCAGGTGACGATCATCGTCCAGATCGGGCGGGTCTCGGTGGCCGCGCCGACGAACCCGCCGATCGCGTAGCTGACCAGGCAGAGCAGGCCGGTCGCGGCGAGCCGCCCGGTCGCGCTGCGGCCCTCCGGCTCGAACACCCAGTCGGCGATGCCCTTCGTGGTGCGCAGCACGGTGCCGGTCTGGTACGACGTGGCGGTCTGCACGCCGAACGTGCGGACGATCAACCCGCCGAGGATGCCGACCGGGAACGCCAGCAGCGCGGTCAGGATCGTGCGCTCGGTCAGCGAGTCGCGCCCCGAGTCGAGGGAGCGGTCCACCAGGCCCCAGAGCACGAGCAGCGCCAGCATGGCGAGCAGTTCCATGCCCGGCGGGGTGAGCGGGCCGGCCGGGCGCAGGCGGCGGATCCCGGCGCCGAGCAGGCCGCCGAGGCCGAACGCGACAAGCGACGCCACCGCGGCCGGCCAGGGCGGAAAGTGATCGGCGGCACCCATTCCGACGAACGCCACATTGCCGGTCTGAATACCCACGAACACCTTGTACTTGAGGAACGAGAATGCGTCGACAACACCGGCGAGGCCGGTGGTGAGCGCGAGTGCCAGAAACGGTACGTGGAAGTCGTATTCCCCCACCCGCCAGCGATCCTCCGCGTTGTTGGACATCGCCCTCCCTACCCTTCGTTGTACCCGTGAAACCGGTGCCGCGCGCGATGCGCGGAAGTGCCGGGAAAAGGGTTTCCCGTCCGTTCCGGTGAATGGCGCGATCGCGCTATTCACCGTGGGGATCCGATTCGGCAGCATCGCAATTGCGTCTCGACGGCGAGACTCGAAGCCGAAGGAGGCCGAGCGCATGTTCGTGCTCCCCGTCGCCAGAATCCGCGTCACGTTCTATTCGATCGCGGCCCTGGCCGTCGCCGGAGTCGCCACGGATGCTCCGGTCTGGAGCATCGCGGCGTCGCTGTTCCTCTGTGTCGCGATTCCGCTCGCGGTGGCCTTTCAGAGCCGGGAACACCTGCGGGCGTTGTTCGTCCCGTCCCGGGCCGCCGAATCGGCGGCCCACACCCGGAAGGAAATCCGTCATGCCCAGATCCACTGACCCGGTCGGCAAGGGATCGCCGAAGGACCACCAGATGGTCGGCACGGTCCCGCGGAATCCGGCGATCGACCAGTCACACCCCGACCTGGTGAACCCGCCGTCGACCGACCACGGCCTCATGCCGAACCTGGTGTTCCCGTTCTCGCTGGCGCACACCCGTCGGGAGAGCGGCGGCTGGACCCGGGAGGTCACGAACCGCCTGCTCCCGATCGCCCACGACCTGGCGATCGTGAACATGAAGCTCGACCCCGGTGCCTACCGGGAACTGCACTGGCACATCCAGTCCGAGTGGGCCTTCATCCTGTCCGGCAGTTGCCGGATCGCGGCCGTGGACCAGGAGGGCCGCAACTTCCTGGAAGACGTCAAGGCCGGCGACCTCTGGTATTTCCCGGCCGGCATTCCGCACCACATCCAGGCGTTCGAGGAGGGCGTCGAATTCCTGCTCGTCTTCGACGACGGGTGCTACTCCGAGGACGGGACGTTCCAGCTCACGGACTTCTTCGCGCACGTGCCCAAGGAGGTCATCGCGAAGAACTTCGGCTGGACCATGCAGCAGATGGCCAACTTCCCGCCGGAGTCCGAGCGGTACATCTTCCCGGGGCAGGTCCCGCCGCCGCTGGCCGAGGACCGGGTCTTCAGTCCGACCGGCGACGTGCCCCGCACGTTCAAGCACAGCCTGCTCGCCCAGACACCGGAGAGGTTCGAGGGCGGCAGCGTACGGATCGCCGACTCGAGCAACTTCGCCGCAGCGGTCACCACCACCGCCGCGCTGGTGGAGATCGAACCCGGCGCGATGCGGGAACTGCACTGGCACCCCAACGGCGCGGAGATGCAGTACGTCATCTCGGGCAAGGGGCGGATGGGCGTCTTCGCCAACCACGCCACGGCCCGCACCTTCAACATGGAGACCGGCGACGTCGGCTACGTGCCGATCTCCATGGGCCACTACATCGAGAACATCGGCGACAAGCCCTTCGTCTACCTGGAGCTGTTCCGGACCGCGAAATTCGAGGACGTGTCGCTCGCGCAGTGGCTGGCGAACATCCCGCCGGAGGTGGTCGCCGACACGATCAACGTGCCGCGCGAGCTGATCGAGGCGCTGCCGAAGACGAAGAGCCCGCTGCAACGGCACTGAGAACGCGGTGCCGAGCGCGGACGCCACAGGGTCGTGGCGTCCGCGCTCAGCCGTCCTCCCGGGACTCCCAGACCAGCGCCAGCTCCACCCGGTTGTGGACACCGAGCTTCGCGTAGATCGAGCGCAGGTGGGTGTCGACGGTGTGGAACGAGACGAACAGGTCCCGGGCCGCCTCCTGCTTCGTCATGCCGACGGCGAGCAGTTCGGCCACCCGTACCTCGGCGGGCGTCAGCGCGGCCACTGCCGGGCGGCCGGCGTCCTCACCGGCCGTGCCGTCGGGTTCCCGCATCCCGTCCCCGGCGCCCATCCGGGTGTACATCGCGGCGCACTCGGCGAGCAGGCCGGGCACCTCCGCCGGCGGCAGCCCGGGCGACCGCGCCAGGTCGTGCAGCGCGTCGGCCAGGGCCGGCCGGGCGGAGGTGGTGCGGAGCAGCCGTACCGCCGCGCGCAGCGCCGCCGGATCGCCGGTCAGCAGCCCGTCGGCCTGGTGCGCCACCCCGCGCCAGAGCGCGTTGTTGGTCATGCCGGCGGCCCGCTTCAGGTGGTCGGCGAGGATCTCGGCCCGCTGCCGGTCGCCGAGCGCCAGCGCCGCGCGAACCAGTCGCGGGCCGTGGTGCGGCACCAGCAGCAGGGGAGCCGTCGAGCGGTCCGGCATGGCGAAGGCGGCCTCCAGGAGCGCGGCGTGCCGGCCCGGTTCCGGATCGCCCGCGGCGGCGCAGCCGAGCCGGAACCACTGCATGTCGTCGGGCCAGCCCACGGCGGGACGTTCGTCGGCGAGCAGATCCCGGGCCGCGGCCACCTCACCCCGGCGCAACAGCACCTCCACGACCGTGGCGAGCAGGTCCACCCGCGCCTGCCCCGGCAGGGCGGCGCCGCGTTCGGCCAACGTGAGCCGGGCGCGCGCCTGTGCCTCGGCCAGCTCGCCCGTGGCGAGCCGCAGGACGCAGTCCAGCGCGGTCACCAGCGGCTGCCCCACCGTGCCGAGCGTGTCGATCTCCGCCGAGACGCTGTCGAGCGCGGTCGCCGCGTCGACGTACCGGCCGAGCGCGATCTGGTTCGCCACCCGGTCGACGCGCAGGAAGACCGCCTGGGTGCGGGCGGTGGGCTCGCCCGCGTCCACCTCCCGCAGGATCCGCGCGGCGCGGGGCAGGTCGCCGGCCGCGGTGGCCCGGGACGCGTGCGCCAGGGCCAGGCGGATACCGCCGCCGGGGGAGGGGCTGCGTTCGTGGGCCCGCTCCGCCGCCGCCACCAGCTCTGCGGCGTCCGGGTGCCCGAACCGGGCCGCCAGCGACGCCAGCATGGTGAGCGTCCAGCTCCGCCCGGCGGCGTCCAGCTCCTGGTTGAGCGCCTGCCCGAGGTACGTCAGGGACAGCGAGGGACGCTGCGTCGCGTAGTAGGCCCCGAGTCGCCCGAGCAGCATCGCCCGCTGCCGTGGCCCGTACCGGTCGGCGGCGACCTCCCGGTGCAGCATGCGCAGCGTCTCGTCCACCCGGCCGGCCAGATAGAGGTTGTCGGCCACGTCGACCAGCCAGGCCAGGCGCTCGTCGGCCGGGCCGGGCGCGGGTGTGGCAAGCAGCAGATCCGCGGCGAGGCTCGGGCCGACCGCCGGGTCGCCGGCCAGCCGCGCGGCGAGCGCCCGGGCGGACCGGCTCACCGCCGGGAGCACCCGGAGGAGCTGCCGGGCGGCCTGGGCCGGGCGCCCGGCGTCGGCGAGCACCTCGGCCGCCGCCTCGCGCAACGCCTGGCGTACCGACGGCGGGGTGTCCCGCAGGACGTCGTCGCGCAGCGCGATCGAGGCCAGCCGCAGGCCGGCGGCGGTGTCGACGAGGAACCCGCGCGAGATCAGCTCCTCCACCGTCGCGTCGACCGGCTCGTCCGGTGCGGTGCCGGTGCGTGTGGCCACCGCTTCGAGGAACCACAGGCCGCAGGGGGCGTCGGCGACGGCGATGCCGCGCAGGACCCACCGTTGCGTGGTGGTCAGCGAGGAGGGAACGCCCGTGTGCATCTTGGGACGGTTGGTCAACGGCGTCTCGGGCAACTGGCTCACCTTCGCAGGTGCTGTGGTTCGACCCGTTCACCGCGAGGTTAGCCAGCTCACGACCGGCCCATCCCCGAATCGGGGGACAAAGGTGAGGGTGGCTCACTAGAGCACGCGGCGCCGGACCCGCCACACCACGACACCGACCAGGATCGCCGCGACGGCGACGAACACTGCCGCCTCGATGAGCTGGAACGTCCAGAACCGGTCGGCCGGATGGTAGACCCCGAACTGCTGGATGCCCCGCGCGTGCAGGAACTGGTTGACGTTGGCGCCGGCCCGGTTGGCGGCGTCCTCCAGCTCGTAGTACTCGACGCTGCTCAGCCTGTGCCCGGTGGCGTCCGCGTAGCCGCGTTCGATCACCCAGTCGGCGACGCCGGGCACGAAGCGGTGCCCCGCCTGGTCCGTCGCGCCGCCGGCGGGGACCGGCTCCATGGCCGTGAGCGGCGTGGCGTACGCCGGGCGGGCCAGCAGCGCGACCGACATCCGGGCGGCGAGGAACGCCCCGAACGCGACGCCGAACGCGGGCAGGCTGCGCCGCAGGATCGCCCCCGCCGCGGTGGCCACGCCGAACGCGAACAGCGCGTACGCCACCGGCACGAGCCCCTCCAGGTCGAAGGCGTCGTACTGGAACCGCCCCTCCCACGCGTCGAACGGCTGACGGAACCAGGTGAGCACCGCGGTGAACATCCCGGTGAGCACGACTGTGACGCCGGCCAGCGCCACGAGCTTGGCCGCCAGCCAGCGCATCCGCGGCACGGCCTGGGTCCAGGCGAGCTGCCAGGTGCCGTCCTCCAGCTCGCGCGCGAGCAGCGGCGCACCGAGGAACGCACCGATGACGACGGGGACCAGATAGAAGGCCGCCAGGAGGTTCTCGACGTACCCGTACTCGTCGTCGAGCCGGCGGAAGGAGGCCGCGCAGGCGTCGCCGACACCTGCTTCTCCCGCACAGCGGGCGGGACCGCCGGGGAACAGGTCGTGGGCCTGCGTCCCGAGCACGAGCAGGGCGACGCCGAACACGCCGACGAGCAGGCCCAGGACGCAGACCTCGGTCCGGTGCTGACGCCAGATCAACCACGTCACGCCGCCACCCCCGACGGGACACCGGCGCTCGGCTCGGACGGCCGGCGCAGGTACGCCAGCACCAGGTCCTCCAGCGCGACCGGCCGGGCCTGCCATCCCGGCGCGGCCGGGATCCCGCCGTCGCGTACCAGCAGGGTCGTGTGCCGATCGCTGTGGACGGCCTCCACGACGGCGGCGGCCCGATCGAGGTCGTTGGCCGTGCGCGGGCCGACGAGCAGCCGGTGCTCGGCGAGGAGGGTGTCGATGTCACCGGCGAGCGTGACCCGGCCCTGGTTGAGCACGACCAGGTGGTCGCAGACGCGCTCAAGCTCGTGCACGACGTGGGAAGAGAACAGGACGGTCACCCCGCCCTCGGCCACCGCGCCCATGAGGACCTGGAGGAACTCGTGCCGGGCCAGCGGGTCGAGGCTGGCCACCGGCTCGTCGAGGACGAGCAGCTCCGGCCGCTTCGCCAGGGCCAGAGCCAACGCGACCTGGGCCTGCTGCCCGCCGGAGAGCGAACCGGCCCTGCGGTCGAGCGGGATGCCCAGCTTCGCCAGCCGGCGCTCGGCCATCCCCTGGTCGAACCGCAGGTTGCAGGCCCGGCCGAAGCGGAGCATCTCGGCGACGGTGAAGCGCTTGTACAGCGGGTGGTCCTGGGCCAGGAACCCGACCCGGGACAGGGTCTGCGGGGTGCTCGCAGTGACGTCCCGGCCGAGGACCTCCACCGTGCCGGTGCTCGGCGCCAGCAACCCGACGACCAGGCGCAGCAGCGTGGTCTTGCCCGCGCCGTTCGGCCCGACCAGGGCGATCACGCCGCCCGCAGGCAGGGCCAGGGTGCAGTCGCGCAGCGCCCAGCCCTTCCGGTACCGCTTGCCCACACCGTCGGTGCGTAGCGCCAACCCGGTCGCTGTCACGCCACGTCCTCTTTCCTGGTCTGCTGGTGGACGGAGGTGAAGAGCGCGTCCACCGCCTGCTCGTCGAGGCCGGCCGCGTAGGCGCGGCGCAACCAGGTCTCCAGGCCGCGGCGCAGCGACGTGTACGTGGATGCCGACATCGCGGCCGACTGCTGCTCGTTGACGAACGTGCCCTGGCCGGGCCGGCCGGTGACCAGGCTCTCCTGCTCCATCTGCCGGTACGCCTTGGCGACGGTGTTCGGATTGATCGCCAGGTCCTCGACCACCTCGCGGATGAGCGGGAGGCGGTCACCGGGCTGGAGGAAGCCCAGCAGCACCGCCTGGCGGACCTGCTGGACGAGTTGCAGGTACGGCGGCACGCCGGAGTGGGTGTCGAGCCGGAAGACGAACACGGTGCTCCTCACTGCTTTACTAGTAACGTAGTAAAGCAGTGAGCCGGTGGTCAAGGAGGCCGGCTCGCCCGGAAACGGAACGAGCCCGGCAGCCAAGGTGGCTGTCGGGCTCGTGAAGGTCTTCTGTGAGGTGCCCCCGGCAGGATTCGAACCTGCGCTCCCGCCTCCGGAGGGCGGTGCTCTATCCCCTGAGCTACGGGGGCTCAGCGACCCGAGAAGAGTAGCAAACCCCCTCCCGGATCACCGAATCGGTACCCCCGCGAGTCGATCTTCGTCGGATCAGGCCGCGGCGACGGCGCGACCGCAGCTCGGCAGCGGGTGCAGCACGACCCGCCGGGGCAGGCGGCGAGGCCACTCGTTGCGCGGCCACGAGCCGTCCACGATCAGGTGCACGGTGCGCTCCTCGGCGCCGCTGAGCCGCAGCACGAAGTCCCGGGGCAGCGGCGGGTCCACCGACGGCGTGGTCACCATGAACCGCACCCGTCCCCGCGAGGACACCGCCGAGACCACGTCGGCGGCGGGCATGGTGCCGCGCAGACGTACCCGGCCGATCCAGTAGACCTCCGCGGCGTGCTCCTGGGCCGCCCGCGTGATCGCCGGGTACTCGCTGCGTACCCAGCGCTCGACCGCGCCGACGCACAGGCCGCAGGCCCGCTCGCGCGGCTCGCGCGGCCCGAGACCCCAGGCCCGGAGGTACGCCCCGACGGTGCCGGCGTCCATCGCCAGCCCGAACCGCCGCTCGATGAGAGCGGTCAGGCTCTGCCGTGTCCACAGCTCCTCGTCGAGGCCGAACTCGTCGGGGTGGACGCCCCGGAGCACGTCGATGAGTTCGAGTTCCTGTTCGCGGCTGAGCGTTCCCGGCTCGCCCTGCCGCAGTCCGCGACGGACGGCTGCCACCGCTCCGTCACCGCCGATGGTGTGGCGTCGGCACCAGCTGGTCACCGACCGCCCTGCGTCTCTGAGTGCAACCCCCACGTCTTGGGCAACGAGCCCGAATCGCAACTGGTCACGATATGTGGGTAGAAAACTCTCCAACCCCCTCAATGACCCGTTAACCCCAAACCGTTACAAACCCCCATACCGAACATTCCGGACAGCCCGCAGCCGTCCGCAGTCAAGATCTTGGTACGAAACGGCCCTCCCAGGGGCCCCTTCGTACCAAGATCTCCGCACCGCGACCCCCGCCCGGCGATCTTGCACTTGCGCCCCCTCGATAACGGGGCGAATCCGGCATCACCGGGGCAGTAACTGCAAGATCGCCGGCGCGGCGCGGCGCGGGGCGGCGCGGGGCGGCGCGGTGGCGGGTGGAGTGCGGAGACGGTGAGGCCCGGTGCCCCTGGGTGGGGGGACCGGGCCTCGGTGGATCGGGTGGGGCGGGTGTTACGGGGTGCCGCCCAGGCGCTTCAGTGCGGCGCTCAGGTTGGTCAGGTCGTTCTGCTGGGTGTTCTTCATCGTCTGCGCGACCGCCAGCACGTCGTCGTCGCCCCCCTCGTCGAGGATGCCGTCGATCATGTGCACCCCGCCGATGTGGTGGCGGATCATCATCTGGAGGAAGAGCACGTCGAACTCGCGGCCGCTCGCCGCGCGCAGCTTCGCCATCTCCTCCGGCGTCGCCATGCCCGGCATCAGGCCGTTCTTGATCAGCCCGCCGCCGTCCTTCATCCACGCCATCGGCGCCTGCTCGCCGGTCGGGTCCAGCTTCCAGGACCGCAGCCAGGTCTGCATGGTGCCGATCTCGCCCTGCTGGCCGGTGGCGATGTCCACTCCGACCTGGCGTACCTCGGGGTCCTGGCCCTGGCTGAACGCCAGCAGACCCATCGCCACGGCCTGGTTGTGGTGGGCGGTCATGTCCCGGGCGAACCCGGCCTCCGCCGAGTTCTCACCCGGACGGGTGAGCGTCGGGGTGAGCAGGCCACCCGCGTACCCGAGGACCAGCCCGACCACGAGGGCGGCGGCCACCGCCAGCAGGCCGTAGCGGCGCACCGCGCCCCGGCCGCCCTGGTCGGCGGCCGGAGCCTCGTCCAGTTCGCTGTCGGTGGTCACCGGAGCGGTCATCGCGGCGTCCTCACTGGGTGGGCTGCTGGGGCATGGTGTTCTGCAGGTTGTCGCGCGGGGCGGTGCCGGTGGCGGTGACGCCCTGGTCGCAGAGCGCGTTCGGGCCCTCGATGGAGGCGTTCACCCGCAGGGTCTTGATGAAGTCGTCGATCCGGCCGTCGTCGGCGTTGTCGACCTTGAGCTGGTAACCCCAGGCCTGGAGCGAGATCGGCTTGTCCAGCCCCTCGAACGGGCTGAGCATCGTCTTCTCCTTGCCCTGCACCTTGCTGCGGAGCTTCTCCACCTGGTCGGCGGGCAGGTCCGGGCGGTAGGTGATCCAGACCGTGCCGTGCTCCAGGCTGTGCACCGCGTGCTCGTTGGCGATCGGGGCGTCGTAGACGTCACCCATGCAGTTCTGCCACGCCTGGTTGTGCGGGCCGCCGACCGGCGGGAGGATGTCGTACTTGATCGCGCCGGGCTGGTGGTTGCCGCCCTTGACCAGGTCCTTGTCCTTGGCGCGGTAGTCGACGATGCCGTCGATCGCCTCGGCCCGCTTCTGCCACGGCTGGCCGCCCTGGTAGACCGCCCAGGCGCCGACGCCGATGATGCCCACGGCCAGGACGCCGACCGCGACGAAGAGGGCGATCGGGCCCCACGAGCGGCCCTGGCTCACCTTCACCGGGGCGACCGGCTTGCGGCCCTTGCCACCGGCGCCCTGCCGTGGCGTGCCCTTGCCGCCCCCGGCCTTGCCCGAGCCGGCCTTCGCGGCGGGCTTGTCGGCAGCCGAGGGCCGGCCGGCGGCCGGCTTCTTGCCGGTGCTGACCACGGTGGGACGGCGCTCCGGGCCGCCCGGGGTGCTGATGCTCATCGTGCCTCGTCAGGTCGGTCGGTCAGGGGAGCGCGGGGCCGGTTCACATGCTGGGTCGCCTCCGCGGTGCCCGAGTCTACCCCCGATAACATGGATCAGTGACTCCCGCAGAACTCGCCGAGGTCGTCCTCGCCGCAGCCCACGCCGTCTTCGACGAGCGGGGACTGGACCGCGCCGCGCTGCCCGCGCAGACCACCGTCGAGCGACCCCGTAATCCCGATCACGGTGACTACGCCTCGACGCTGGCGCTCCAGCTCAGCAAGAAGGTGGGCGTACCGCCGCGGGAGCTGGCGACCGCGCTGGCCGACGAGCTGGCCAAGGCGCCGGGGATCAAGTCGGTGGAGATCGCCGGGCCCGGCTTCCTGAACATCCGCCTGGACGCGGCCGCCGCCGGCCAGCTCGCCAAGGTCATCGTCGAGGCCGGCCCGGCGTACGGGCGCAGCGACACGCTCGCCGGTCAGCGGATCAACCTGGAGTTCGTCTCGGCGAACCCGACCGGCCCGGTGCACATCGGCGGGGTCCGCTGGGCGGCCGTCGGCGACGCGCTCAGCCGCCTGCTCCGCGCCACCGGCGCCGACGTGGGCACCGAGTACTACTTCAACGACGCCGGCTCGCAGATCGACCGGTTCGCCCGCTCGCTGCTGGCCGCCGCCAAGGGCGAGCCCGCGCCGGAGGACGGCTACGGCGGCGCGTACATCGCGGAGATCGCCGCCGAGGTGGTCCGGCTGCGGCCGGACGTGCTCGACCTCACCGAGGACGCCGCCCAGGAGGTGTTCCGGAACGAGGGCGTCCAGCTGATGTTCGCCGAGATCAAGTCCTCGCTGCGCGACTTCGGGGTGGAGTTCGACACCTACTTCAACGAGAAGGACCTGCACGACGGGGGCGCGCTGGACGCGGCGCTGGACCGGCTGCGGGAGCAGGGGCACGTCTTCGAGTCCGAGGGCGCGACCTGGCTGCGGACCACCGAGTTCGGCGACGACAAGGACCGGGTGCTGCGCAAGTCCAACGGCGAGTGGACGTACTTCGCCGCCGACTGCGCCTACTACCTGAACAAGCGGGAGCGTGGCTTCGACCGGGTCGTGATCATGCTGGGCGCCGACCACCACGGCTACATCGGCCGGATGAAGGCGATGTCCGCGTGCTTCGGCGACGACCCGGCGCGCAACCTGGAGATCCTCATCGGCCAGCTGGTCAACCTGGTCCGCGACGGCGCTCCGGTGCGGATGAGCAAGCGGGCCGGCACCGTGGTCACGCTGGAGGACCTGGTCGACGCGATCGGCGTGGACGCCGCCCGGTACGCGCTGGCCCGCTACTCGGCCGACTCGCCCATCGACATCGACGTGGAGCTGTGGACCCGGGCCAAGAACGACAACCCGGTCTACTACGTGCAGTACGTCGCGGCCCGGACCGCCGGTGCGGCCCGCAACGCGGCCGAGATCGGGCTGACCCGTGGTGACGCCGCCGCGTTCCAGCCGGAGCTGCTCGGCCACGACAAGGAGAACGAGCTGCTCAAGGCGCTCGCGGAGTTCCCGGCGGTGGTGGCCACCGCGGCCGAGCTGCGCGAGCCGCACCGGGTGGCCCGCTACCTGGAGGAGAGCGTCGCGCAGGCGTACCACCGGTTCTACGACAACTGCCGCATCGCCCCGCAGGGCGACGAGGAGATCACCGACACCCACCGGGCCCGGCTCTGGCTCAACGACGCCACCCGGGTGGTCATCGCCAACGGCCTGCACCTGCTCGGGGTGTCCGCGCCGGAGCGGATGTAGCGACATGCGGGCTCACGAGGCAGGCGCACTGCACGGCGAGATCGGCAGCCGGGGGCCGGCCTGGCTGCGTACCCCGGTCGACGTCAACGCCCTGGTGCCGCAACTGTGGCCGCGCAACGTGGCGCGCGGCCCCGGCGGCGCGCTCACCGTCGCGGGCCTGGACGTCCGCGACCTGGCCGCGGAGTACGGCACCCCGGCGTACGTGCTGGACGAGGACGACCTGCGCGAGCGCTGCCGCGAGTTCCGGGCGGCCTTCCCGGACGCGGACGTCTACTACGCCGGCAAGGCGTTCCTGTGCCGCGCCGTGGTCCGCATGATCGCCGAGGAGGGCATGTTCCTCGACGTCTGCACCGGCGGCGAGCTGGCCACCGCGCTGTCGGCCGGGATGGAGCCTGCGCGGATCGGCTTCCACGGCAACAACAAGTCGGTGGCGGAGCTGACCCGGGCGGTGGACGCCGGCGTGGGCCGGATCATCGTCGACTCGTTCACCGAGATCGACCGGCTCACCGAGCTGGCCCGCGAGCGCGGGGTACGCCCGAAGGTGCTGGTCCGGGTCACCGTCGGCGTGGAGGCGCACACCCACGAGTTCATCGCCACCGCGCACGAGGACCAGAAGTTCGGCTTCTCGCTCGCGGGCGGTGCCGCCGCGGCGGCCGCCTTCAAGATCCTCGACGAGGACGTGCTGGAGCTGCGCGGCCTGCACTCGCACATCGGCTCGCAGATCTTCGACGCCAGCGGCTTCGAGGTGTCCGCCCGCCGGGTGCTCGCCCTCCAGTCGCAGATCCGCGACGCCCGGGGCGTGGAGCTGCCCGAGCTGGACCTGGGCGGCGGCTTCGGCATCGCGTACACCACGCAGGACGACCCGGCGTCACCGCACGACCTGGCGAAGCGCCTGCGCAAGATCGTCGACGGGGAGTGCGCGGCGGAGAACCTCGCCGTGCCGCACCTGTCGGTCGAGCCGGGCCGCGCGATCGTCGGCCCGGCCGTGTTCACGCTGTACCAGGCCGGGACCGTGAAGTCCGTGCCGCTGGGCACTGGCGGTGACGCAGCGGACGGTCGTGCTTATGTCAGCGTGGACGGGGGGATGAGCGACAACATCCGTACCGCGCTCTACGACGCCTCGTACTCGGCCACCCTGGCGAACCGCACGTCGACCGCACAGCCGATGCTCGCCCGCGTGGTGGGAAAGCATTGTGAGTCCGGGGACATCGTGGTGAAGGATGAATTCCTGCCCGCTGACGTGCAGCCCGGAGATCTTGTCGCGGTGCCCGGCACCGGGGCCTACTGCCGGAGCATGGCGAGCAACTACAACCATGTCCCGCGGCCCCCGGTCGTCGCCGTCCGCGAAGGTCGGGCGCGGCTGATCGTCCGCCGGGAGACCGAAGACGACCTGCTGGCATTGGATGTGGGATGACCTCACCGGTTCGCTTGGCGCTGCTCGGCTGCGGCACTGTCGGCAGCGACGTGGTCCGGCTGCTGCACGAGCAGTCGGAAGACCTCGCCGCCCGGATCGGCGCCCCCCTGGAGATCGCCGGGATCGCCGTACGCCGGATCGGCCGTGACCGCGGCGACCTGCCGGTCGACCCGGCGCTGTTCACCACCGACGCGCTCGGGCTGATCAAGCGCGACGACGTGGACGTGGTGGTCGAGGTGGTCGGCGGCATCGAGCCGGCCCGGGGCTGGCTGGTCGAGGCGCTGCGCGCGGGCAAGAGCGTGGTCACCGCCAACAAGGCGCTGCTCGCCGAGGACGGCGCGACGCTGCACGACGCCGCCGCCGAGGGCGGCGCCGACCTCTACTACGAGGCCAGCGTCGCCGGGGCCATCCCGCTGCTGCGCCCGCTGCGCGAGTCGCTGCACGGCGACCGGATCACCCGGGTCACCGGCATCGTGAACGGCACCACGAACTTCATCCTCTCCGCCATGGACTCCACCGGCGCCGGGTTCGCCGAGGCGCTGGAGGAGGCCACCGAGCTGGGGTACGCCGAGGCGGACCCGACGGCCGACGTGGAGGGCTTCGACGCCGCCGCCAAGGCCGCCATCCTCGCCTCGCTGGCGTTCCACACCCGGGTGACCGCCGCCGACGTGCACCGTGAGGGCATCACCGAGGTGACCGCCGCCGACGTGGCCAGCGCCAAGGCCATGGGGTGCACCATCAAGCTGCTCTGCATCGCGGCCCGGGGCGTCGACGCGCAGGGCCGGGAGACAGTCAACGTCCGGGTGCACCCGGCGATGATCCCGCTGACGCACCCGCTCGCGAGCGTCGGCGACGCGTTCAACGCGGTCTTCGTCGAGGCCGACGCCGCCGGGCAGCTCATGTTCTACGGCCGGGGCGCCGGCGGCGCGCCCACCGCCAGCGCGGTGCTCGGCGACGTGGTGGCGGTGGCCCGCAACCGTCTCGCCGGGGTGCACGCGGCGAGCGAGTCGGCGTACGCGGACCTGCCGGTGCGGCCGATGGGCGAGGCGCTCACCCGCTACCACATCAGCCTCGACGTGGCCGACCGGCCGGGCGTGCTGGCTGGGGTGGCAGGCGTCTTCGCCCGGCACGAGGTGTCCATCGCCACGGTCCGGCAGGGCCCGGCCGGCGGGGACGCCGAACTGGTCATCGTCACCCACGTGGCGCCCGATGCCGCGCTCGCGGCCACCGTCAGTGAGCTGCGCGGACTCGACATCGTCCGTTCGGTGACGAGTGTGCTGCGGGTGGAGGGTGGCGCGTAACCCGCGCGTCCCGCCTGATGGTTAGAGCAGGGTGTGCCGGTGGCCGGCCGGGCAGGCTGGTCCACGCTGGTGACAGGCCCCGGAGCGGGGCGACGGAGGCGAGGAGCACGACATGTGGCGGGGACTGATCGAGGCGTACCGGGATCGGCTGCCGGTCACCGGGGCGACTCCCGTCGTCACCCTGCACGAGGGCAACACGCCGCTGCTGCCGGCGCCGGTGCTCTCCGCCCGGGTCGGCGCGGACGTGTGGCTCAAGGTCGAGGGCGCCAACCCGACCGGCTCGTTCAAGGACCGCGGCATGACCGTTGCGGTCTCCAAGGCCGTCGAGGCCGGTGACAAGGCGATCATCTGCGCCTCCACCGGCAACACCAGCGCCTCCGCCGCCGCGTACGCGGCCCGCGCCGGGATCACCTGCGCGGTGCTGGTGCCGCAGGGCAAGATCGCGTTGGGCAAGCTGGCTCAGGCGCTCGTGCACGGCGCGAAGCTGCTCCAGGTGCAGGGCAACTTCGACGACTGCCTCGGGCTCGCCGGCAAGCTCGCGCAGGACTACCCGGTTGCGCTGGTCAACTCCGTCAACATCGACCGGCTGCACGGCCAGAAGACCGCCGCCTTCGAGATCGTCGAGGCGCTCGGCGACGCGCCCGACATCCACTGCCTGCCGGTCGGCAACGCCGGCAACATCACCGCGTACTGGATGGGCTACTCCGAGGATCTGCGCGACGGCAACGCCACGAAGGCGCCCCGGATGTACGGCTTCCAGGCGGCCGGCGCCGCCCCGATCGTCACCGGGCAGGTGGTGCCGGAGCCGTCGACGATCGCCACCGCCATCCGGATCGGCAACCCGGCGAGCTGGACGAAGGCGATCGACGCGCGGGACGCCTCCGACGGTCTGATCTCGGCGGTCACCGACCGGGAGATCCTGTCGGCGTACCGGCTGCTGGCCCGCGAGGTGGGCGTCTTCGTGGAGCTGGGCAGCGCGGCCAGTGTCGCCGGTCTGCTCCAGCAGGCCGCCGCCGGCCGGGTGCCGGCCGGGTCGCGCGTGGTCTGCACCGTGACCGGGCACGGCCTGAAGGACCCGGAGTGGGCCATCTCCACCGCGCCGGCGCCGGTGACCATCGCCAACGACGCGCTGGCCGCCGCCCGCTCGCTCGACCTGGTCTGATCCCTCCGTCTCCTTCCGCGCTCCCCGGACCGCCCTGATCCACGCCACCTCGGGGAGGTGGCGGCATCCCCGCTCTTGATCGACACCAGCTCGGGGAGGTGGCGGGATCGGAGTGGGTGGATGCCACCACCTCGGCGAAGTGGAGTCGATCAAGGCGGCCGGGGACGCCCCCGAGAGCGGCGGTGTCATCGGCTGGGGCGGATGCCGGGAGTGTCGGGGCGTGCGGCAGACTCAGACACCCCCGCAGACACCTCTCCAGGAGTGAGTAACGCCGATGTCGCTGCTCGCCAGATTCAGCCTCGCCAACCGGGGGCTGATCGCCCTCATCGCGTTGGTGACCACGGCCTTCGGTCTGTTCGCCGTGCCGTCGCTGAAGCAGCAGCTCCTGCCGTCGCTGGAGTTCCCCGCCGCGTTCATCGTGGCGACGTACCCGGGCGCCGCGCCGGAGATCGTGGAATCCCAGGTCGCCGAGCCGATCGAGAACAGCCTCAAGGGCATCCCGGGCCTGGACAAGGTCACCTCGACCTCGCGCGAGGGCGCGGCCACGGTCCAGGTGCAGTACGAGTTCGGCACCGACCTGGACGACGTGGTCAACAAGATGGAGACCGCGCTCAACCGGATCGACTCCCAGCTCCCCGAGGGCGTCGACCCGCAGGTGATCGCCGGCAGCACCGACGACCTGCCCGCCGTGGTGGTCGCCGCGACCGGTGACGGCGACGAGCGGGCGCTGGCGGAGAAGCTGCGCAGCGCCGTCGTACCGGAGCTGGAGGCGCTGGACGGCGTCCGCGCGGTGGACGTCACCGGCGCCCGGAACCAGGTCGTGACCATCACGCCGGACCCGGCGAAGCTGGCCGCCGCCAAGGTGGCGCCGACCGCCATCGCCTCGGCGCTCAAGAGCAACGGCGTGGCCGTGCCGGCGGGCGCGCTCGCCGACGGCGACCGGTCGCTGCCGGTGCAGGTGGGCACGCCGATCCGTACGCTCGACGACCTGCGCGGCATCGTGCTCACCACGGCCCCCGCCGCCCCGGTACGCCTCGGCGACGTGGCCGCCGTGGAGCAGCAGCTCGCCCCGGCCACCTCGTTCACCCGCACCAACGGCAAGCCGAGCCTCGGCATCGCGGTGACCGCCGCTCCGGACGGCAACGCGGTGGAGATCTCGCACGAGATCCGGGACCGGCTGGACGAGCTGGGCGACGCCGCGGGCGCCGAACTGACAGTGGTCTTCGACCAGGCCCCGTTCGTCGAGAAGTCCATCGAGAGCCTGACCACCGAGGGCCTGCTGGGCCTGGTCATGGCGGTCGTGGTGATCCTGGTCTTCCTGCTGTCGGTGCGCTCCACGGTGGTCACCGCGGTGTCCATCCCGCTGTCCGTGCTGGTCGCGCTGATCGTGCTCTGGTCCGGCGACTACTCGCTGAACCTGCTCACCCTCGGCGCGCTGACCATCGCCGTCGGGCGGGTGGTGGACGACTCCATCGTGGTGCTGGAGAACATCAAACGCCATCTGGAGTACGGCGAACCGAAGCGCGACGCGATCCTCACCGCGGTCCGCGAGGTGGCCGGCGCGGTGACCGCGTCCACGCTCACCACGGTCGCCGTGTTCGCGCCGATCGCCCTGGTGGGCGGCTTCGTCGGGCAGCTGTTCGCCCCCTTCGCGATCACCGTGACGGTGGCGCTGCTCGCCTCGCTGCTGGTGTCGCTGACCGTCATCCCGGTGCTGGCGTACTGGTTCCTGCGGCCGCGCGGCGGCGACGACGACGCCGCCGCCCGGCGCGCCGCCGAGGAGAAGGAGCTGCGCAACCCGTTGCAGCGGGCGTACCTGCCGGTGATCGACTTCGCCACCCGCTCGCGGAAGACCCGCTGGGTCACGGTGGGCCTCGGCCTGCTCGTGCTCCTGGGCACGTTCGGCCTGGCGCAGAAGCTGGAGACGAACTTCCTGGACGACTCCGGCCAGGACACGCTCGCCATCCGGCAGGAGATGCCGGCCGGCACCTCGCTCGCCGGCACCGACCGGGCCGCCGCGCGGGTCGAGGAGGTGCTGCGGCGTACCCCTGGGGTGGAGACCTACCAGGTCAGCGCCGGTGGTGGGGACAACCCGTTCGCCGGCGGCGGCAGCGACCGGGCCACCTGGTCGCTGTCGCTCTCTGAGGACACCGACGCCGCGACGGTACGGCAGGGCCTGCGCAAGGAGCTCGACGCGCTCGGCCCGGAGGTGGGCGAGCTGACGTTCGGCGGCGGGCAGAACGCCTCCGCCAACCAGGTCGAGGTGGTCGTGCAGGCCGCCGACCAGGAGACGCTGACCCGGGCGGCCGAGGCGGTACGGGGCGCGATGGCCGGCACGCCGGGCGTGGAGGACGTCACCAGCAGCCTCGCCACTCAGGTGCCGCGCGTCGAGGTGACAGTGGACCGGGTGGCCGCGGCCCGCGCGGGTCTCACCGAGGCGGCCGTCGGGCAGCTCGTCGCGCAGACGTACCGGGGAGCGCCGCTCGGGCAGGTGACGCTCGACGGTACGGCGCAGAACGTGGTTCTCAGCAGCGGGGCCCGGCCGCCGCTGACCGTCGAGGAGCTGCGGGCGCTGCGGGTCGGCGCGGTGCCGCTGGACGCGATCGCCGACGTCGAGCAGGTCGACGGCCCGCAGCAGGTGACCCGGATCGACGGGGAGCGCAGCGTCTCGGTCACCGGCACGGCGACCGGCTCGAACCTCGGCGCCACCACGCAGGAGCTGCAGAAGCGGCTGGACGCGCTGGACGTGCCGGGCGCCACGTACGTGATCGGCGGCGTCAGCGCCGACCAGGCCGACGCGTTCGCGGACCTCGGTCTCGCGGTGCTGGCGGCCATCGCGATCGTCTTCCTGATCATGGTGGCGACGTTCCGCAGCCTGACCCAGGCGCTGATCCTGCTGATCTCGGTGCCGTTCGCCGCGACCGGCGCGATCGGGCTGCTGCTGGTCACCGGCACGCCGCTGGGTGTGCCGGCGCTGATCGGCGTGCTCATGCTCGTCGGCATCGTGGTGACGAACGCGATCGTGCTGCTGGACCTGATCAACCAGTACCGGGCCCAGGGCATGGACGTGACCGAGGCAGTGGTCGAGGGCGGCCGGCGGCGGCTCCGGCCGATCCTGATGACCGCCGTCGCCACCATCTTCGCGTTGCTGCCGATGGCGCTCGGCCTGACCGGTGAGGGCGGCTTCATCTCCAAGCCGCTGGCGATCGTGGTGATCGGCGGCCTGCTCAGCTCGACGCTGCTGACGCTGGTGCTGGTGCCGACGCTCTACACCATGGTCGAGCACACCAAGGGCTCGTTCCGGAACCGGCGGCGGGGCGGCGCTCCCGAGCCGGTCGAGCCGCGGCCGGAGCCGGACCCGGTGCCGGTCGCGGTCGGCGGCGGGGAGCGGGCCGAGGAGCGGGCCGTGGTGGCGCCGCCGCCGGCCCGCCCGTCGGGCGCGCTGGTCGACGGCACCGACCAGTTCGAGGTGCTCCGCCTGCCCAAGAGCCGCCAGTCGCCGCTCCCGCCCACCGAGTGACCGGCCGGGAGGGGCCCCGCGCGGGCCCCTCCCGGCACTCGGCGCGCGGGACACACCCGAGCCGCACCGGGCGGTACGCTCAGTGAGCTGCTGCCTACTTTCGGTTCGGAGGCGTGATGGCGGGGGGTGCGGGCCGGTGGGATCGGCGTACCGTGCTGCGCCGCTCCGCGCTCCTGCTCGGCGGGGCGGTGATCGGCTCCGTCGCGACCGTCGAGAGCACGTGGGTGGCCGACCGCCGGCTCCCGATCTCGGGCGGCCCGGCAAGCGCCACGCTCGGCAACCGCCACCAGGACGTCGGCACCGGCGGGATGCAGGTCGTCTGGGGCGTCCGCACCGAGGAGCCCCTGGTGGCGCTCACCTTCGACGACGGCCCCCGCCCACAGTGGACCCCGATGGTGCTCGACACGCTCGACGAGCACCGGGTGCCGGCCACCTTCTTCCTGGTCGGTGAGCGGGCCCGCGAGCACGCCACCCTGGTCCGGGGCCGGATGGGCGCCCACGAGGTCGGCAACCACAGCTGGGCGCACCGCGACCTGGCCCGGATGGACGCCGCGACGGTCTACGACGACCTGCGCCGCAGCCACGACGCGATCACGGCGGCCACCGGTTCGGCGCCCCGGCTGCTCCGCCCGCCCTGGGGGCACCTGGGCGGCTCGGTGCTGTACGCGTCGGCCCGGTTGGGCTACCGCCTGGTGCTCTGGACGCTCCAGATGGTCGAGAGCGAGTTCCCGCACGACCCGGCCGGGCACGCCCGGCGGATCGTCGCCGACGTGCGACCCGGCACGATCCTGCTCGGCCACGACGTCGGCAACGACGGCCGGCTCGTCGCGCTCCGCGGCCTGCCCGACATGATCAACGGTTTGCGGGCCCGGGGATACACCTTCGTCACGGTCTCCGACCTGCTGCGCCGCGCTGCCGCGCCCGGGGCGGCCCGGTAGGGTGCCCGCGTGTCACCCACCCTCTCGGTCCTCGTCCGCAACCGCGACTTCCGCCATCTGTTCCTCGCCGAGCTGGTGGTCTTCGGCGCGGACTGGTTCGTCATGGTGCCGCTGCTGGTGCTGCTGCCCGAGCTGACCGGCAGCGGCGTCTGGGGGGCGCTGGTGCTGGCGGTGGACACCGGCACGACCGCGTTGCTGCTCCCGTACGCCGGGACGATCGCCGACCGGTTCGACCGCCGCAAGGTGATGATGGTGGCCAACGTGGGCGCGCTCGCGGGGGTGCTGCTGCTGCTCGGCGTGCGCAGCGCCGGTACGGCCTGGCTGGCGCTGGCGGCGATCGCGCTGGTGGCGGTGGCGAAGGCGTTCTACTCGCCGGCCGCCCAGGCCGCGCTGCCCAACGTGGTCGACCCGGAGGACCTGGCCGCCGGCAACGCGGTCGCCGGCTCGGCCTGGGGCACGATGACGGTGGTCGGCGCCTCGCTCGGCGGCATCCTGAGCGCCGTGGCCGGCCCGTACGCCAGCTTCTGGGTGGCCGCCGTCGGCCTGCTCGCCGCCGCGGGCCTGGCCGCGCTGATCCGCCGGCCGTTGCAGGCGCCGCGCGACCCGGCGGCGACGGTGCCGCGCACCTGGGCGGCCATCCGGGAGGCCCTGCGCTACATCGCCCACCGCCCGCGCGTGCTGGCGCTGGTCACGGTCAAGTCGGCGGTCGGCCTGGGCAACGGCGTGCTCACCGTCTTCCCGCTGCTCGCCGGGGTGTACGGCGTCGGCGCGGTCGGGGCCGGGTTGCTCTTCGCCGCCCGCGGCGCCGGGGCGCTGGTCGGCCCGATCATGATGCGCCGGGTGCTGAGCAACCGGGCCTGGCTGCTCACCGGCCTGGCGCTGTCCATGTCGATGTACGGCCTGGCCTACCTGGGCGCCTCGGTGGTGACCTGGTTCCCGCTGGTGCTGGTTCTGGTGTTCCTGGCCCACCTGGGCGGCGGCAGCAACTGGGTGCTGTCCAACTACGCGTTGCAGGGCGAGGTGCCGGACCGGCTCCGCGGCCGGGTCTTCGCCACCGACATGATGCTGGCGACGCTCGCCATCGCGGTGAGCCAGTTGGTGGTGGCGCTCGTGGTGGACCGGGTGGACGAGCGCACCGTGCTGGCCGGCTGTGGCCTGGTCACCGTCGTGTACGCGATCGGCTGGCGGTTCGCCACCCGGCGGCTCTCGCTCACCGACCCGGTCGACACGCCGACCCCCGAGCGCACCGGCTGACACGCCGGTCCCACGCTCCGGGCGGTCCGGCCGGGCTGTCGGGGTGACGTCCTAGCATGAGCCGGTGCCGACCACATTCACCCCCGGCCCGGTGCGGGTCCGGGTGCCCGCGACCAGCGCCAACCTGGGCCCCGGCTTCGACGCGCTCGGTCTGGCCCTCGGCCGCCACGACGACGTCACGGCCGAGGTGACGGACGGCGGCGTACGGGTTTCGGTCACCGGCGAGGGCGCCGGCGAGCTGCCGTCGGACGAGCGGCACCTGATCGTCACCGCCATGCGGGCCACGTTCGACGCGCTCGGCGCGCAGCCGGCCGGCCTGGCGCTGGAGTGCGTCAACCGCGTCCCGCAGGCCCGAGGGCTCGGCTCGTCGTCGGCGGCGATCGTGGCCGGGGTGCTGGCGGCCCGCGCGCTGGTGGCCGACGGCGAGCAGCGGCTGGACGACGACGCCGCGCTGCGGCTGGCGGCCGAGCTGGAGGGGCATCCGGACAACGTCGCGCCCTGCCTGCTGGGCGGCTTCACGATCGCCTGGACGGAGCCGGGTGGCGCGCGGGCGGTCTCGCTGCCGGTGGCGCCGACGGTGCGCCCGACCGTCTTCGTGCCCGCCGAGCGGGGCCTGACCTCGGTGGCCCGGGCGGCGTTGCCGGCCACCGTGCCGCACGCCGACGCGGCGTTCAACGCGGGCCGGGCGGCCCTGCTGGTGCACGCGCTGACCGCGGATCCCGGGCTGCTGCTGCCCGCCACCGTCGACCGGTTGCACCAGGAGCAGCGGGCGCCGGGGATGCCGGCGACGGCAGGGCTGGTCGGTGCGCTGCGCGAGGCCGGTGTGGCGGCTGTGGTCAGTGGGGCGGGTCCGACGGTGCTGGCGCTCTCCGAGGTTCCGGCCGGATTCCAGGCGGGAACAGATTGGCGCCGGTGGGAGTTGCCGATAGATGTCAGCGGTGCCCGGGTCATCCGGGGTAGACTTTGACACGCCGAGCGGGGCCCTGTTGCCGCAGGTCGGACGAGGCGATTACGCTCTAGACCTAGCACAGCCGCGAAGCATGCGATCTTCCTGCGGTTCGGCGCACCCCCGAAGCTCTCGGCGGTAGCCCGTCACCCCTGCTCAAGGCCCACGCCGCGCCGCAGTTTCCACAGGTCGCCGCAGACGGCGAGACCTGCTCACCGATGGTGGTGAGTCGGGAAACCACCGGCTGCTGTGTCACAGACTCCCGCGACGCGTCATGCGAGGCGGGTGCACCGAGGCCGCCCGGCCACCTGGTTCCACGACTCCGGGCAGCCCGGCCTATCGAGGGAAGGAATCCATTGAGCGACACCACCGACGTGACGTCGGATGTTTCCAACGTCGCTGGCGATGCCACCACCGCCGCCCCCACGCGCCGCCGGCGGAGCGGCACCGGTCTGTCGGCGATGCTGCTGCCGGAGCTCCAGAGCCTGGCCGCGTCGCTCGGCATCTCTGGTACCGCTCGCATGCGCAAGGGCGAGCTGATCAGTGCCATCACCGAGCGGCAGCAGGGCGGCGCCGCGGCCGGAACCCCTCGACCGCGTGCCGAGGTGGCGGCTGCGTCCGCTCCCGCCCGTGAGGAGGTGCACGCGGAGGTCCGTGAGGAGCGGGCCGAGGCACGCCCCGCCGAGCAGGCGCCGGCCGCCGAGGTGACCGAGGGCCGTACCCGTGGTCGCCGCAGCCGGGCCGCCGCCGCTACCACCGAGGCGCGACCGGCGGAGACGCCGGCGGCCGAGGCGCGGCCGGCCGAGACGGCGCGCGCCGAGGAGGCGCCCGCCGAGACCGGCGAGCGGGCCGAGCGTGGCGGCGACCGGGCCGAGCGCGGTGAGCGCAACGAGGGCCGGGGCCGTGAGCGCGGCGAGCGCGGCGGTGACCGTGCCGAGCGTGGCGGCGAGCGGACCGACCGTGGCGAGCGGGCCGAGCGCGGCGAGCGCAACGACCGTGGTGACCGCAACGACCGTGGTGACCGCGCCGAGCGTGGTGACCGGGCCGAGCGGGGCGACCGCAACGAGCGGGCCGACCGGGGCGAGCGCGCCGAGCGCAACGACCGCAACGACCGCGGTGACCGGGGCGGCGACCGCAACGACCGGGGTGACCGCAACGACCGTGGTCAGCGCGCCGAGCGGGACAACGACGGCGACGACGACGGCGAGGGCGGCGGCCGGCGGGGCCGGCGCAGCCGGTTCCGGGACCGTCGTCGCGGCCGCGGCGAGCGGGGCGAGGGCGACAGCGGTGGCGGCCGCGAGCCGCAGGTCGGCGAGGACGACGTGCTCGTCCCGGTCGCCGGCATCATCGACGTGCTCGACAACTACGCCTTCGTCCGGACCACCGGCTACCTGGCGGGCCCGAACGACGTGTACGTCTCGATGTCCCAGATCAAGAAGTACGGCCTGCGCCGCGGTGACGCGATCACCGGCGCCGTGCGGGCCGCGCGGGACGGCGAGCAGCGGCGCGACAAGTACAACCCGCTGGTCCGGCTGGACACCATCAACGGGATGGAGCCGGACGAGGCGAAGCGCCGGCCGGAGTTCTACAAGCTCACCCCGCTCTACCCGCAGGAGCGCCTGCGGCTGGAGACCGAGCCGCACATCCTCACCACCCGGGTGATCGACCTGGTCATGCCGATCGGCAAGGGCCAGCGGGCGCTCATCGTGTCGCCGCCGAAGGCCGGTAAGACGATGGTGCTGCAGGCGATCGCGAACGCGATCACCCGCAACAACCCGGAGTGCCACCTGATGGTGGTGCTGGTGGACGAGCGGCCGGAAGAGGTCACCGACATGCAGCGGTCGGTGAAGGGCGAGGTCATCGCGGCCACGTTCGACCGTCCGCCGCAGGACCACACCACCGTCGCCGAGCTGGCGATCGAGCGGGCGAAGCGCCTGGTCGAGCTGGGGCACGACGTGGTCGTGCTGCTCGACTCGGTGACCCGGCTCGGGCGGTCGTACAACCTGGCGGCGCCGGCCAGCGGCCGGATCATGTCGGGTGGTATCGACTCCACCGCGCTCTACCCGCCCAAGCGCTTCCTCGGCGCGGCGCGCAACATCGAGAACGGCGGTTCGCTGACCATTCTCGCCACCGCGCTGGTGGAGACCGGTTCCATGGCGGACACGGTCATCTTCGAGGAGTTCAAGGGCACGGGTAACGCCGAGCTGAAGCTGGACCGGAAGATCGCCGACAAGCGGGTCTTCCCGGCGATCGACATCAACCCCTCCGGCACCCGCAAGGAGGAGGTCCTGCTCGCGCCGGAGGAGCTGGCGATCATCCACAAGCTCCGCAAGGTGCTGCACTCGCTGGACTCGCAGGCGGCGCTCGACCTCCTGCTGGACCGGCTCAAGCAGTCCCGCACCAACATCGAGTTCCTGATGCAGATCGCGAAGTCCACTCCGGGCGAGTGAGCTGACGGATCCCACGAACGAGGGGCACGGCCGCACCGGCCGTGCCCCTCGTCGCGTACCGGGCGGCCGACCGTGAAGTTTTTCTACGGTTAAGCCGAGAGGTATTGAAACTTCTGTTCACCGTCGGGTTGACTGTCGTCCATGCGAACCCGCAGTCGACCCGCCCACCTCGCCGGCGTCCTGCTGCTGACGCCGTTGCTGACCCTCACCGCGCCGGCACCGACCGCCGCCACCGCCGCGCCGTCGGCTGTCGCGCCGTCGGCCGCCACCGCCGCCGAGGACGCGCCACGCGCCTCGTCCCGTCCCGACTCCGCCGTCGCGCTCGCCGGTGTGGAGCCGGCCGGCGGCCTGGAGACCGCCAAGACCACCCGGCCGGTCGCGCCCGGCCTCGACCTGACCTCCTTCGACAGGTACGACGCGGCCGGCTGGCTGCGCGCCGACGCCCTCACCGCCGACCTGGCCGGCGGGCTGACAGTGGACTACGTGAACTCCGGCGAGGTCACGAAGGACGAGCCGCTGCGCGCCGCGGTCGACCGGTCCCGCGCCGTCGCGGCGGTGAACGGCGACTTCTTCGACATCAACAACTCCGGCGCCGCCCAGGGCGTCGGCGTCCGCTCCGGCGAGCTGGTGCAGTCGCCGGTGGCCGGGCACCCGAACGCCGTCGGGATCAGCGCCCAGGGCATCGGCCGGGTGGTCCAGGTCGGCTTCGAGGGCACCGCGACGCTGCCCGCCGGGCCGGTGCCGCTGACCCAGTTCAACAACATCGTGCAGCGCGACGGCGTGGGCGTGTTCACGCCGCTCTGGGGGTCGTACACCCGTAAGCGGGCGGTGGAGGGCGCGGCCCGGACGGTCGAGGTGACGGTGACCGGCGGCCGGGTGGCGAGCGTGGCCACCACGGCGGGCGAGGGGCCGATCCCGGCCGGCAGCACCGTGCTGCTCGGCCGCGAGGCCGGCGCCGACGCGCTCGCCGCGCTGCGTCCCGGCGACGCGGTGGACCTGACCTGGCGGCCGCGGGCCTCCGACGGCGGCGACCTGCGCGCCGCGGTCGGCGGCGGCAACGTGCTCGTGCGCGACGGCGTGGTGCAGGCCATCGCCGACGAGTCGCTGGCGCCGCGTACGGCTGTCGGCTTCTCCGCCGACGGCCGCAGGATGATCATGCTGACGGTGGACGGCCGGCAGGTGGACAGCCGGGGCGTCACCCAGACCGAGATGGGCCGCATGATGGCCGAGCTGGGTGCCGCCAACGCGCTCAACCTCGACGGCGGCGGCTCCTCCACGCTGCTGGCCCGGGAGCCGGGCGCGGCCACGGTCCAGGTGGAGAACAGCCCGTCCGACGGCAGCGAACGGCCGGTGCCCAACGGGCTCGCCGTCTACGCCCCGAAGGGCAGCGGCCGGCTCACCGGCTACTGGCTGGAGACCGCCAGCGACCCGACCGCCGCACCCGGCGTCGCGCCGGTGCGCGGCGGCCGGCCGGACCGGGTCTTCCCCGGCCTCACCCGCCGGCTCACCGCCGCCGGATACGACGAGACGTACGGACCGGCCGCGGGCGAGCCGCGCTGGCACGCCACCCACGGCCGGGTGGACGGCGACGGCGTGTTCCGGGCCGCCGTCCCCGGCCGCAGCACCGTCACGGCCGCCCGCGGCCGGGCCCGGGGCACGATCGAGCTGACAGTGCTCGGGCCGCTGGCGCGCATCGACGGCACCGTCGACCGGGTTGGCCTGGACCGGGCCGGTGACAGCGGCCTGTTCGGCGTGGTCGGCTACGACGCCGAGGGCAACACCGCGCCGATCGAGCCGGCCGACCTGACGCTGGAGTACGACAGCGACCTGCTCTCCGTCACCCCCACCGCCGACGGCAACCTGTCCGTCAAGGCGCTCGCCGCGACCGGCTCGGCGCTGGTCACCGCGCGGGTCGGCAACCGCACCACGGTCCTGCCGGTGACCGTCGGGCTGACCGACGTGCCGGTGGCCGGGTTCGACGACGCCGCGTCCTGGAAGTTCAGCCAGGCCCGCGCCTCCGGGTCGGTCGCACCGGCCGAGGGGCACACCGGCGGCGGGCTGCGGATGTCGTACGACTTCAGCCAGTCCACCGGCACCCGGGCCGCGTACGCCGACCCGCCCGCCTGGATCGACGTCCCCGGCCAGCCGCAGGCGTTCGGTATGTGGATCAAGGCCAACGGCGCCGGCGAGTGGCCCAGCCTGCACCTGCACGACGCGCAGGACACCCAGTTCGTGCTGCGCGGCCCGTACCTGGACTGGACCGGCTGGGAGTACGTCGAGTTCGCCGTACCGCCGGGTGTGCAGTACCCGGTGCGGGTGCGCCGGTTCTACGTCGCCGAGACCGACCCGGCCAAGCAGTACCGCAGCGAGGTGGTGATCGACGACCTGGTGGCCCGGGTGCCGCCGGACGTGCAGGCACCGCCGGAGCCGAACCGCACCGACCGGGTGGTGGTGCGCGACGGCACGGTGGACGGGGCGCCCTGGCGCTTCGCGGTGCTTTCCGACGCCCAGTTCGTCGCCGCGAACCCGGACAGCGACCTGGTCGCCCAGGCCCGCCGTACGCTGCGCGAGGTCCGCGCCGCCCGGCCGGACTTCCTGATCATCAACGGCGACTTCGTGGACACCGCCTACCCGGCGGACTTCGCCCTGGCCAAGCGCATCCTGGACGAGGAACTGGACGGCCAGGTGCCGTACCACTACGTGCCTGGCAACCACGAGATCATGGGCGCGCCGATCGACAACTTCCGCAGCGTCTTCGGGGACACGTCGCGCGTCTTCGACCACCGGGGCACCCGGTTCCTCACGCTCAGCACCGCCACCGGCTCCCTGCGCGGAGGCGGGTTCGACCAGGTGGAGCTGCTGCGCCGGACGCTCGACCAGGCCGCCGCCGACCGCTCGGTCGGTTCGGTGGCGGTGCTCTTCCACCATCCGCCGCGCGACCCGAGCCCGGCCAAGGCGAGCCAGCTCGGCGACCGCAAGGAGGCGGCACTGGTCGAGCAGTGGCTGGCCGACTTCCAGCACCGCACCGGCAAGGGCGCGCTGATGGTCAACGGTCACGTCGGCACGTTCCACGCCGACCGGGTGGACGGCGTGCCGTACGTGATCAACGGCAACTCGGGCAAGGACCCGTCCACCCCCGCGGCGCTCGGCGGGTTCACCGGCTGGACCGAGTTCGGCGTGGACCCGGTGACGCCGGGGGAGGCCGAGCGGGCCCGCCGTGACCCGCTGGCCGAGGGCCCGCGGTGGGTGAGCGCGGAGATGCACGCCCACGTCGACCGGCTCGCGGTGACCGCCCCCGCGCAGGTGTCCCGGCGTACGCCGGCCGACGTCACGGCCACGCTCACCCAGCCCAGCGGCCGGCAGGTGCCGGTGGCCGCGCCGGTCAGCGCCGACTGGTCCGGGTCGCCGAACCTGCACATCGGCGGCGCGGCGGGCGTACGCCCCTGGCACGCCGCCCGCTTCGACCCGGCCACCGGCACGCTCACCGCCCTGCGCCCCGGCGCCCAGGTGCAGCTCACGGTGACGGTGAACGGCGTCAAGGCCGAAACCCAGGTGACCACCACCCCGTAACCGCCCGGCCTCCACCCCGCCCCAGCCCCGTCGATCATGAAGTTGGCCCGGACAAAAGCGACAGGAAAGACGGTCAAGTTCATGATCGACGGGGTGGGGGCCGGCCCGGGGCGGGGCGGTGGGGGAGTGGGTGGGGTG
>NZ_JAMHIU010000027.1:0-73308 GCF_023896895.1 Micromonospora sp. CPM1
GGGGCGGGGGTGGGGGGGTTAGAAGGCTCGGGTGTACTGGTTGGGCCAGGTGGGGGTGGCGCCCAGCTTGGCGGCGGCGCGGCGCGGCCAGTACGGGTCGCGCAGCAGTTCCCGGCCCAGCAGCACCAGGTCCGCCTCGCCGCCGGCCACGATCTGCTCGGCCTGCTCGGGCTCCACGATCAGGCCCACGGCACCGGTCGGCACCCCGGCGTCGCGGCGGATCCGGGTGGCGAGCGGCACCTGGTAGCCGGGTCCGACCGGGATGGACGCCTGGACCGCCGCGCCTCCGGAGGAGGTGTCGATCAGGTCGACCCCGGCGGCGGCCAGTTCCCCGGCGAGCACCACGCTGTCCTCGACGGTCCAGCCGCCGTCGGCCCAGTCGGTGGCGGAGATCCGGGTCAGCACCGGCACGGACTCGCCGACGGTGGCGCGTACCGCGCGGGCCACGTCGAGGGTGAGCCGCATCCGGGCGGCCCGGTCGCCGCCCCAGCCGTCGGTGCGCCGGTTGGTCAGCGGGGACAGGAACTCGTGCAGCAGGTAGCCGTGCGCGGCGTGGATCTCCACGGCGGCGAACCCGGCGTCGAGCGCCCGTCCGGCGGCGGTGGCGAACGCGTCCACCACGGCCGCGATGCCCGCCTCGTCCAGCGCGGTGGGGGTGCGGTAGTCCGGGACGAACGGCTGGTCACCCGGGCCCACGGGGGTCCAGCCGCCCTCGGCGTCCGGCACACCGCCGCGCGCCGGCGCCCACGGCCGGTACGTGGACGCCTTGAACCCGGCGTGCGCGAGCTGCACGGCCGGCACCGCGCCCTGACCGGCGACGAACGCGGTGATCGGACGCCACGCGTCGACGTGCGCGCCGGACCAGAGGCCGGTGTCCTGCGGGCTGATCCGGCCCTCGGGCACCACCGCCGTCGCCTCGGTGATCACCAGGCCGGCCCCGCCGACCGCGCGGGAACCGAGGTGCACGCGGTGCCAGTCGGTGGGCAGGCCGTCGGGTCCGGCGCTGTACTGGCACATGGGCGCCAGCGCGATCCGGTTGGGCAGGGTGACGCCGCGCAGGGCGAGCGGGGTGAACAGGGCGCTCATTCTCGGATCCTCCGGTCAGGGCGACGGGTGCGCCTCCTTGTGGGAGACGCACCCGTCGGAGTGTGGATCAGGCGGGTACGGGGTCGAGCCGCTCGGTCTCGACCGGCTCGATCAGGTCGCGCTTGCCGGCCGAGTCGTACGCGGCCCGGTCGAGCGTGCCCTCCCGGGCGGCCACGATGGTCGGCACGACGGCCTGCCCGGCCACGTTCGTGGCGGTACGGATCATGTCCAGGATCGGGTCGATGGCGAGCAGCAGACCGGCTCCGGCCAGCGGCAGGCCCAGCGTGCTCAGGGTCAGCGTGAGCATGACGATCGCGCCGGTCAGGCCGGCGGTCGCGGCCGAGCCGACCACCGAGACGAACGCGATGAGCAGGTAGTCGGTGACGCCCAGGTTCACGCCGAACACCTGCGCCACGAAGATCGCGGCGAGCGCCGGGTAGATGGCGGCGCAGCCGTCCATCTTCGTGGTGGCGCCGAACGGCACCGCGAAGGAGGCGTACTCGCGGGGGACGCCGAGGCGCTCGACCGAGCGCTGGGTCACCGGCATGGTGCCCACCGAGGAGCGGGAGACGAAGGCCAGCTCGATGGCGGGCCAGGCGCCGGCGAAGAAGCGCAGCGGGTTGAGCTTGCCGGCCACCGCGAGCAGCACCGGGTAGACCACGAACAGCACCAGCGCGCAGCCGACGTAGACGGCCGTGGTGAACTTCGCGAGCGGGGCGAGCAGGTCCCAGCCGTACGAGGCGACGGCATTGCCGATCAGGCCGAGCGTGCCGATCGGGGCGAGCCGGATGACCCACCACAGCGCCTTCTGCACGATCGACAGCAGCGAGCGGTTGAGCGACACGAACGGCTCGGCGGCGTCGCCGACCAGCAGTGCGGCGGCACCCACCACCAGGGCGAGGAAGACGATCTGCAGGACGTTGCCCTCGACGAACGCGCCGACCGGGTTGGTCGGGACGATGCCGGTGAGGAAGTCGATCCAGGAGCCGGTGGTCTTCGGCGCGGTGGCGCCGGCCGGGTCCAGGTTGACGCCCCGGCCGGGGTCGGTGAGCAGGCCGAGGCCGATGCCGATGCTCACCGCGATCAGCGCGGTGACGGCGAACCAGAGCAGCGTCTTGACGGCGAGCCGGGCGGCGTTGGCGACGCCGCGCAGGCTGACCACGCTGACCACGATGGCGGTGAAGACCAGCGGCGGCACTGCCAGCTTGAGCAGCTGGACGAAGAGGCCGCCGACGGTGTCGAGCGTGCTGGTCAGCCAGGCGAGGTCGGCGGCGCGGGCGAGGAAACCGAGCGCCACGCCGAGCACGAGGCCGAGCAGGATCTGGACGGAGAAGGGGATTCTGCGCAGGGCGGAGGTCATGAGGACGAATCCAAGGTCTGGAGAGGGAAGGCGGGCGTCGGGGCGTGGAACTACGCCGGACAGACGCCGCTGGCCTGCCGCCGGAGATCGACGTACAGGCGCTCGGTGAGGCACCAGACATTGGTCATCGTCGCGACACGTTACTCCTCTCCGGCGCCGGAACGGAAGGACCGTCGCCGGTGAGGCTCCTTACAGCCAGGTAGCCGGAGGTGACCAGTCCCCAGGCGGCGACCACGACCAGCAGCACCCGTTCCGACACCCCGAGCAGCGCGCTGCGGCCGACCAGCAGCAGCGCCGCCGCTACTACGGCGGCCACCGGCAGCGCCACCGCCGCGCCGACCGCGGCGATCCGCCGCAGCCCCCGGTCCGCCGCCGGGGAGAACAGCAGCACGAGCATCGCGAGCACCACCGCGGCGGTCGCCGTGATGCTCGCCCCGCCGTGCACCAGGTCGGCCACCGTGGTCGCCTCGAACGGCGGCAGCGGGCAGCCCTCGCTGCACGTGACAGCGCCGGAGAGCACCGTGGCGACCGCGCCGACGCCGAGCAGCCCGGCCGCCGCCCGCACCCCCGGCGGCAGCGCCCCGGCGAGCAGCAGCAGCGACGCGGCCACCGAGAAGATTCCCATCCGGTACGCCCCGGCGTACCCGCTGTCGGCGATGCCCGCTTCGCTCACGTACGCGATGGGTCCGGGACCGGGACCGGCGATCACCGCGACCGTCACCGCGGCCACGCCGGCGGCCAGGCAGACGGTGGCGAACGCGGCGGCGATCCGGCGGGCTGTGCCCTCAGCCACGTCCGTGCGGGGTGGTCCAGCCGGACAGGTCCGGGCCCAGCGGCACGATCCGGGTCGGGTTGATCATGTCGTGGGTGGCGTAGTAGTGCCGCTTGATGTGGTCGAAGTCCACCGTCTCGCCGAAGCCCGGCGTCTGGAACAGGTCCCGCGCGTACGCCCAGAGCACCGGCATCTCGGTGAGCTTGCGCCGGTTGCACTTGAAGTGCCCGTGGTACGCCACGTCGAAGCGCACCAGCGTGGTGAACAGGCGCACGTCCGCCTCGGTGATCGTGTCGCCCATCAGGTAGCGCCGCCCGGCCAGCCGCTCGCTGAGCGCGTCGAGGCGGGCGAACAGCGCGGTGAACGCCTCGTCGTACGCCTCCTGGGAGGTGGCGAAGCCGCACCGGTAGACGCCGTTGTTGACGTCCCGGTGGATCTCCGCCATCAGCGCGTCCATCTCCGGGCGCAGCTCGACCGGGTAGAGATCCGGCGCGTCCGGTGCGTGGAACCGCCGCCACTCGGTCGAGAAGTCGAGCGTGAGCTGCGGGTAGTCGTTGGTGACCACCCGTCCGGTGAGCGTGTCCACGAGCGCCGGCACCGTCACCCGGCCGGTGTAGTCCCTGTCGGTGGACAGGTACGCCTCGGAGAGGAAGCCGATGCCGAGCACCGGGTCGAAGCCGTCCGGGTCGAGCGCGAACCGCCAGCCCCGCTCGTCGCGGATCGGGTCGACGGTGCCCAGCGAGATCACCTCGTCCAGCCCGAGCAGGCCGCGCACGATCCGGGCCCGGTGCGCCCACGGGCAGGCCCGGCACCAGATCAGCCGGTACCGGCCCGCCTCCAGCGGCCAGCGCCCCGCCTCGTCCGGCCCGCCGCCCTCCGGTGAGGTGGAGTGCGGGGTGACCCGGCCGGTGAACCGGTTGGGCTGGCGGACGAACGCGCCGCCGCCGCTGGTCTCTGCGCTGAACTGGGCCCCGGACATGCGGCAAACCTATCCGCTCCGGTCACGGATATCCTGGCGCCGGGTACCCCCGCGACCCGCCGACCGACCCCTTCCCACCCCCCGAAGGACGTACGCGCGATGACAGTGGCCTATCTCGTTGCCGGAGTCCGCACCCCGATCGGCCGGTACGCCGGCGCGCTGGCCGGGGTCCGCCCCGACGACCTGGCCGCGCACGTCGTCCGCGAGCTGGTGGCCCGCCACCCGTCGGTCGACTGGACCCGCACCGACGACGTGATCCTGGGCTGCGCCAACCAGGCCGGCGAGGACAACCGCAACGTGGCCCGGATGGCCGCGCTGCTCGGCGGCCTGCCGGAGGAGGTGCCGGGCAGCACCGTCAACCGGCTCTGCGGCTCCGGCCTGGACGCGCTCGCCTCCGCCGCCCGCGCGATCGTCGCCGGGGAGGCCGACCTGGTGGTGGCCGGCGGTGTGGAGAGCATGAGCCGCGCGCCGTTCGTCATGCCGAAGGCGGCCACGCCGTTCGCCCGCACCGCCGAGGTGTACGACACCACGATCGGCTGGCGGCTGGTCAACCCGCTGATGCGCAAGGGCTGGGGCATCGACTCGATGCCGGAGACGGCGGAGAACGTGGCGGCCGAGTTCGGCGTGGACCGGGCCGCGCAGGACGCCTTCGCGTACCGGTCGCAGCAGCGGGCCGCCAAGGCGCAGGCCGACGGCCGGCTGGCCGAGGAGATCGTCCCGGTGACGGTGCCCGCCGGCAAGCGGGAGACGAAGCTGGTCGAGGCCGACGAGCACCCGCGCGAGACGTCGCTTGCGAAGCTGGCCGCGCTGCCCACCCCGTTCCGCGAGGGCGGCACTGTCACCGCCGGGAACTCCTCCGGCGTCAACGACGGCGCCGTCGCGCTGCTCGTCGCCTCCGAGGCCGCCGTCGAACGCTACGGCCTCACCCCGCTGGCCCGGGTACGCGGTGCCGCGTCGGCAGGCGTACCGCCGCGGATCATGGGCATCGGCCCGGTCCCGGCGACCCGGAAGCTGCTCGACCGGACGGGCCTGTCGCTGGGCGACGTGGACGTGATCGAGCTGAACGAGGCGTTCGCCGCGCAGTCGGTGGCGGTGCTGCGCGAGCTGGGCCTGCCGGAGGACGCCGAGCACGTCAACCCAGGCGGCGGGGCGATCGCGCTGGGGCACCCGCTCGGTGCCAGCGGCGCCCGGCTGGCGCTGACCGCCGCGCTGGAACTGCGCCGCCGGGGCGGCCGGCGGGCGCTCGCCACCATGTGCATCGGCGTCGGGCAGGGCATCTCGCTGCTGCTGGAATCGGCCGACTGACCCGGGCCGGCAGCATCGCCCGCTGTGGATCTCCCGTACCCGGCCGTACCGGCCTAGAGTGGTCTGGACCACATGATCCGCCATCGACGGCGGACGACGACCTGGGGGACCGAGCGATGCAGACGCCGGAGAGCCTGCCCACCGAGATCGACCTGAGCCGGCCGAGCGCCGCCCGGGTCTACGACTACTTCCTCGGTGGGGCGCACAACTTCGAGATCGACCGGCAGCTCGCCGAACAGATCGCGGCCATGACGCCGAACCTGGCCGCCACCATGCGCTCCGGCCGGGAGTTCCTGCGGCGAGCCGTACGGGTGCTGCTCGACGCCGGCATCGACCAGTTCCTCGACATCGGCTCCGGCATCCCCACCGTCGGCAACGTGCACGAGGTCGCCCAGGCCGCCGACCCGGACGCCCGGATCGTGTACGTCGACATCGACCCGGTGGCCGTGGCGCACAGCCACGAACTGCTCGCCGGCAACGACCGGGCCACCGCGGTCCTGGCCGACCTGCGCGAGCCGAAGCTGATCCTGGACCACGCCGCCGCCAGCGGCCTGATCGACTTCGACCGGCCGTTGGGCATCCTGCTGGCCGGCGTGGTGCACTTCGTGCCCGACGCCGACCGCCCGGCCGACATCCTGGCCACCCTGCGCGCCGCCGCCGCGCCCGGCAGCTACCTGGTCATCTCCCACTCCACGTTCGAGGACCAGCCGCAGGAGATGCTGGACGCGCAGCGGCTGTCGGCGCGTACCGCCACCGAGATCACGCTGCGCTCGCGGGCCGAGATCACCGGCTTCTTCGGCGACTGGACGATCCTCGAACCGGGCGTCGTGCACATGCCGCTGTGGCGGCCCGACTCCCCGTCGGACGTGGACGAGCACCCGGAACGGTTCGGAGCCTTCGGCGGCGTCGCCCGGCACGACCGCACAGCCGGCTGAGCCCATGCGCGCCCCGGACAGCGACGGGGGAGACGTCAGCCGGCCCGGCGCCGCCGCGTACGCCGCCGAGTGGGCTCGCGCGGTGCGCCGCATCGGGTTCGTGCCGCTGAGCGCGGCCGAGACCGAGCGCCTGCTGGCGCCGCTCACCGAGCGGCTCGGCGAGGCCCTGCTGGCCCCCGCCTTCTCCGCCCGCCCCGCGGAGGAGGTGGGGCGCGCCCTGGTCGAGGCGCACCTCACCGAGCCCGGCGTGCTCGACTGGTCGGTGCAGGCACTGGGCGACCGGTTCCTGCCCTGGGTGCTGCCGTCGCGGACCGAGTCGCCGGAGTTGCGCGAGCGGGTCGCGCTGCTCCAGGGCGCGTTCGCCGCCGGGTTCGCCCGCGCGCTGCGCGACCGGGTCTTCAGCCAGCAGGAGCGGATCGCCCGGTCCGCGTGGCAGGCCCGCGACACCGTCGAGCAGGCGCTGCGGGACAGCGAGGCGCGTTTCCGGGCGGTCTTCACCGGCGCCGCCATCGGCATCGGCATCGCCGGTGTGGACGGGCAGATCATCGAGGTCAACCAGTCCTTCGCGGACATGCTCGGCTACACCGTCGCGGAGATGCGGCGGATGAACGTGTCGGCGCTGGCCTATGCCGACGACGCGGCCGGGATGTGGGAGCTGTACAAGGAGTTGATCGAGGGCAAGCGGGACAGCGCCCGGGTGGAGAAGCGCTACTACCGCAAGGACGGCAGCGTGGTCTGGACCGACCTCGCGGTCTCGCTGATCCGGCACGACGACGGCCGGCCCCGGTTCACCGTCGCCATGGTGGAGGACATCACCCAGCGGTACGAGTTGCAGCAGCGGCTGCGTTTCCAGGCGCTGCACGACCCGCTGACCGGCCTGCCCAACCGGACGCTGTTCTTCGAGTCGCTCGGCGAGGTCTTCGACGGTGCCGGCCCGGACCAGCGCGTCGGGCTCTGCTTCATCGACCTGGACGGCTTCAAGGCGGTGAACGACAGCCTCGGCCACGACCTGGGCGACCGGCTGCTCAAGGTGATCGCCCGCCGGCTCAGCGACTGCGTGGCCGGGCGGGGTCACCTGGTGGCCCGGATGGGCGGTGACGAGTTCGTGATCCTGGTCGACTCCGACGGCGGCATCGACGACGCGGTGGAGGTCGCCGAGCTGGCCCTGGCCGCGGTGTCCGCGCCGGTGCACGTCGGCGACCAGCAGCTCGCCGTGTCGGCGAGCATCGGCATCGTGGAGTGTCCGGCGGCGGAGACGAGCGTCGGTGACCTGATGAAGGCCGCCGACACCACGCTCTACTGGGCCAAGGCGGAGGGCCGGGGACGCTGGGCGGTGTACGACCCGGAGCGCAGCGCCGCCGACATCGCCCGCTCCGCGCTGGCCGCCAACCTGCCCGCCGCGCTGGACCGGGGCGAGTTCGTGCTGCACTACCAGCCGATCGTGTCGCTGCTGGACGAGACGATGGTGGCGGTCGAGGCGCTGGTGCGCTGGCAGCACCCGGAACTGGGGCTGATCGGGCCGGACCGGTTCATCGGGCTGGCCGAGGAGACCGGCCTGATCGTCCGGCTCGGCGCCTGGGTGCTGCGTCAGGCGTGCCGCGACGCCGAGTCGTGGCGGCGCGCGTACCCGGACACCACGCCGGTGGTCAGCGTCAACCTGGCCGCCCGGCAGGCCGACGACCCGGCCATCGTGGAGACGGTGGCCGAGGCGTTGCAGCACACCGGCCTGCCGGCCGAGCTGTTGCAGCTGGAGCTGACCGAGAGCGCCGTCATGGGCAGCGCCGGCGAGCCGCTGCGGACGCTGCACCAGCTCGCCGGGCTCGGGCTGCGGCTGGCCATCGACGACTTCGGCACCGGCTACTCGAACCTCGCGTACCTGCGGCGGCTGCCGATCCACTGCGTGAAGCTGGCCGGCCCGTTCGTCGAGGGGATACGGGGTGACGGCGCGGACGCGGTCGCCGACCACCGGGACGAGCGGATCGTGGACGCGCTGGTCCGGCTGGCGCACGCGCTGGAGCTGTCGGTGACGGCCGAGGTGGTGGAGACCGAGGTGCAGGCCGAACGGTTGCGGGCGCTGCGGTGCGACACCGGGCAGGGCCGGCTGTTCGGCGCCCCGATGCCCGCCGACGGCATCCGCGCCCGGCTGGGCGGGTAGGAGAACACGGTGAGCCTTACCGATTCACAGGCGGTGGTGTCGGTGGTCGCCGCGCTGGCGATCGTCGCCGGCCTGGCCGGGGTGATCGTGCCGGGGCTGCCGGCACTGCCGCTGTGCTGGGGCGGCGTGCTGGTGTGGACGCTGTTCGGCGACGCCGGGCCGGGCCGCTGGGCGGTGCTGGCCGCCGCCACGGTGATCGCCGCCGGCGGCACCGTACTCAAGTACCTCTGGCCCGGGCGCAACCTGAAGCGGACCGGCGTGCCCACCACCTCGCTGCTGGCCGGCGGGCTGCTCGGCGTGGTCGGCTTCTTCGTGATCCCGGTGATCGGGCTGCCGATCGGCTTCGTCGGCGGGATCTTCGGCGCGGAACGGCTGCGGCTGGGCGACACCCGGCTGGCCTGGCCGGCCACGGTGCAGGCGCTCAAGGCGGCCGGGTTGTCGATGGTCCTGGAGTTCACCGCCGGCCTGATGATCGCCGCGCTGTGGGTCGCGGGGTTGCTGTTCGTCTAGGGTGCGGCGGCGCGGGGCGTCCGGAGGGTACGGCCGATCGCCGTACATCAGTGAGAGAGAGGTGGACGCCGCGCGCCGCCGCGGACCGGGCGTTGCCGAGCGCCCGGTGCCGGCCCGTCGGGTCGGGCCTGGTCACGCCCACAATGATGCCCCCGGTGGGATCCGGCGACAACGCAATTACCGCCGCACGTATTGACCACCTTGATCGGCCGGGAGCACACTGCGAGCACTCGCACGAGGATCGCCTCGAGGAGGTGTGCAGTGGCCACGACGCCCGCGCCGACCGCCGAGCAGCCGATGGACGACGACGCCCGACGACTCGCCGAACTCGGCTACAAACAGGAGCTGCGCCGCAAGTGGAGCGGCTTCTCCAACTTCGCGATCTCGTTCTCCATCATCTCGATCCTGGCCGGCTGCTTCACCACGTTCGGCCAGGCGTGGAACAACGGCGGCCCGGTGGCGATCTCCTGGGGCTGGCCGCTGATCTCGCTGTTCATCCTGATCATCGGCTTCTGCCTGGCCGAGCTGGTGTCCGCGTACCCGACCGCGGGCGGGATCTACTGGTGGGCGGCGACCATGGGCCGGCCGGTGCACGGCTGGTTCACCGGCTGGCTCAACCTGATCGGGCTGGTCGCGGTGACCGCGTCGGTCGACTACGGCTGCGCCACGTTCCTCAACCTGACGCTGTCGGCGCTGTTCGACGGCTGGGCCGGCACCGGGCACCAGACGTTCGGGCTGTTCGTGGTGATCCTCGCGCTGCACGGGCTGATCAACATCTACGGGCACCGGATCATCGACGTACTCCAGAACGTCTCGGTCTGGTGGCACGTGGCGGGCGCGGCCGCCGTGGTGCTGATCCTGGTCCTGGTTCCGGACAACCACCAGAGCTTCCAGTTCGTGTTCACCGAGCGGTTCAACAACTCCGGCTTCGGTGACGGCGACACCGGCGGGCTGGCGTTCTGGTTCTACGTGCTGCCGCTGGGCTTCCTGCTCACGCAGTACACGATCACCGGCTTCGACGCCTGCGCGCACGTCTCCGAGGAGACCCGGGGCGCCTCCAAGGCCGCCGCGCAGGGGCTGTGGCGGTCGATCTTCTACTCGGCGGTGGGCGGCTGGATCCTGCTGCTGGCGTTCCTGTTCGCGGCCACCGACGTGGACGCGATCAACGAGGCGGGCGGCTTCTCCGGGGCGATCTTCGAGAGCGCGCTGACGCCGTTCTTCTTCAAGGCCGTCATCATCATCTCCACCATCGGGCAGTTCTTCTGCGGCATGAGCTGCGTGACCTCGATGTCGCGGATGGCGTACGCGTTCAGCCGGGACCGCGCGGTGCCGGGCTGGCGGCTGTGGTCGAAGGTGAACCGAAACGGCACGCCGGTCAACGCCATCATCGGCGCGACGCTGGCCGGGCTGGTGCTCACGCTGCCCGCCCTCTACCAGCGCGGCGGCATCCCGGTCGCGTTCTACGCGGTGGTGTCGGTCGCGGTGATCGGGCTGTACCTGTCCTTCATCATCCCGATCTTCCTGCGGCTGCGGATGGGCGACCGGTTCACCCCGGGCCCGTGGACGCTCGGCCGGCGCTACAAACTGCTCGGCTGGATCGCGGTGGTCGAGATCGCCGTCATCTCGGTCTACTTCGTGCTGCCGATCGTCCCGGCGGGTGTGCCCGGCAACCCCGACTTCAGTTGGACGGCTGTGAACTACGCGCCGATCGCGATCGGTGGCGTGCTGCTCGGCGTCGCCATCTGGTGGTACGCCTCGGCCCGCAAGTGGTTCACCGGCCCGCGCCGCACCGTCGACCAGGCCGAACCGGAGCCGGAGCCCGCCGAGCCGTCGTAGCTGTCGGTGGGGCCTGCCATGATCCGGCCATGGAGGCGGAAGCGGTGGTACGCGCGTTGTGGGATCGCATGCAGGCCCGGGACTGGAGCGGCGTCGGCGAGGTGCTGGCCGACGACGTGGTGGTGGAGTGGCCGGTCAGCGCCGAGCGGATCGTGGGCCGCGACAACTACGTGAAGGTCAACGCCGAGTACCCGGAGGGCTGGTCCATCCGGGTGCTGCGGGTGGTGGCGTCCGGCGACACGGTGGTGTCCGAGGTGGAGGTGCCGCACGAGGAGATGGGCGTGCACCGCGTCGCGTCGTTCTGGACCGTGCGTGACGGGCGGATCGTCGACGGCCGGGAGTACTGGACGAGCCTCGGCGCGGACCCGTCCCCGCAGTGGCGATCCGCCTGGGTCCAGCCGATCTGACGCCGCCGGCTGTCCGCGTACCTCCGGGGTCAGATCGTGGGGCGGCGGTGGGTGAGCGGGAAGCGGAGGATGCGGTCGTCGCCGGCCGCCGGGGTGCCGCGGCCGTCGCGGTTGCTGGTCGCCACCCACAGCGCGCCGTCCGGGGCCACCTCGACGGTACGCAGGCGGCCGTAGGTGCCGGCCAGCTCCGCCACCGGTACGCCCACGCGGCCGGCGGGGTCGACGGGCACCGTCCAGAGCCGGGCGCCGCGCAGCGCGGCGACGTAGAGCGTGCCCCTGGTGAACGCGGCGCCGCTCGGGGACGCCTGCGCGGGCGGCCAGACGACGACCGGGTCGCGGAACCGGGGGTCACCGGCGACGCCCTCGACGAGCGGCCAGCCGTAGTTGCCGCCGGGCACGATCCGGTTCACCTCGTCCCAGGTGCTCTGCCCGAACTCGGTGGCGAACAGCCGCCCCTGCCGGTCCCAGGCGAGGCCCTGCACGTTGCGATGGCCGTAGCTGTAGACGAGCGAGCCGGGGAACGGGTTGCCCGGCGGCACGCCGCCGTCCGGGCGGATGCGCAGGATCTTGCCGTTGCGGCTGGTCAGATCCTGTGCGCGGGTGGCCACCCCGGCGTCGCCGATCCCGGCGTACAGCATGCCGTCGGGGCCGAACGCGATCCGGCCGCCGTCGTGCACGGCGCTGCGGGCGATGCCGCTGACCAGCACCTGCGGCGCCCGGGACGAGCCGAGGCGGAACCGGACGATCCGGATGTCGGTCGCGGTGGTGTAGGCGGCGTAGACCCACCGGTCCCGGCGGTACCCGGGGGAGACCGCGAGCCCGAGCAGGCCCGCCTCGCCGCCCGCGGCCACGTCGGCGATCCGGGCCACCTGCCGGGCCGGGCGTCCCGGGCGTACGCGCAGGATCGTCCCCCGGTCCCGCTGCGCGACCAGGGCGCTGCCGTCGGGCAGGAAGTCCAGCCCCCACGGCGCCTCCAGCCCGGTCGCGACGACGCGAGGGCGGGTCAGGTCGTAGCCGGACCAGCCGGCAAGCCCGTCGAAGCCGCGCAGGTCGAGCGCGACCGGGCGCTGCTGCGCGCCCGCGGGGACCGGCCGGTCCGGGCCGTCCGCGGGTCGCTCGCCGGTGGGCCGGTCGCCCGCGTGGGCGTCGGTCACGGCGAGCACGATCGCGAGGACGGCGGCGACGACCGCGACGGTACGACGACGCATGTGTGCTCCTCGGTTTCGCCACCGGCCCCGCCGGGGCATTGACGGTGATCCGGTTTGCCAGTAGACCTTGGTGATGGAGGCCCCTGATGAAGCAAACGCCGCTCTCGCTGGAACAGTTGCGGGTCGCCGTCACCGAGGGTGAGATCGACACGGTGGTGCTCGCCCTCACCGACATGCAGGGCCGACTGCAGGGCAAGCGGTTCCACGCGCCCTACTTCCTCGACCAGGTCGTCACGAACGGCAGCGAGGGCTGCAACTACCTGCTCGCCGTGGACGTCGACATGAACACCGTCGACGGGTACGCGATGTCGAGCTGGGAACGCGGCTACGGCGACCTCGCCATGCGCCCCGACCTGGACACGCTGCGCCGGACGCCCTGGCAGCCCGGGTCCGCGCTGCTGCTGGCCGACCTGGAGTGGCTGGACGGCTCCGGCCCGGTGGTCGCCTCGCCCCGGCAGATCCTGCGCAGGCAGCTCGACCGGCTGGCCGCGTACGGGCTGACCGCGTACGCCGGCACCGAGTTGGAGTTCGTGCTCTACCGCGACTCGTACGAGGAGGCGTGGCGGCGCGGCTACCGCGACCTGACCCCGGCCAACCAGTACAACGTGGACTACTCGCTGCTCGGCACCGCCCGGGTCGAGCCGCTGCTGCGCCGCATCCGCACCGAGATGGCCGGCGCCGGGCTCACCCCGGAGAGCGCGAAGGGCGAGTGCAACCTCGGCCAGCACGAGATCGCCTTCCGGTACGACGAGGCGGTGCGCTGCGCCGACCACCACGTCATCTACAAGAACGGCGCGAAGGAGATCGCCGCCCAGGAGGGCATGTCGATCACGTTCATGGCCAAGCCGAACGAGCGGGAGGGCAACTCCTGCCACATCCACTTCTCGCTGCGCGACGCCTCCGGCTCGTCGGCGATGCTGGGTGACGGTCCGGCGCACCTGAGCGTCACCGGGCAGCGGGTGCTGGCCGGGCTGCTCGCCACCATGCGCGAGTTCAGCCTGTTCTTCGCGCCGAACATCAACTCCTACAAGCGCTACCAGCCCGGCTCGTTCGCGCCGACCGCGCTGCGCTGGGGCACCGACAACCGCACCTGCGCGCTGCGGCTGGTCGGGCACGGGCAGGGGATGCGGGTGGAGAACCGGGTGCCGGGGGCCGACGTCAACCCGTACCTGGCGATCGCCGCGCTGGTGGCCGGGGCGGTGCACGGCATCGAGAACGAGCTGGAGCTGGCGGAGGAGTGCACCGGCAACGCGTACGACGACCCGGACGCCGAGCGGGTGCCCACCACGCTGCGCGACGCGCTGGAGCTGTGGCAGCGCTCGGAGGTGGCCCGGGCGGCGTTCGGCGACGAGGTGGCGGCCCACTACGCCAACCAGGCGAAGGTCGAGCTGACCGCCTTCGACGCCGCGGTGACCGACTGGGAGCTGACCCGTGGCTTCGAACGCCTCTGACCCCGCCCCCTCCCTCGTGCCCCCCGTCGCGCCCCGCTGTCGACGTCGATCTTGCACTTGCGGCCCCCGGCGCGGGCGCTATGCGGCTTTCGTCGGGGCAGCAACTGCAAGATCGCCGAGGTGAGGGTGACAGGGAGGGGGACGCGTGGGTGAGGTGATCTCGCCGGTTGACGGAGCGGGGATCGGGGTCGTTCCGGGATGCTCCGTTGCGGACGTGGATGCGGCTGTTGCGCGGGCGGGTGCCGCGTTCGAGTCGTGGCGTCGGGTGGCGCCGGGGGATCGGGGGCGGCTGCTGCGGCGGTTCGCGGCCGCTGTCGACGCGCACCTGGAGGAGTTGGCCCAGCTGGAGGTGCGCAACGCCGGGCACACCGTCGGCAACGCGCGCTGGGAGGCGGGCAACGTCCGCGACGTGCTCGACTACTACGCGGGCGCGCCGGAACGGCTGACCGGACACCAGATCCCGGTGCCCGGCGGGCTCGACGTCACGTTCCACGAGCCGCTGGGCGTGGTCGGCGTGATCGTGCCGTGGAACTTCCCGATGCCGATCGCCGGCTGGGGATTCGCCCCGGCGCTCGCCGCCGGCAACACGGTGGTGCTCAAGCCCGCCGAGCTGACTCCGCTCACCGCGCTGCGCCTGGCCGAACTGGCCCGCGACGCCGGCCTGCCCGACGGCGTGTTCACAGTGCTGCCCGGCCGGGGCAGCGTGGTCGGCGAACGGTTCGTCACCCACCCGGCCGTCCGCAAGATCTGCTTCACCGGCTCGACCGAGGTCGGCACCCGGATCATGGCCGGCTGCGCGGCCCAGGTGAAGCGGGTGACGCTGGAGCTGGGCGGCAAGTCCGCGAACATCGTCTTCGCCGACGCGGACCTGGAGAAGGCGGCGGCCACCGCGCCGTACGCGGTCTTCGACAACGCCGGCCAGGACTGCTGCGCCCGCTCCCGGATCCTGGTCCAGCGCCAGGCGTACGACAAGTTCCTGGAACTGCTCGAACCGGCCGTCCGGGCGTTCCGGGTGGAGGACCCGGCCCGGGAGAGCGCCGAGATGGGCCCGCTGATCTCCGCCGCGCACCGGGACCGGGTCGCCGGCTACGTCGACGGCGCGGACGTCGCCTTCACCGGCTCCTGCCCCGACGGCCCCGGCTTCTGGTACGCCCCGACCGTGCTGCTCGCCGGCTCCCCGGCGGACCGGCACTGGCGGGAGGAGGTCTTCGGTCCGGTCGTCTCGGTGCTGCCGTTCGACGACGAGGCGGACGCGATCCGGCTCGCCAACGACACCGAGTACGGCCTCTCCGGCTCGATCTGGACCCGGGACGTCGGGCGCGCGGTGCGGGTGGCCCGCGCCGTCGAGTCGGGCAACCTGAGCGTCAACTCGCACTCCTCGGTGCGCTACTGGACCCCGTTCGGCGGGATGAAACGCTCCGGCCTGGGCCGGGAGCTGGGTCCGGACGCGCTGCACGCCTTCACCGACGTCAAGAACGTGTTCATCGGCACCGAGGAGTGATCACAGTGCAGGGACGGCTTTCCGACCGGGTGGCAGTGGTGACCGGCGCGGGCAGCGGCATCGGGCTGGCCACCGTACGCCGCTTCGCCGCCGAGGGCGCCCGGGTGGTGTGCGTGGACATCGACGCCGACGCCGGCACCCGGGCCGCGCAGGAGGTGGACGGCGAGTTCGTCGCCGCCGACGTGGCCGACGAGACGGCCGTCCGCGACCTGTTCGACGGGGTGGTGCAGCGGCACGGCCGGGTGGACGTGTCGTTCCACAACGCCGGCATCTCGCCGCCGGACGACGACTCCATCCTGGAGACCGGCCTGGACGCCTGGGAGCGGGTGCTGCGGGTCAACACCACGAGCGTCTACCTGTGCTGCAAGTACGTCATCCCGCACATGCGCCGGCAGGGCAAGGGCTCGATCATCAACACCGCCTCGTTCGTGGCGCTGATGGGCGCGGCCACGTCGCAGATCGCGTACACGGCGAGCAAGGGCGGGGTGCTGGCGATGACCCGGGAGCTGGGCGTGCAGTTCGCCCGCGAGGGCATCCGGGTCAACGCGCTGTGCCCCGGGCCGGTGGCCACGCCGCTGCTGCTGGAGCTGTTCGCCAAGGACCCGGAGCGGGCGGCCCGGCGGCTGGTGCACGTGCCGATGGGCCGGTTCGGCGACCCCGCCGAGATCGCCGCCGCGGTGGCGTTCCTCGCCAGCGACGACGCCTCGTTCATGACCGCCGCGCAGTTCGTCGTCGACGGCGGCATCACCGGCGCCTACGTCACCCCACTATGAGGCCGGTCATCGGCATCACCGCGTACGTCGAGCCGGCCGGCTGGGCGGTGTGGCGGGACGTGCCGGCGACGCTCGTGCCGCACGCGTACGTCCGGGCGGTCACCGCGGCGGGCGGCCGGGCCGTGGTGCTGCCCCCTGACGACGCCGACGCGGACGTGCTGGGGCTGCTGGACGGGCTGCTGCTGGCCGGCGGCGCGGACGTCGGCCCGGAGCGGTACGGCGAGCCGCCGGACCCGCGTACCGAGAGCCGGCCGGACCGCGACGCCGGGGAGGTGACGCTGCTGACCGCGGCGCTCGCCGCCGACCTGCCGGTGCTGGGCGTGTGCCGGGGCATGCAACTGCTCGCGGTGGCGTACGGCGGCGTGCTGCACCAGCACCTGCCGGACGTGGTCGGGCACGACGGGCACCGTCCCGCGCCGGGCGTGTACGGGTCGCACCTGGTGCGCTTCGCCCCGGACAGCCTGACCGGGCGGGTCATGGCCGGGGTGGACCGGGTCAACTCGTACCACCATCAGGCGGTGGCCGACCCCGGCGGCCTGGCGGTGACCGGCTGGGCCGACGACGGGGTGATCGAGGCGGTGGAGGACCCGGCGCGGCGCTTCGTGCTCGGGGTGCAGTGGCATCCGGAGAACGAGGCCGACCCGCGGCCGGTGGCCGCGCTGGTCCGGGCCGCGATGTCGGCCAGATCACACACCCGCGTTTCGTAGGTGGGGGAAAGGCCGAATCGGCGGTCCCGCCGACCCGGCGAGGACCGCCCGAGTCGCCCCGGACCGCCTGTTACGCCAGGATGAGTCGGAGGTAACCAGCGTCGAACGGTGCGGGTGCGTTACGTTGCTCGTCCGTCGGGGTAGTACGCGGGGACGGTCGGCGGAGAATCGCCGGCCGTCATGATCATGGCCGGAGCGGGAGGCTGCATGAGCTCGGCCCACGGGGACGGGGACGACGGTCGTTCGCTCCCGGCGCCCGGCGAGGCGTCACTACCGCCGCTGCTCGCCGCGGCGTTCGCCGCCGGCGGTGAGATGGGCGGCCGGCTGCGCGGCTTCGACTGGTCCACCACCGCCCTCGGCAGCCCGGAGCGCTGGCCCGCGGCGCTGTGCCACGCCGTGAGCACGATGCTGTCGTCCCGCGCCCAGATGGTCGTCTTCTGGGGCGAGGAGCACCTGGCCTTCTACAACGACGCCTACCGGCCGACCATCGGCGACAAGCACCCGGCCGTGATCGGGCAGCCCGCCCGGCTGCACTGGGCGGAGACCTGGGACGTGCTCGGGCCGCTGCTGGACGGAGTGCGCCGCACCGGCGTGCCGTACCGGGGCGAGAACCACCCCTTCGTGCTCGACCGCCACGGTTTCCTGGAGGACGTCTACTTCGACGTCTCGTACGACCCGATCCGCAGCGCCGACGGCACCGTCGGCGGTCTGTTCTGCTTCGTCAACGAGACCACCGGCCGGGTGCTCGGCGAGCGCCGGCTGCGCGCCCTCGCCGAGCTGGGCAACGAGCTGGGCGATGTACCCGGCATGCTCGAACTGGGCCAGGCCGTCACCCGGGTGCTCGACGCCCACCGCGCCGACGTGCCGTTCAGCGCGCTGTGGTTCGCCGACGAGCGCGGCACACTCGTGCCGGGCGGCTGCTCCGGCGTGGATCCGGCCACCGTCGCCGGCCCGCCGCCCGGCCTGCCCGAGGGCGAGCCGTTCACCGAGCCGCGCTGGATCGCCACCGCCGACCTGCCGGGCGACGTGCCGCCGGACGCCGCCGGCCAGGCGCTCCTGCTGCCGCTGACCGCCACGAACGAGCCGGCCGGCGCGCTGCTGCTCGGGGTGTCCCGGCGGCTGCCGTTCACCGACGACTACCGCGACTTCGTCGACCTGGTCGCCGCGCAGGTGTCCCGGGCGGTGGGCAAGCAGCGGGCGTACGAGCAGGAACGCGCCCGCGCCGCCGAGCTGGCCGCGCTGGACCGCGCCAAGACCAGCTTCTTCGCCAACGTCAGCCACGAGTTCCGTACCCCGCTCACGCTGGTCCTCGGGCCGCTGGAGGAACTGCTCGCCGACCGGGAGCTGCCCGAGCGGTACCTCGACCGGCTCACCGTCATGCACCGTAACGGGCTGCGCCTGCTCAAGCTGGTCAACACGGTGCTCGACTTCTCCCGGCTGGAGTCCGGCCGGCTGGCCGCCCGCTACCAGCCCACCGACCTGTCCGACTACACCTCCCGGCTGGCCAGCACGTTCCGCTCGGCCACCGAACGGGCCGGGCTGCGCCTGGTGGTGGACTGCCCGCCGCTGCCCGCGCCGGTCTACGTCGACCGGGACATGTGGGAGAAGATCGTCCTCAACCTGGTGTCGAACGCGGTCAAGTTCACCTTCGACGGCGAGATCCGGGTCCGGACGCGTGCCGCCGACGGGGCCGCCGTGCTGGAGGTCACCGACACCGGCGTCGGCATCGCGCCGGAGGAACTGCCGCAGGTCTTCGAGCGGTTCCACCGGGTGGCCGGCGCCCGCTCCCGTACCCACGAGGGCACCGGCATCGGGCTCGCCCTGGTCCGCGAGCTGGTCGAGATGCACGGCGGCACGGTGACCGCGCACAGCGTCGTCGACCGGGGCACCACCTTCACGGTGACCATGCCCTTCGGGTACGCGCACCTGCCCGCCGACCGGGTGTCCGCCCTCTCCCCGATGCCGCTGGGTGAGCCGGCGCAGGCCCGCCTGTACGTCGCCGAGACTGCGCTCTGGACCGACGAGGTGGCCCGGCCCGTCGGGCTGCCCGAGCCGAACGGCACGACCGGCGGCGCGGGCCGGATCCTGTTCGCCGACGACAACCCCGACCTGCGCGAGCACGTCGTCCGGCTGCTCTCCCCGGCGTACGAGGTGGTGGCCGTGCCGGACGGCGCGGAGGCGCTGCGGCTGGCCGTCCAGACCCCGTTCGACCTGGTGCTGACCGACGTGATGATGCCCCGGCTGGACGGATTCGGGCTGGTCACCGCGTTGCGTTCCGACCCGGCCACCCGGTACGTGCCGATCGTGCTGCTCTCCGCGCGGGCCGGTGCCGCCGAGGAGGTCGCCGGTCTGTCCACCGGCGCCGACGACTACCTGACCAAGCCCTTCTCCAGTCAGGAGCTGGTGGCCCGGGTCCGGGCCAACGTCGAACTGGGCCAGTTGCGCGGGCAGATCATCCGCCGCCTGCGGGCACTCGCCGACGCCGCCGTGGAGATCAACACCGCCCGGTCCACCGCCGAGGTGGTCCGGGTGGCCGCCCGGCACGCGTTGCGCCTGGCCGAGGCCGGACGCGTCCGGGTCACCGCCACCGGGGCCCGCCACGAGGAGGACGCCGGCGGCGACCTGCCCGCCGAGCCGACAGTGGTGCTGCCGCTCACCGGCACGTCCGGCGAGCAGCTCGGCGAGCTGCGGGTGTGGCGCCGGGAGGGCGGCGGCACCGAGGAGGCGGCGCTCACCGAACTGGCCCGGCTGATCGGCGTACGGCTGGAGAACGCCCAGCTCTACGAGGCCGAGCACCACATCGCCACCACGCTCCAGCACAGCCTGCTGCCGCGTACGCTGCCGCAGTTGCCCGGCGCGGTGGTGGCCAGCCGCTACCTGCCCGGCAGCGCCGACGTGGAGGTCGGCGGCGACTGGTACGACGTGATGGCCACCGCCGACGACGACCTGGTGCTGGTCATCGGCGACGTGGTCGGCAAGGGCGTGCGGGCCGCCGCGGCGATGGGCCAGCTCCGCAACGCGCTGCGGGCGTACGTCCTGGAGGGCTACGACCCGGGCGAGGCGCTGACCCGGCTCAACCGGCTGGTCCACTCCGCCGGCAGCGGCTCCTTCGCCACAGTGGTCTGCCTCGGCTTCTCCCCGCGCACCGGCCGCATCCGGTACGCCAGCGCGGGCCATCCCTCACCCCTGCTGATCCGAGGAGACGACGTGGCGTTCCTGCACGATCGGGCCCTCGGACCGCCGATCGGGGCGATTCCCGGCGCCGTCTACCCGGCCGTCGAAGGCGAACTCGCCCCGGGCAGCCGGCTCCTGCTCTACACCGACGGCCTGATCGAGGACCGGACCGCTGGCATCGACGCCGGGCTGAGCCAGTTGCGGGCGGACGCGACGGCGCGCGCCGGGCACGTGGCGGACCTCGTCGACGCCGTCATGGCACGGGTCGCCGAGCGGTCCCGGCACGACGACGTGGCGGTGCTCGCGCTGGAGGCGGCCGAACTGAACCGGTTTGCGCTGCGCCTGCCCGCCGACCCGACCCGGCTCAGTGTGCTGCGCAAGCGGCTGGAGGACTTCCTCGTCGCCCACCACGTCGGCGAGACCGACCTGTTCGACCTGACCGTGGCGGTGTCCGAGGCGGCGGCGAACGCGATCGAGCACCCGATCGACCCGGTGGACCCGACGATCGAGGTCGAGGTGACGATCGCCGACCGTACGGTCACCGCGACCATCCGGGACACCGGGCGGTGGCGGGAGTCGAGCGGGTCGAGCTTCCGGGGACGCGGGCTGGCGCTGATCCAGGCGTTGGGGGAGATGAACGTGACCCGCACCGAGGCGGGCACCGAGCTGACCCTGCGCCGCCGCCTGGCCGACTAGGGGCGCCTACCGGTCACAGCGGTGACGGGTCGTCGCGCAGCCGGCTGTAGAGCCACCCGTCACGCCAGGCGCCGGCCCGGAACTCGCAGGACCGCAGGATCCCCTCCAACTGGAAACCGGCTTTCTCCAGCGACCGCTGCTCGGCGGCGTTCTCCGGATGAGTGCCGGCCTGGATGCGCTGCGCCGGGGTGTGACTGAACAGGTAGTCGCAGAGCAACGCCTGGGCCCGCCAGCCGAGACCGCGGCCGCGCCACTCGGGCAGCAGCACGATGCCGATCTCCCAGTACGGTGCCCGCCCACCGCTCTCGCGCTGCAGGTAACTGAGGAAGCCCACCGGTACGTCCGGGGGCTCGACCTGGACGATCAGGCCGCCGACCTTCTCGCCGAGATAGCCGTCCTCGGCGAATCGGCGGGCCGGCGCGGCGGCGTCCTGGAAGCCGGCCCAGTCCAGCCCGACCAGGCCGGGTTCGACGGCGAACCGGCGCAACATCGCGAGGTCGTCCTCGGTCACCGGGCGCAGTCGTACGGTCGAGCCGGGTGCCTCGTGCACGACGCCGGCCATCGACGGATGGAAGCTGTCCATCCTCCGCACCGTAGCGACGGGCCGGGCCGCTCGCTGTCCCGTGCCGACGACGTTCACGCGGGGGGAACTGCCCGCCGCGTCGCCGGCTAGTCGGCCAGCCAGTCCTGGTCGCCGAGGCCGGAGATGTCCAGCACGCGCCGGACCTGCGGGGACGGCAGCACGGTGAGCGCGTCCGGGTACCGCTGGGCGAGCCGGACCACCGCGTGGATGGCGGCCGAGTCGAAGAAGGTGACCGCCCGCAGGTCGAGCGCCAGCCGTTTGGCGGGCTCGCGGAGCGCGGTCTGGAACATGGTGTCGGCGGTCGCCATGTCGACCTCGCCGGTCACCTGGACGCGCAGTTGGTCGCCGTCGACCTGGGCGGTCACGGAGAAGACGGGCGCCGCGCCCCCTTGATCCACGGAGCAACAATGGCACAGCGTTTGCGGCACGGCAACAACCTCCCCGGCGGGCCTGTGGCGGGGGGCACACCGGCCCCGGCGATAGGCTTGCGCCATGACCGTCCGTGCGCCGCTGACCCCCGGCACGCTCTCCCCGTGGCGAGCGGTTCCCGCCCACATCCCGCGCCCGGAGTACGTGGGTAAGAAGCGCCCGCAGGAGTGGCGCGGCTCGCACGTGCAGACGCCGGAGACCATCGAGAAGATGCGCGTGGCGGGGCGTCTCGCCGCCCAGGCCACCCAGCTCGCCGGTGAGCACTGCAAGCCCGGGGTGACCACCGACGAGATCGACAGGGTCGTGCACGAGTTCCTCTGCGACCACGGCGCCTACCCGTCGACGCTCGGCTACCGGGGCTTCCCCAAGTCGTGCTGCACCAGCCTCAACGAGGTGATCTGCCACGGCATCCCCGACACCACTGTGCTCCAGGACGGCGACATCATCAACGTCGACGTCACCGCGTACCTGAACGGCGTGCACGGCGACACCGACGCCACGTTCTGCGTGGGCGAGGTGAGCGAGGAGGCCCGCCTGCTGGTCGAGCGGACCCACACCGCGATGATGCGCGGCATCAAGGCCATCGCACCGGGGCGGCAGATCAACGTCATCGGCCGGGTGATCGAGTCGTACGCGAAGCGCTTCGGCTACGGCGTGGTCCGCGACTTCACCGGGCACGGCATCGGCGAGGCGTTCCACAGTGGCCTCTACGTGCCGCACTACGACAGCCCGCGCCCCACCGACGTGATGGAGCCGGGGATGACGTTCACCGTCGAGCCGATGATCACGCTCGGCACCTACCAGTACGACATGTGGGACGACGGCTGGACCGTGGTCACCAAGGACCGCCGGTGGACGGCCCAGTTCGAGCACACCATCGTCGTGACCGACGACGGCTACGAGATCCTGACGCTGCCGTGACCGACACCCCCGCGGCACTGCGCGAGGCGCACCACGCGGACGTCTCCGGCGGGTGGCTGCGTCCGGCCGTCTTCGGCGCGATGGACGGCCTGGTCACCAACATCGCGCTGATCGCCGGTGTGGGCGGCGGCGGGGTGTCCCCGCGCAGCGTGGTGCTGACCGGCACGGCCGGCCTGGTGGCCGGCGCCATCTCGATGGGTCTCGGCGAGTACACGAGCGTCCGGTCCGCGAACGAGCAGGTCGCCGCCGAGGTGGCCAAGGAGCGGCGCGAGCTGGAACGCCACCCGGAGGCCGAGGCCCGGGAACTGGCCGACGCGTGGGTCGCCCGTGGACTGTCCCGCGAGTTGGCGACGCAGGTCGCCGAGGCGGTACGCGCCAACCCCGAGGAGGCGCTGCGCGTGCACGTACGGGAGGAACTGGGCGTCGACCCCGACGACCAGCCCAGTCCGTGGGCCGCCGCGATCTCGTCGTTCATCTGTTTCTCGATCGGCGCGCTGGTGCCGCTGCTGCCGTACCTGCTCGGTTTCACCAGCCTCTGGCTGGCGCTCGCGGTCGGCGGCGTCGGTCTCTTCGTCGCCGGTGCGGTCGTGGCCCGGTTCACCAACCGCGCCTGGTGGCGCAGCGGCCTGCGGCAGTTGCTGCTCGGCGCGCTGGCGGCCGGCGCCACCTACCTGATCGGCGCGCTGATCGGCGTCGGCGGCATCGGCTGACGCTGAGCCGTCCGCGCCCGTCAGCGGTCAGCCGGACAGCAGGTCGTCGATCGTGCCGTCGACCGGGCGCCCCCGGGCGGCCAGCTCCTCGGCCTGGCGGGTCAGCGCCGCGCCCACCTCGGTCATGTCCGCCCCGGCCAGCCCGGTACGCCGCACCGCGTCCCCCGGGTCGCGGAAGTAGGTGCGGCTGAACAGCCCTTGCACGGTTGCGGCGGCCAGCCGTGCCTCGCCGAGCATGAGCAGTGCCTGGTCCGTCTCGTACCACTCGGCCAGCCGCAACGCCCGGGCGTGCGCCGCGCTGCCCCGGTACCACGCCTGCCGCGCCGCGCTCGTGAACTCCGCCGGCCGGGCCCGTGCCAGCCGCGCCAGGTGCTCGTCGCGCAGCTTCCGCAGCCAGCCGGTCGGATCGTGCAGGGCGCGCGTGGTGACGTACCGGTCCGCGGCCAGCGGCCAGCGGGACGTGATCGTCGTCGCCCGGCGCAGGTAGTCGTCCGCCCCGGCCACCGTGAGGTCGACGAGCACCCCGTCCACCCGCCGGGTGGCGGGCGGCGGCCCGGCGCCTGGCCGGTAGGTGACGACCAGCAGGCCGACCTCGCGGTCCCCGCCGCCGTCGTCGTCGCCGTGCGCGAGCGGACCGTGTACGGCGACCGCCAGCACGTCGGCCGGGAACCGCCGCAGAACGGCGTCACCGACCCGCTCGGCCACCTGCCACCGTGGATCGTCCAGACGCCGCTCGGCGTCTCGTTCGCCGGCCAAGGCCACCGCCAATCCGCAACATCGTCAGTTCCAGTTGTACGACTCGTACGAGCTGTACGCTTCAGGTATGACCGAGCCTGCTGCCGAGCTTCCGATCTCCGACGCTCGCGAGAATCTCGCGGATGTCGTCTCACGTGCTCACTACGCCGGCCGCATCACCTACGTCACTCGTCGTGGGCAGCGGCTGGCTGCCATTGTCCCGGCGGACCTCGCCGAGGCGATCGAACGCGCCGAGGACGCGATCGACGTCGAGGCCGCCCGAGCCGCCCTGGCCCGTCTGGATGCGGGCGAGGCGCCCATCTCCCTCACCGACCTACGCAAAGAGCTGGGCCTGTGAGCGGGCAGCCGCCACCCGGCTACACCGTCAAGATCGAGCGCGCAGCCGCCAAGCTCCTCCGTAAGCTCGACCGTCCGGTGCAGGCTCGCCTCATCGACGCGATCGCCGCTCTCGCCGCCGAACCTCGGCCTGCCGGCGTCAAGGCGCTCGTCGGGCATCCGGGCCTCCTGCGCATTCGTGTCGGCTCCTACCGCGTGGTGTACACCGTCCGCGACGAGGAACTGATCGTTCTAGTGGTGCAGCTCGGCCACCGCAGCGACGTCTACGACGCGCTCTGACCGGGCGTGGCGAGTGCGCTCAGGTGGCCGGGTTGCCGCTCGGGACCAGGCGGAACACGCGGATCTCGCGGCCACCGGCGCGCTCGACGTACGTGCGGTACGCGGGCCACTCCTGCACCAGCCGCTGGAACAGCCGTTCCCGTTCCTCGCCGGTGACCTGCTCCGCGGTGACCGGGATCCGGCGTCCCTTGACGTCCACCTCGGCACCCGGGTGGGCCATCAGGTTGAACGTCCAGGACGGCTGGTGCTGCTGCCCCCAGTTAGAGCCGATCACCACGTAGGCGTCGCCGTCGGGGACGTACACCAGGGGGTTGCTGCGGGGCTTGCCGGAGCGGCGGCCGATGGAGGTGAGCACCAGCGTGGGCACGAGCCCGAAGGCGACCACGCGGCCCTTCGTCATCCGCCCGACCAGCCGGTCGGCCGGGACGAGCAGGCGCATGGTGGCGCCGAACCAACGCTGGTGACCTAGGCGGCGGGTGAGGGTTCCCAGGGCTGACATCCGACAAGTGTGCCGCCCCCACCGCGCCCCGTCACCCCTCGGACGGTCAGTCCGCCCCAAGGTCGACTCCATTTCCCCGAAGTGGTGGCATCCACCCCACCGGGATGCCGCCACTCCGGCGAAGTGGTGTGGATCATGGCCGGTGGGGCGGGGGGTCAGTCGAGCCGGCGTTCGATCGGCAGGCGGGAACGGGTGAACAGCGCCGCGCCGCCCATCGCCACCAGCGGCACCACGACCAGCGCGGCGAGCGTCACGCCGGGCACCGTCACCGGGTACGGCGCCTGCACCGGCCAGGCTTCCGCGTACCGCTGGTTGAGCGCGGCCAGGACGACCACGGCGGAGCCGAGCCCGGCGACGATGCCCAGCGCCGAGCCGAGTACCGCGATGACCCCGGCCTGGCAGAGGGACAGCAGGCGGCGTACCCGGGGATCGGCGCCGACCGCGGCGAGCGTGGACAGGTCCCGGCGGCCCTCGGCCGCGGCGAGGCCGGTGGCGACCGCGGCGGCGCCCAGCGTGATCAACCCGGAGGCCACGGCCAGCAGGATCAGCATCGGGCGCTGGTCCGACGGCGGGTCGGCGGTCGCCACCTGCGCGGACATGGGCCCGACGTCGAACAGCTCGTCGGTCAGCATCTCGACCTGCCGATCGGTGGGCGAGCCGGTGGTGTCCAGCAGGTAGCCCAACGGCACGGCGGACAGGCCGAGCGCGTCGGCGGCGGCGGGGGAGAGCACCAGCCGGTCGACCGTGAGACCGCCGCGCAGCGCGTACCCGGGCAGGAGACGCCCGGTGGGCGGGCCGCCGGAGTTGTAGTTGACCTCCACCCGGACCTGCCCGTCCGTCACCCGCCGGGGGTCGGTGACCACCACGCCGCCGGCGGCGAGCGTCCGGCGTGCGGCGGCCAGCTCGTCGGCGGGCGCTCCGGTGAGCGCGGCCAGCGCGCCGCCGTCGTCCACGAGCGCCGGCAGGTAGACGTCGACCGGCTCCTGGAAGGGGCTCACGCAGCGCGGATCGCGCCGGGCCGAGTCGGGGATCACCGGGTCGGAGGAGGTGTACGGGCAGCGCTGCTCGGGCGGAACGACCGCGTACGCGGCGCAGTCGTCCTTCTCCCGGACGCTGCCGGAGCAGCCGGGGACCGCGACGGGCGCCACAGCGGCGTCGGGCAGGACGGTGCGGGCCCGGGTGGCGACGACCTCGGCCGACGGCGGGTCCGCCGGGGTCTCACCGGAGTAGGTGACCAGCACGTTCCCCGGCGGGAGGCCGGGTTGCCAGAGCTCCCGCGACCGGGTCTCGTCGCTCGCCACGTAGACGCCGATCGCGACGCTTCCGGCGACCGCCGCCATCACCGCCGAGATTGCGGGCGCGGCCGACGACCGGTTGCGGCTGGCGTCGCGCAACGCGAGCCGGGGGGTCAGCGGCAGCAGCCGGCCGGCCCGGCCCAGGACGCCGACGAGCGTCGGGGTGCAGAACACCAGCCCCAGTTCGCCCAGGGCGACGCCGGCCAGCACACCGGTCTGCGAGGTGCGGCCGGCGGCGAACGCTGCCATCGCGGTCCCGGCGACGGTGAGCGCCACCCCGATCAGCAGCCAGCGGCGGCGGGGCCGGCTCGCGTCGCGCCGGCCGGCCAGGCCGGTCGCCACGTCCTGCCGGGCCGCCGTCCAGGCCGGCGCCATCGCCGCCAGCACCCCGGCCAGCACCGCCGTCGCGGCGATCGCCACCAGCGCGCTCGGGAAGACCCGGTACGCCCCGAGGCGCTCCCCGAGCAGGTACTGCTCGACGATCGGCCGGCCGGCGAACGCGGCGCCGATGCCGAGCAGCAGGCCGAGAGCGGCCCCGCCGGCGCCGAGCACCACCCCGTCGGCGAGCACGATCCGGCGCAGGTGGGCGGCGTCGCCCCCGGCCACCGCGACGAGTGCGAGATCCCGCCGCCGGCGGCGGACGCTCACCGCGAAGGCCGGGCCGACCAGCAGCACCACCTCCAGCAGGCCCAGCCCGCCGACCACGCCGATGACGCCGGCCTCGTCGGCGTCCGGTACGCGCATGCCGCGGGTGAACTCCTGCCGCCCGGGCAGCGGGTCACGGACGACGACCTGGATTCCCTGCGCGTTCAGCCGGTCGGCGAGCCCCGGGTCGAGCGGGCCGGGCAGGTCCACCAGCCAGGTGTCGCTGCCGGCCGCGGTCTCCGGGGTCACCCCGGCCAGCGTGACCACGTCCCGGAGGTTGTCCGGGTACTCCACCACCCCGACCACCCGGTACGTGGCGCCGTCGATGGTGCGGACCGGGTCGCCGATGCGGGTGTCGAGCCGGCGCAGCGCCGCCGGGCTGACCGCGATCTCGTCCGGGCGTACCGGCGGGCGGCCGTCGAGGATCTCGGCCAGCGGCCGGGTGAGCGGGTCGGTCAGGTCCAGGGCGCGCGCGTCGAGCGTCTCGACGTGCCGGCCGACCCGCGTCGAGAACGTCATCCACCAGCGCGTGCGGGCGACCCGGCTGCCCTCGGGCAGCAGCGCGCGCACCTCCTCGGCGGTCGCCGGACGGGTCCGGCCGACCCATTCGCCCTGGACCGGCCAGGCCGACTCCCCCCAGGCGTCCTGCGTCACCGGGGTGAGGCTGTCCCACCGCAACGCGACGTCGCCGCCGCCGAGCTGGCGCTCGATGCGCTCGGCGCGGGTCAGATCGCCCATGTCGTAGCTGACCGCGGCGAAGCTGAGACCGAGCACCGGCAGCGCGATCATCACCAGCACCAGCAGCGTGCGCCGGCGGGACCGCCGGGCCTCCCGGCGGGCGATCCGCAGCGCGGTCCGCCACGACCCGCGTACGGCGGCGAGGCGGCCGCCGGTCACCGGCTGCTGCCGCTGAGCAGGTGGTCGACGCCGATCAGCGGGGCGGTCGAGTCGACCATCACCCCGTCGCGCAGGAAGACCACCCGGTCCGCCCAGCCGGCGTGCCGGGCCTCGTGGGTGACCAGCACCCCGGCTGCTCCGGCGTCCACCCGTCGGCGCAGCAGATGCAGCACCGCCTCGCCGGTCTGGGAGTCCAGCGCGCCGGTCGGCTCGTCGGCGAGGACCAGGCGGCGCTCGCCGACGAGTGCCCGGGCGATCGCCACCCGCTGCTGCTGGCCGCCCGACATCTGGTCCGGGAAACGGTCGGCCAGGTCTTCGAGGTCGACCTCGCGCAGCGCGGCCAGCGCCAGCTGGCGGGCCGCCCGTACGCCGGTGCCGTCCAGTTCCAGCGGCAGCGCCACGTTCTCCACGGCGGTCAGGCTGCCGAGCAGGTTCAGGTCCTGGAAGACGTACCCGATGCGGCGGCGGCGCAGCCGGGCCAGCTCGCGGGCGGACAGCCCGACCAGCGCCTCGCCCTCGACCACCACCTGGCCGCCGGTGGGCCGGTCCAGGCCGCCGGCCAGCGCCAGCAGCGTGGACTTGCCGGACCCGGAGGGGCCCATCACCGCCACCAGCTCACCGGCCCGCACGGTCAGGCTCACGCCGCGCAGCGCGTGCACGGCGGCCTCGCCGGCGCCGTGGGTCCGGCGTACGTCCCGCAGCTCCAGCACCCCGTCGATTGGGTCCATCAGCGCCTCCCGTGCCGGGTCACCGGCGGGCTTCGTCGCCGGCCCGGTCCACCGCCTCGGGGTGGTCGACCGCCCGGATCGGCGCCGGGCGGTGCCGGACCAGGCTCGTCTCGCAGTGGTCGAGCCACCGCACCTCGGCCTCGGTCTGGAAGATCATCGCGTCCAGCACCAGCCGCCAGGGTAGATCCTCCGGCTTGTCGCTCGTGTACTTCAACCGGGTGAACTCCTGGAGCGCGCGCATGGTGGCGGTGCGCTGGGTCTGCACCACCGACCGCACGTCGACGCCGGGGGTGGTCAGCGCCAGCGCCAGTTTGATGGACAACTCGTCGCGGGGGCGGTCGGCGCGGCTGATCGGCGTGGCGAACCACAGCGCCAGGTCCGCGCGTCCGGCGTCGGTGATCTCGTACGGCCGCTGCCCGCTCTCGTTCTCCGGCAGCGGGCGGACCAGCCCGTCACGTTCCAGCCGCGCCAGCGTGGTGTAGACCTGTCCGATGTTCAGCGGCCAGGTCGACCCGGTGGACTCCTCGAACGCGGCACGGAGCTGGTAGCCGTACATCTGGCCGCGTTCGAGCAGGGCGAGCAGGCCGTGACGGATGGACATGACCGCGAGTATGCATACCTGGTATGCGCTACGCAACCGGAGGGTTCCGCCGGGTGACCGGCGTCGCGCTCAGGCCGGGCGGCCCGGGAACGGAACGGTGACCGGCGTCACCCCTGCCGTACGCCGCCAGCGGGTGGCGCGCAACGCGCAGTCGGTGAGCGCGGCGAGCGCGGTGTTCCGGTCCGCGCCGGTGGTGTGCGGCAGCGCGGCCCGCCAGTGCCCGGCCGTCCGCTCCTCGATCTCCACCGCCAGGCGCAGCGCGCTCGCCCGGTCCGTCACCGGATAGGGCAGCGCGTACCCGGCCCGGTCGGCGGGCACCTGCCCGGAGCCCTCGGCGAGCTGGAGCAGCAGCGCGTCGCGGCGGGACCGGTGGGCCGCCTCGGCGGCACGGGCCGCCGTACGCGCCGCCTCGGTCAGGTGCACGCCGATCACCCCGTACGCCCAGACCGCCGCGTACTCGGCGGCGAGCGCGTCGGCGAGCGCGGTGGCCGGCCCGGTCGTCGGGGTCATTTGAGCGCCTCCACATGGGTCGCCCGCGCGGCGGCGATGGAACCGAGCAGCGCGGCCCGCTCGGCCGGGGCCTCGGCGCACGCCCGGGCCGCGTTCGTCCGGCCCTCCTGCTCGGCCCGGCGCAGCTCGGTGAGCACGGCGTCGGGCGCGGGCGCGCTGGCCGAGCCGGCGGCCACCGGGGCACCGGACGGCGCCGGACGGCCGATCACGCGGCGTAGCTCCTCGGCGTGCGCCCGGTGCGCGTCGGCGATCGGGGTGAGCCGTTCGGCCAGCGCCGGCGCGGCGGTGGCGGCGGCCCGGTAGCGGGCCTCCAGCGCGAGCGCCTCGGCGGCCAGCGGCTCCAGCGCGTCCGGCTCCGGTGGCTCCTTGTCGCGGTCGAAAAGATCACAACCGGTCAGCGGCGCGGTGGCGCCGCCGAGCGCCACGAGCCCGCCGGCGCGCAGCAGCCAGCGCCGGGAATGCCCCGCTCTGACCTGGTCGGATGGTGTTCTGCCGATCCCCACCTGACAGAGTCAACACCATCCGCGCCGCCTCGTGGGGCAGGGTCTCGGTGCGCCGCCGGGTCCGTCGGCGGCCACAAGCGTTACGCTCTGCGCAACCACCGGGCGCGGACGCCCCGGTGGCGCGCCGGTATGGCGGGCCGATCGCCCGCACCCGGCCGAGGACAACACGGCCCGCGGGCCGTGGCAACAGCAGGAGAGGTGCGCGCAATGACGCAGCGTGGCCGTGCCACCCGGTCGACGGGGCCCGCCGGGCGGCCCCGCCGGGCCGACGGGCCCCGCGGCACGGACCGGAGCGGCGCACCTCGCGGCGATCTCGCCGCCCGCCGCAACCGGCTGCGCGAGGTGATCGAACCGGTCGTCACGGCGGCCGGTTACGACCTGGAGGACCTCTCCGTCTCCCGCGCCGGCCGGCGGCACGTGGTCCGGGTGATCGTGGACGCCGACGGCGGGATCAACCTGGACGCCGTGGCGGACGTCTCCCGCGCGGTCTCGGCGGCGCTGGACGCGGCCGAGGAGGCCGGCGGCGACATCGTGGCCGGCGAGTACCAGCTGGAGGTCAGCTCGCCCGGCGTGGACCGGCCGCTCACCCTGCCCCGGCACTGGCGGCGCAACGCCGGGCGGCTGGTCAAGGTCACCGTCCGCGGTGACGCGGGGGACCGCCAGCTCACCGGCCGGATCACGGCCGCCGACGACGAACGCGTGGTGCTGGAGACCGACGCCGGCCCCGCCGAACACCCGTACGCCGAACTCGGGCCCGGCCGGGTCCAGGTGGAGTTCAACCGCCTGGACGACCTGGCCGACGAGGACTTCGGTGACGACACCGACGACGACGAAGATCTGGAGGACGAGGAGAGGTGAACATCGACCTCGCGGCGCTGCGCGCCCTGGAGCGCGAGCGGGAGATCCCGTTCGACACGATCCTCGCGGCGATCGAGACCGCGCTGCTGACCGCCTACCGGCACACCGACGGCGCCGAGCCGCACGCCCGGGTGGAGATCGACCGCAAGAGCGGGGCCGCCTCGGTCTACGCGCAGGAGCTGGACGCCGACGGCACGGTGACCCGGGAGTGGGACGACACTCCGCACGACTTCGGGCGGATCGCCGCCATGACCGCCAAGCAGGTGATCCTCCAGCGGCTGCGGGAGGCCACCGACGAGGTGCACTTCGGCGAGTACGTCGGCCGCGACGGTGACCTGGTCACCGGCGTGGTGCAGGCGCACGAGACCCGCCGCGAGAAGGGCATCGTCAGCGTCGACCTGGGCAAGCTGGAGGGCGTCCTGCCGCAGTCCGAGCAGGTCCCCGGTGAGCGGTACGAGCACGGCGAGCGGATCCGCTGCGTGGTCGTGCACGTCGCCAAGGGCATGCGCGGCCCGCAGATCACGCTGTCCCGGTCGCACCCCGCGCTGGTGAAGAAGCTGTTCGCGCTGGAGGTGCCGGAGATCGCCGACGGCACCGTGGAGATCGGCGCGATCGCACGTGAGGCAGGTCACCGTACGAAGATCGCCGTGCGCTCGACCACCTCCGGCGTCAACGCCAAGGGCGCCTGCATCGGCCCGATGGGCCAGCGGGTCCGCGCCGTGATGAGCGAACTGCACGGCGAAAAGATCGACATCATTGACTGGTCGGACGACCCGGCGACGTTCGTCGGCAACGCGTTGTCGCCGGCCAAGGCGCTGCGGGTCGAGGTGGTCGACCTGGCCACCCGTACCGCCCGGGTGACCGTCCCGGACTTCCAGCTCTCGCTCGCGATCGGCCGGGAAGGGCAGAACGCCCGCCTCGCGGCCCGCCTGACCGGTTGGCGCATCGACATCCGGTCCGACGCGGAGACCGCGGCCCCGCAGAGCCGGGGCGGAGCTGATCACGTACCGGAGCCGGGCGGCGCGATCTCCGGCGGCTAGGGGTAGACTTACTCAGTGGCACGACGCGCGATTCCGGAGCGCACCTGTGTGGGCTGCCGGAAACGAGCGCCGGCCAGCGAGTTGTTGCGGGTCGTCGCGATCGGTGACGAGGCTGGTCACACCAGTCTCCGGCCCGATCCGGCCCGCAGACTGCCGGGTCGGGGAGCGAACATGCACCCTGATCCGGCCTGCTTCGCGCAGGCGGTGCGGCGCCGCGCCTTCGGGCGGGCACTGCGCCTCACCGGGGTTCCCGACCACGGTGCGCTTGCGGAGCACGTCGACGCGCAACCCCCGACGACCGGTCAAGCCCGACCGGTCGAGGGTCGCTAGCAAGGTAGGACGACCGACATGAGCACACGATGAAGTCCCTGAAATGACCAGGCTTCAAGTGCAGGAGTGAGGTCGCTGCGGGTGCTGCCCGCACGACCTCGGAGTGAGGAGTGCAGTGGCAGGAAAGGCCCGCGTACACGAGCTTGCCAAGGAGCTCGGGGTCGAAAGCAAGACCGTTCTCGCCAAGCTCAAGGAAATGGGCGAGTTCGTGAAGTCCGCGTCCAGCACCGTCGAGGCGCCCGTCGCCCGGCGGCTGCGTAGCGCGTTCGTAGCCGGTTCGTCGGCGCCCGCCGGCCCGCCGGCTGCCGCGCCCAGTGGCCCGGCACCGACCCCGACGCCCACCCCGACCCCGGGTGCCCCCCGGGTCTCGGCCAAGCCGATGCCGCCCCGGCGCCCGGCCGCGCCGGCCCCTGGACCGAAGCCCAAGGGCCCGGTCCCCGGCCCGCCGCAGCCGGCGACCCCGGTCGCCAAGCCGGCGAGCGCGCACGACATCGAAGTGGCGGCCGCCGAAGCGCGTGCCGCCGCGCTCAAGGCTGAGCAGGAGGCCGCGGTCAAGGCCGCCCAGGCCGCCCGCCAGCAGCAGCGCGAGACCGTACGCCGGGAGCCTCCGGCCGAGGGCGGTCCCCGTCCCGGCCCGCGTCCCGGCCCGAACGCCATGCCGCCGCGTCCGGGTTCCCCGGCCGCCGGTCGTCCCGGCGGTCCGGGTCAGGGTCAGGGCCCCGGTGCCCGGCCCGGCGGTCGTCCGCCGGCGCGCGGCGCCGGTAACAACCCGTTCGGTATCCAGGGCGGCCAGCAGCAGCGGCCCCCGGCCGCCGGTGCGGGCGGTCCCCGTCCCAGCCCGGCCGGCATGCCGCCGCGGCCCAGCCCGGCGTCGATGCCGCCGCGGCCGAGCCCGGCCTCGATGCCGAGCCAGCGCCCGACCACCGGCCGCCCCGGCGGCCCTGGTGGCGGTCGTGGTGGACCCGGCGGCGGCGCCGGTCGTCCCGGCGGCGGTGGCGGTGGCTACCGCGGTGGACCCGGCGGCGGTGGCGGCGGTGGCGGTGGCTACCGCGGCGGTCCCGGCGGCGGTGGCGGCGGTGGCGGTGGCTACCGCGGCGGTCCCGGCGGCGGTGGCGGTGCTCCCGGCGGTGGTTTCCGTCCGGGTGGTCCGGTCGGCGGCGGTGGCCGTCCCGGTGGCGGCGGCCGTGGCCGTGGCGGCGGCGCGGCGGGTGCCTTCGGGCGTCCGGGCGGCCGGCCGACCCGCGGTCGCAAGTCCAAGAAGCAGCGCAGACAGGAGTTCGACAACCTGTCGGCCCCGACCATGTCCTCGGGCGCGCCCCGCGGTCAGGGTCAGGTCGTCCGGTTGTCCCGTGGCGCCTCGCTGTCGGACTTCGCCGACAAGATCAACGCCAACCCGGGTTCGCTGGTCCAGGAGATGTTCAACCTGGGCGAGATGGTGACGGCGACCCAGTCGTGCTCCGACGAGACCCTGCAGCTGCTGGGTGAGCACCTCGGCTTCGACGTGCAGATCGTCAGCCCGGAGGACGAGGACCGCGAGCTGCTCGCGCAGTTCAACATCGACCTCGACGCCGAGGTCGCGGCGGACCGCCTGGTCAGCCGTGCGCCGGTGGTGACCGTCATGGGTCACGTCGACCACGGTAAGACCAAGCTGCTCGACGCGATCCGCAAGGCGAACGTGGTGGCCGGCGAGGCGGGTGGCATCACCCAGCACATCGGCGCCTACCAGGTCCACGTCCCGCACGAGGGCGAGGACCGCGCGGTGACGTTCATCGACACCCCGGGTCACGAGGCGTTCACCGCCATGCGTGCCCGTGGTGCCCAGGTCACGGACATCGTGATCCTGGTGGTCGCGGCCGACGACGGCGTCATGCCGCAGACCATCGAGGCGCTCAACCACGCCAAGGCGGCGGACGTGCCGATCGTGGTCGCGGTCAACAAGGTCGACAAGCCCGAGGCGAACCCGGACAAGGTCCGCCAGCAGCTGACCGAGTACGGCCTGGTCGCCGAGGAGTACGGCGGCGACACCATGTTCGTCAACGTGGCGGCCAAGCCCGGCATCGGCATCGAGGAACTGCTCGAGGCCGTGCTGCTGACCGCCGACGCGTCGCTGGAGCTGACCGCTCCGATCGACGGGCCGGCGCAGGGTGTCGCGATCGAGGCGCACCTGGACAAGGGCCGTGGCGCGGTGGCGACCGTGCTGGTGCAGAAGGGCACCCTGCGTGCCGGTGACTCGATCGTCGCCGGTGGGGCGCACGGCCGGGTCCGGGCCATGCTGGACGAGAACGGCAAGCCGGTCGATTCGGCCGGCCCGGCGCGTCCGGTCATGGTGCTGGGTCTGACCACGGTGCCGGGTGCGGGTGACACCTTCCTGGCCGCCGAGGACGACCGCACCGTGCGGCAGATCGCCGAGCAGCGGCAGGCGCGGAGGCGGGCGGCGTCGTTCGCCAACTCCCGTGGCCGGGCCACTCTCGAGACGCTCATGGAGCAGCTCAAGGAGGGCGAGAAGACCTCGCTCAACCTGGTGCTCAAGGGCGACGTCTCCGGTTCCGTGGAGGCGCTCGAGGACGCGCTGTTCAACCTCGACATCCCGGAGGAGGTCCAGCTTCGGATCATCCACCGGGGCGTGGGCGCGATCACCGAGAGCGACGTCATGCTCGCGAGCGCCTCGTCCGAGGCGGTCACGATCATCGGCTTCAACGTGCGGGCCTCGAACAAGGTCCGTGAGATGGCCGACCGCGAGGGCGTGGAGATCCGGTACTACACCGTCATCTACCAGGCCATCGAGGAGATCGACGCCGCGCTCAAGGGTCTGCTCAAGCCGGAGTACGAGGAGGTCGAGCTGGGCACCGCGGAGATTCGCGACGTCTTCCGCTCGTCCAAGATCGGCAACATCTCCGGCTGTATCGTCCGGTCCGGCCTCATCCGCCGCAACGCCAAGGCGCGGCTGCTGCGGGACGGGGCGGTCGTGGCGGACAACCTCACGATCAGCTCCTTGAAGCGGTTCAAGGACGACGCGACCGAGGTCCGCGAGGGCTTCGAGTGTGGTCTGACGCTGGGCGGCTACAACAACGTCCAGGTCGGCGACGTCATCGAGACGTTCGAGATGCGCGAGAAGCCGCGCGCCTGAGAACCACGCGTACGACCGGTCGGCGGCCGGGGCCTTCGGGCCCCGGCCGTCGCCGTTTCCGCAGGCTGCGACAATCTCCGGCGTGATCCGGTACGCACTGCTCCTCGCGCCCTCGGCCAACCGCGTCTACGCCGACGCGGCGGCCCGGCTGGCGCGCGCCGAACTGGCCGTGTTCGCCGGTTCCGGCGTGCTCGACGTCGTACCGGCCGGCGCGGAGGTGACCGGGATCGGCGGTGTGGAGTACCTGACGTTCACCACCGCCGAACCCGGGCTGGGCGAGCGGGACCTGGCTCACCTGGCGAACCTGTCGGCCGCGTACGCGCTGTTCGAGCGCGTCGGCGACGACCTGCTCCGCCCGGTGCCGTTGCGTCCGCTGGCCCGGTACGACTCCGACCTGATCACCATTCCCAAGTACGCCGGCAAGACCAACGAGCAGTTCACCCGGCTGCTGCTCAACGTCACGGTGCTCGCCTCCGCCGCCGCGCCGCGGATGCTGGACGGGCCGGTGGTGGTGCTGGATCCGCTCTGCGGCCGGGGCACCACGCTCAACCAGGCGCTGATGTACGGCTACGACGGCATCGGCATCGAGCGTGACAGTCAGGACGTGGAGGCGTACGCGGCGTTCCTGCGCACCTGGCTGCGCCGCAAGCGGCTCAAGCACACCGCCGAGTCGACGTCGGTGCGCCGGGACCGCAAGCTGGTGGCCCGCCGCTTCGAGGCGGTGCTGGCGCCGTCGCGGGACGAGCACCGGGCCGGGGCCACCCAGCGCGTCACCGTGCTGAACACCGACACCACCCGGGCCCGCGAGGCGCTGCGCGCCCGCTGCGCGGACGTGATCGTCACCGACGCGCCGTACGGGGTGGCGCACGGCAGCCGTACCGATCAGGGGTTGTCCCGCAGCCCGCTGGAGCTGCTCACCGCCGCCGTGCCGGTGTGGCGGGAGCTGCTGCGCCCGGGCGGCGCGCTCGGGCTGTCCTGGAACACCCACGTGGCGCCGCGGGCGCAGGCGGAGGCGGTGCTGGCCGACGCCGGTCTGCGGGTGCTCGGCGGCCCCGGCTTCGGTGACTTCGCCCACCGGGTCGACCAGGCGATCGAGCGGGACGTGCTGGTGGCGGTCGCGCCTTAATCGCGTGCCGGGGTGCGCCGCCCGGCGTACCGTTGCTCGCCGTGTATACCGGAACCGCGCTGTTCGACCTGTTGCTCCCGGGTGACTCCCGGTCCCTGAAGGCCAAGCGGTCCTACGTCCGGCCGATCGTCGCCGCGCTGCGCAAGTTCGAGGTCTCCGCCGCCGAGGTGGGGGCGCTGGACCTGCACGGCCGGGCCGAGATCGGGGTGGCGGTGGTGGCCGCCGAGCCGGCCCACGTCCGCGAGGTGCTCGACTCCTGCGAGCGGCTGGTCGCCGCCCGCCCGGAGACCGAGCTGCTGTCGGTCCGCCGTCGACTGCACGGCGAGGACGACTGACGGCGCGTCGCGCGGCACTCCGGCCGTGCCGCGCGACGCCCGGCCGGGCGCGGGTAGTGTTCTTCAGCGTTGGGCGGTCGGACCCGGCGGCGCCCACGCGCCCGCCGTCTCCGGCCGACGGCCCGGATCGCCTGGTGATCCGGTGCGGTCATTGGTACAGGTGATCCCGGAGGTGGGGGACATGTCGGATCCGGCCAAGGTGCGCAGGCACGCGGAGCGCATCCGGGAACTCGTCGCGTCGTTGGTGCGCAGCCAGATCAAGGACCCCCGGCTCGGCATGATCACGATCACCGACGCCCGGATCACGGCCGACCTGCGCGACGCCACCGTCTTCTACACGGTGCTCGGTGACGCGGCGGCCCAGGCGAGCACCGCCGCCGCGCTGGAGAGCGCCAAGGGCATGCTGCGCAGCACCGTCGGCAAGGCGCTCGGGCTGCGGCACTCGCCGACGCTGACCTTCGTTCTTGACGATGTGCAGGACCAGGTCAAGCACATCGACGACCTGCTCGCCGCCGCGCGTACCGCCGACGCCGAGGTGCAGCGGCTGGCCGCCAAGTCCTCGTACGCGGGCGACGCCCAGCCGTACCGGGTCGAGGAGGACGACGAGGACGCCGAGGAAGCCTCCGCGGAGGACGAGGACGACGACGAGCCGCGCGCCGGCGAGCGCCGGTGACCGAGGCGGCCGCGCCCACCGAGACCGCGTGGGCGGCCGCCGTCGCGGCGGTACGCGATCTCCCCGCCGACGCGCGGGTGCTGCTGGTCTGCCACGTGAACCCGGACGGGGACGCGCTGGGCAGCATGCTCGGCTTCGCGCTGGGCCTGCGCCGGCTCGGCGTACGCGATCTCCAGGCCACCTTCCCCGGCCCGCCGGAGGTGCCCGAGCCGTTCCGGTGGATGCCCGGGGTGGACCTGCTGGTGCCGCAGGACGACGCGTACCCGGCTCCGGACCTGGTCATCTGCTTCGACGCGGCGAGCGAGTCCCGGCTGGGCGACCTGGCGGACCGGCTGGACACGGCGGGCACGTCGCTCGTGCTCGACCACCACGCCTCGAACAGCGGGTTCGGCCGGATCAGCCTGGTCGACCCGCACGCCGCCGCCACCTCGGTGGTCGCGCTGGAGCTGCTGGACCGGCTCGGCGTGACGCTGGACGCGGAGATGGCGACCGGGCTGTACGTCGCGCTGACCACCGACACCGGCTCGTTCCGCTTCGAGGCGACCACACCGGCCGTGCACGAGATGGCGGCGCGCCTGGTCGCCACCGGCATCCGGCCCGGTGACATCTCCCGGCGGATCTTCGACACCCGCCCGTTCGGCGCCGTCCGCCTGTTCGGCGAGGTGCTGGGCCGGGCCACGCTGGAACCGGCGGCCGCCGCCGGGCACGGCCTCGTCTGGACGTACGCGACCCGCGACGACCTGGTCCGCCACGAGCAGCCCGCGTACGTGCTGGAGGCGCTGATCGACTCGGTGCGCTGCACCGCCGAGGCGGACGTGAGCTGTGTGGTGAAGCAGGCCGGCGAGGCCGAGTGGGCGGTGTCGCTGCGCAGCAAGGGCGCTGTCGACGTGAGCCGGGTGGCGGTGACGCTCGGCGGCGGGGGGCACCGGTTCGCCGCCGGCTTCACCGGCCGGGGAGCGCTCGACGAGGTGGTCGGGCGGATCCGCGCCGAGCTGGCCACCGGCACGCTCTAGCCCTTAGGGCTGGAATTGCCCTGATATTTCTGCCGTGCCGAGGTGCGGCGGCGATCTGAAGTGTGAGCTGATCGGCGGCTTTTCCAGGGATTACGAGGCGTGCCAGCCTTTCCGCCGTCCGTGACGCTGGGGACAATCGGGTGATGGATCATCCCCGTGAGCTCACCGTCGAGGCGCCCCGGGCCTGGGACCGGCCGGTCGTCTCCGTGCCGGTGCTGATCTGCCTCTCTCTGGTCGGCGGCCAGATGCCGTCCTTCTCGACCGCCGCGAACCTCTACATCCTCACCACCGGCGGGGGGTTGATCTGGGTCGGCCTGAGCAACCGGGTGCCCCGGCGTCCGGCGCCGCGCCGGCTGCCGTCGGTCGCGCTCTGGTGGCTGGTCCCGGTGACCGTCTTCGGGGTCTTCGAGGGGGCGACCTTCGTGATGGCGGCGGGGGACGACTTCCCCACCTTCTCCCGGCTGGCCGATCCGCTGCTGGAGGACAACCTGGCCCGCTCGGCGGCCTGGTTCGCGTGGCTGTCCGCGTTCTGGGGACTGGTGCGCCGATGATGCGGGCACTGGCGATCGGCGGTTTCCTGGTCTCGATCGTGCTGTTCGCCGTCGTCGAGTGGGCCGCGCGCCGGGAGGGGTCGCGGATCCCGTCGCTGGCCGACGTCTGCGCGTTCGTGATGCGGTACGAGGTGGGCCCGGTGCCGGTGGGCCGGATCGGGCTGTTCGGTTTCTGGTGGTGGCTGGGCTGGCACTTCCTGGCCCGTTGACCGCTCTCGCCGGGCCGGGGCGACGACATTGATCTGTCCGCATTTCGGGAACAGTGGGCAGTATCTGGAAAGTGAACGTTAATTTGGGTGCGGGACCGGCGCTTCGCGGCGCTGGTCACGGGCGGTGGTGCCGCACCCGGCTTCGCCTCCCTCCAGGGTCAGACCGACCCGGGCTCCCGCTGCCAGGCGAGCCGCTCCGGTGATCCCGGACCGCTGCCGGGCGCTCAGCCGCCGACGACTCCCGGTCGCGGCGCGACCCGTCGTCGCGCCGAGCCGGAGCGCCGGGCGCCCGTAGGACCGCCACGTCCCGGCGGTCCGCACCCTGGAAGGACCTCAGATGCCCAGCAAGCGCAAGCCGCAGACCGAGACCACCACCGACGAGGCGCGCGAGCAGATGCGCCGCGCGCTGCAGACCTCGATGGACACCCGTCAGTGATGTACGCCGTCCGGCGGTGACGCCGGCCGGGCCCGCGGTCCACACCCCGGCCCGACGCCGACGTCACCGCCGCGCGGGACGCATCGCCGCCCCGCGCGCCGCTACCGTCGCCCGGTGAGACGCATCCTCGTGGTCGGCAGCTCCGGCGCCGGCAAGAGCACGCTCGCCGGTGAACTGGCCCGGCGACTCGACCTTCCCCTGATCCACCTCGACCGGCACTACTGGCGCCCCGGCTGGACCGCCTCCGCCCCGGCCGACTTCCGCGCCGAGGTGGCCGCGCTCGCCGCCCGCCCGGCCTGGGTGATGGACGGCAACTACGCGAGCACGCTCGACCTGCGGCTGCCCCGCGCCGACCTGCTGGTGCTCTGCGACACCTCCCGGCTGCGCTGCATGGTCCGGATCGTCCGCCGCCGGTGGGCGCATCGCGCCGCGGTCCGCCCCGACCGGCCCGAGGGCTGCCCGGAGCGGCTCGATCTCGACTTCCTGCCCTACGTCTGGCGTTACCCCCGCGACTCCCGGCCCCGGGTGCTGGCCGCGCTGCCCGGGCACGCCCCCGGGCTGCCGGTGCGCCGCCTGCGGGGGCGCCGTGACACGGCCCGGTTCCTGGCCGACGTGGGTAAGTAGTACCGCGCCTTGCGGACCTTACTGGGGGCGTGCCAGGATCGGCGGCGATGAGCACCACTGCCGCCCCCGCCGTCACCGCCTCGCCGCGGCGGATCGCCGCGCTCGCGCTGCCCGCCCTCGTGGTGCTGGCCGCCGAGCCGCTCTACGTCCTGGTCGACACCGCGGTGGTCGGTCACCTCGGGCGGGTGCCGCTGGCCGCGCTGGCCGTCGGCGGCACCGTCATGACGCTCACCGCCTGGGTCGGCACCGTCGTCGCGTACGGCACCACGGGCCGCTCGGCCCGCCGGTTCGGGGCGGGGGACCGGGCCGCGGCGGTGGCCGAGGGCGTCCAGGCGTCGTGGCTCGCGCTCGCCACCGGAGTGCTGGTGGCGGTCGCCATCGGCATCGGCGGCGGCGCGCTGGCGCGTACCCTCGTCGGCGGTCCCGGCGAGGTGGCCGACGCCGCCGCCGGATGGCTGCGGATCGCGGCGCTCGGCGCGCCCGGCCTGCTGCTCGCCGCCGCCGGGAACGGCTGGCTGCGCGGCATCCAGGACACCCGGCGCCCGCTGCTGTTCGTGCTCGGCCCGAACCTGCTCTCCGCGGTGCTCTGCCCGCTGCTGGTCTATCCGGCCGGGCTGGGCCTGGTCGGCTCCGCGGTGGCGAACGCGATCGCGCAGACGCTCTCCGGGGTGCTGTTCGCGGCGGCGCTCGTGCGCGAGCGGGTCTCGCTGCGGCCCCGGCCCCGGGTGATCGGGCAGCAGCTCGTGCTCAGCCGGGACCTGCTCGTGCGGGGCGTCGCGTTCCAGGCCAGCTTCCTGTCCGCCACAGCCGTCGCGGCCCGCTTCGGCGCCGCCGCGGTCGGCGCGCACCAGATCGCCGTACAGCTGTGGTTCTTCACCGCGCTGGTGCTCGACGCGCTGGCCATCGCCGCGCAGTCACTGGTCGGCGCCGCGCTCGGCGCCGGCGACGCGGCGGGCGCGCGGTTCCTGGCCCGCCGCGTCGCGCTGCTCGGCGGCCTGTGCGGCGTGGCCTTCGCGGTGCTGATCGCCGCCGGCGCCGGCGTGGTGCCGTCGTGGTTCAGCTCCGATCCGCAGGTACGCGAGCAGGCCATGACGGCCTGGCCCTGGTTCGTCGCGCTCCAGCCGATCGGCGGCGTGGTGTTCGCGCTCGACGGGGTGCTGATCGGCGCGGGCGACGTGCGCTACCTGCGCAACCTCACGATCGTGTGTGCGTTCGGCGGGTTCCTGCCGGCGATCTGGCTGGCCTACGGGTTCGACCTCGGGCTGGGCGGGATCTGGGCCGGGCTGACGCTGTTCGTGGTGCTGCGGCTGGTCGGCCTGCTGCTGCGGATGCGCTCGGGCGCGTGGGCGGTGGTCGGCGCGGTCCGCTGACGCCGGTCAGCAGGAGACCGGCAGCTCGATCGGGTGCTCCGGGTCGTACAGCGCGTCGGGGTCCTCGGGGGAGCCGATGCCGGCCGGGTCCAGGCCGCCGGGGCGGATCAGCCCGAGCTTCACGGCGTCGCAGTCCACGCCCGACCCGTAGCTCGACATCCGGTGCAACCAGAGCCCCCGGTCCGCCCGTGCCACGTCGCCGGCGTGCGGCAGCCGCCAGACGATCTCGTCGTGCAGCACGACCACCGAGTGACCGGATCGGGAGGCGAGGTCGCGGAACCCGTAGACCCAGACGAAGTTGCTGGTCACCTCCAGCATCCGTACGCCGTCGGCCTGCCGGACGGCGCGGTAGGTGAACCGGCCCTTCGTCCGCGGCTGGTCCGGGGTGAGCCGGGCGTCCGGGGCCAGTCGGGTCGCGTACGTCGCGATCGTCTCGGTGGACCAGTCCTTCCGCACCGACTCCCGGGCAGCCGGCGCGACGTGACGCAGCAGCGGGGCCGGGCTGCCGCCGGTCATGAACGCGCGGTCCAGGCGGGCGGTCAGCATGGCGGCGCGGACCCGGGCCAGCCCGGCGGACACCTCGGCGCCGGTGAAGCCGCCGGTCGGCCGGGCCGGTGGCAGCACGATCCCGGCCGCCCCCGCCGGCCAGTCCGCCGCCGGCGTGCCGGCGAAGACATCCGGTGAGGCAGTCGGTCCCGCGGTCGCCGGAGCGCCGGTGACCGCCGGGGACGGCGCGGCTGCCGGACGCCGGAGCTGCCGGTAGCCGTAACCGGTGGCACCGGCCGCGGCGGCCAGCAGCAGCACCACGCCGAGCGCGGCCGTCAGCCGGCGGGCGCGCCGCCGGCACCAGATCCGCAGGCGTACGGCCAGACTCGGCCGGATCTCCCGCTCCAACCGGTCCAGCCAGTCGTCGGGTACCCGTCCCAGCTCGTCCTCCGGCGAGTGGCCGGTGGGGTAGGGGTCGGGGGCGGGGCGGTGATCGGTCATCGGACTTCCCGGGCAGACGGGTCGGGGGCGCACGATCTTGACACCCCGCCGAAGCTGGGCGGTATCCCCCGCAGGGCCGATCAGCGCCGTCTGGCAGGCTTGGCGGTCGTGAGCACAGACGGTCTGATCGTGGTCGACAAGCCCGGCGGCATGACGTCGCACGACGTCGTGGCCCGCATCCGGCGGCTGGCGCGTACCCGGCGCGTCGGCCACGGCGGCACGCTCGACCCGATGGCCACCGGCGTCCTGGTGATCGGGGTGGGCCGGGCGACCCGGCTGCTCACGTACGTGATCGGCGCCGGCAAGAGCTACGTCGCGACGATCCGGCTGGGACAGTCCACGGTCACCGACGACGCCGAGGGCGAGGTGGTCGCGACCACCCCGGCCGGCGCGGTCACCGACGCCGGGGTACGCGCCGCGCTGGCCGCCCTCACCGGCGAGATCGACCAGGTGCCGAGCGCGGTCAGCGCCATCAAGATCGACGGACAGCGGGCGTACAAGCGGGTCCGCGACGGCGAGGCGGTCGAACTGCCCGCCCGGCGGGTCACCGTGTCACGGCTGGACGTGCTGGCGATCCGCCGGGACGTCCCGGACGTGGTGGACGTGGACGTGGACGTGACCTGCTCGTCCGGGACGTACATCCGGGCCCTGGCCCGCGACGCGGGCGCCGCCCTGGGCGTCGGCGGTCACCTCACCGCGCTGCGCCGGACCGCTGTGGGCGGGTTCACGCTGGCCGAGGCGGCCACGCTCGACCAGCTCGAGGAGCGCGCGCCGGACGTGGTGAACCTGCCGCTGGACGCCGCCGCCGCGCGGTTCTTCCCGCGCCGGGACGCCACCGCCGACGAGACCCGGGTGCTGTCCCACGGCGGGCCGCTGGCGCCGGCCGGCATCACCGGGCCGTACGCCGTCTTCGACCCGGCGGGCGGGCTGATCGCTATCGTCAGCGAGCGGGACGGTCGGGCCCGCGCGGAGATCGTGCTCGCCCCGGCCTGAACGGCGCGGGCGGACAGGGGAGGAACGGCATGCAGCGGTGGCGGGGGTACGAGGCGGCGCCCGGCGGCTGGGGACGCTCGGTGGTCACCATCGGCGTCTTCGACGGCGTGCACCGGGGGCACCAGGCCACCATCGGCCACGCCGTGGCGCGCGCCCGGGAGCTGGGCGTCAAGTCGGTGGTGGTGACGTTCGACCCGCACCCGGCCGAGGTGGTGCGCCCCGGCTCGCACCCGGCGGTGCTCACCGAGCCGGCGCGCAAGGCCGAGCTGATCGAGGCGCTCGGCGTGGACGTGCTCTGTGTGGTGCCGTTCACCGTCGAGTTCTCCCGGCTGCCACCCGAGGCGTTCGTGCACGACGTGCTGGTCGCGCACCTGCACGCCGCGCTGGTGGTGGTCGGCGACAACTTCCGCTTCGGGCACCGGGCCGCGGGTGACGTGCCGCTGCTGGAGCGGCTGGGCCGTACCTTCGGGTTCGCCGTCGAGGGCGCGCCGCTGGTCGCCGAGGCGGGGACCGTCTTCTCCTCCACGTACATCCGGTCCTGCGTCGACGCGGGCGACGTGGGCGCGGCGGCCGCGGCGCTGGGCCGCCCGCACCGCGTCGAGGGCGTGGTGGTCCGTGGCGACCAGCGCGGACGTGAGCTGGGTTACCCCACCGCGAACCTGCTGACCCACAGGTACGCGGCGGTGCCGGCCGACGGCGTCTACGCGGCCCGCCTGGTGCGCCGCGACGGCGAACCTCTGGCGGCGGCGGTGTCGATCGGCACCAACCCGACGTTCTCCGGCCGGGAGCGGCGGGTGGAGGCGTACGCGCTGGACTTCACCGGCGACCTGTACGGCGAGCGGCTGGCCCTGGACTTCGTGGCGCACCTGCGTGAGCAGCGGACATACGACGCGATCGAACCACTGGTGGCCCAGATCGCCGAGGACGTGGAGCGCACCCGCCGGGCGGTGCTCTGACCCGCGCGGGGCGACCTTGACCGGCCGTCCGGCCCGGGTGCTGGTAGGCTGACGAAGACGTCGGCTGACCGACGGGGGCCTCGCGTGCCTGCACGACGCCGCGGGTGCGAGGAACCGGTCCGTTGCACCGGTCACCACGACCGCTCCGGACCTCATCGAATGACCCACGAAACAGGGAGAACATGGCGCTCGACCAGGAAGCCAAGGCCAAGATCCGCCAGGAGTACGCGACCGCCGAGGGCGACACCGGCTCGCCCGAGGTGCAGGTCGCGGTCCTGACCAAGCGGATCGCTGAGCTCACCGAGCACCTGAAGGTGCACAAGCACGACCACCACAGCCGCCGTGGGCTGCTGCTGCTGGTCGGCCGGCGCCGCCGGCTGCTCAACTACGTCCAGAAGAAGGACATCAACCGCTACCGGTCGCTCATCGAGCGGCTCGGCCTGCGCCGATGACCTGACGGGGGAGTGGCCGCCTGGCCGCTCCCCCGTTGCAGTACCACCGAAGAACCCGGCCGCGCGACACCCGAGAGGGAGCCGGTCAGCACCGGTCTCCGGTAGTGGCCCCCGGGAATCCCGGCACGATGCCGGCCACCCCGGGCGCTTCGATCGAAGACCGGCCGCCTGAGCAGTTCCCGTGTCGTCGGCCGACGACGCGAAGGAGCACCACAGCACATGACCGAGACCAACCTCGGCACCGAATCCCGCACCGCGGTGATCGACAACGGGGCCTTCGGCACCCGCGAGATCACCTTCTCCACCGGCCGCCTGGCCCGCCAGGCCGCCGGCTCCGTCGTCGCCCAGCTCGGCGAGACGGTCGTCCTCTCCGCCACCACCGCCGGCAAGCAGCCGCGCGAGTCGTTCGACTTCTTCCCGCTGACGGTGGACGTCGAGGAGCGGATGTACGCCGCGGGCCGGATCCCCGGCTCGTTCTTCCGCCGCGAGGGCCGGCCCAGCGAGGACGCCATCCTCACCTGCCGGCTGATCGACCGGCCGCTGCGCCCGTCGTTCGTCAAGGGCCTGCGCAACGAGGTCCAGGTCGTCGAGACCGTCCTGGCGCTCGACCCGCAGCACCCGTACGACGTGGTGGCGATCAACGCCGCGTCGATGTCGACCAAGCTCTCCGGCCTGCCGTTCTCCGGCCCGATCGGCGCGACCCGGGTCGCGAACGTCGACGGCCAGTGGGTCGCCTTCCCGACCCTGGAGGAGCTGGAGCGGGCCACCTTCGACATGGTCGTGGCCGGCCGCACCCTGGCGGACGGCGAGGTCGCGATCATGATGGTCGAGGCCGAGGCCACCCCGAACGCGGTGGCCCTGATCTCGGGCGGCGCCACCGCGCCGACCGAGGAGATCGTGGCCAGCGGCCTGGAGGCCGCCAAGCCGGCCATCCGCGAGCTGTGCCGGGCGCAGAGCGAGCTGGCCGAGGTGGCCGCCAAGCCGGTCGCCGAGTTCCCGATCTTCCTGGACTACCAGGACGACGTGTACGACGCGGTGGCCGACGTGGCCCGCGCCGACGTCGCCGAGGCGCTGAAGATCGCCGGCAAGGCCGACCGCGAGGAGGCCCTGGACCGGATCAAGGCCAAGGTCGCCGAGGAGCTGACCGGCCGGTTCGAGGGCCGCGAGAAGGAGCTCTCCGCCGCGTTCCGTTCGCTGACCAAGTCCGAGGTCCGCAACCGGGTGCTGCGCGAGCAGGTCCGCATCGACGGCCGCGGCCCGCGTGACATCCGTCCGCTGACCGCCGAGGTCGGCGTGCTGCCGCGGGTGCACGGCTCGGCGCTGTTCGAGCGCGGCGAGACCCAGATCCTGGGCGTCACCACGCTGAACATGCTGCGCATGGAGCAGATGGTGGACACGCTGTCCCCGGAGAACCGCAAGCGCTACATGCACAACTACAACTTCCCGCCGTACTCGACCGGTGAGACCGGCCGGGTCGGCTCGCCGAAGCGGCGCGAGATCGGCCACGGCGCGCTCGCCGAGCGGGCGCTGATCCCGGTGCTGCCCTCGCGCGAGGAGTTCCCGTACGCCATCCGGCAGGTCTCCGAGGCGCTCGGCTCCAACGGCTCCACCTCGATGGGTTCGGTCTGCGCCTCGACGCTGGGCCTGCTCTCGGCCGGTGTGCCGCTGAAGGCGCCGGTCGCCGGCATCGCCATGGGCCTCATCTCCGACGAGGTCGACGGCAAGACCCAGTACGTGACGCTGACCGACATCCTCGGCGCCGAGGACGCGTTCGGCGACATGGACTTCAAGGTCGCCGGCACCCGTGACTTCGTCACCGCGCTCCAGCTCGACACCAAGCTGGACGGCATCCCGTCGGACGTGCTGGCCGCCGCGCTCCAGCAGGCGCACGAGGCCCGGCAGACCATCCTCGACGTGATGCAGCGGGCCATCGAGGCGCCGGCCGAGATGTCGGACTACGCGCCGCGGGTCACCACTGTGAAGATCCCGGTCGACAAGATCGGCATGGTGATCGGCCCGAAGGGCCAGACCATCAACGCGATCCAGGACGAGACCGGCGCCGAGATCTCCATCGAGGACGACGGCACGATCTACGTCGGCGCGACCAACGGGCCGGCGGCCCAGGCCGCGGTGGACCGGATCAACGGCATCGCCAACCCGACGCTGCCCAAGGTCGGGGAGCGGTTCCTCGGCACCGTGGTGAAGACCGCCGCGTTCGGCGCCTTCATCTCGCTGCTGCCGGGCCGCGACGGCCTGCTGCACATCTCCAAGGTGGGCGACGGCAAGCGGGTCGAGAAGGTCGAGGACTTCCTCAACGTCGGCGACAAGGTCGAGGTGGAGATCGCGGACATCGACGCCCGCGGCAAGATCTACCTGGACAAGATCCGTCCGGAGGGCGCCGAGGCGCCGGCCGCCGGTGAGGCCGCCGGTGGCGAGCGTCCGTCGGGCGGCCGGGACCGCGGCGGCGACCGCGGTCCGCGTGACCGGGGCGACCGTGAGCGCCGCTCCGAGGGTGGCGAGCGCCGTTCCGAGGGTGGCGAGCGCCGTTCCGAGGGTGGCGAGGGCGGCGGCGAGTCCCGTCCGCGCCGCCGGACCCGGCACAGCTGATCCACCGACCGGCCCGGGTGACGTCCGCGTCACCCGGGCCGGCCCACGGCTCCAGGTCGCCTGCGCGAACTGGAGCCGTCGTACGTCCCGCCGTTCCTCGTCATCCGGAGAGCAGGTTCTCGTGAGTTCGTCAGTCGCCTCGACGGGACGGGGGGTGGCGTCGACCGGTTCGGCGGCCCGCGCGGTCACCCGGACGCTCAGCGACGACCCGCTCGGCGGCACCGTCCGCCGTACCGTGCTGCCCAGCGGGCTGCGGGTGCTCACCGAGGCGATCCCGGCGATGCGCAGCGTGTCGTTCGGCATCTGGGTGGCAGTCGGTTCGCGCGACGAGACCGGCTCGCAGGCCGGCGCCGCGCACTTCCTGGAGCACCTGCTGTTCAAGGGCACCAACAAGCGCAGCGCGCTGGAGATCTCGGCGCAGATCGAGGCCGTGGGCGGCGAGACCAACGCCTTCACCACGAAGGAATACACCTGCTACTACGCGCGGGTGCTGGACGAGGACCTGCCGCTCGCCATCGACGTCATGTGCGACCTGGTCGCCGACTCGGTGCTGGCCGCCGCCGACGTGGAGACCGAACGCGGCGTCATCCTCGAAGAGATCGCCATGCACGACGACGAGCCCGGCGACGAGGTGCACGACCTGTTCGCCCGCGCCGTCTACGGCGACCACCCGCTGGGCCGGCTCATCTCCGGCACGGAGGAGACGGTCACGCCGATGACCCGGCGGCAGATCCAGGGCTTCTACCGCCGCCGCTACACGGCGCCGCAGATCGTGATCGCCGCCGCCGGGAACCTCGACCACGCCGCCGTGGTCAAGCTGGTCCGGCAGGCGCTGCGCGGCACCCCGCTGGACACCGACCCGGCGTCGCCTGCGCCGCACCGCCGGGCCACCCCGACGGTACGCACCAAGCCGGCCACCACGCTGGTCGAGCCGAAGGAGACCGAGCAGGCGCACGTCATCCTCGGCTGCCCGGGGATCGACCGCACCGACGACCGGCGGTTCGCCCTCGGCGTGCTGAACAACGTGCTCGGCGGCGGCATGTCCAGCCGGCTGTTCCAGGAGATCCGGGAGCAGCGCGGCCTGGCGTACTCGGTCTACTCCTACGCCAGCCAGTACGCCGACAGCGGCGTCTTCGCCGTCTACGCCGGCTGCGCCCCGGGCAAGGTGGACGAGGTGCTGGACCTGACCCGCGCGGAGCTGGCGCGGGTGGCCGCCGAGGGGATCACCGAGGCGGAGCTGGCCCGGGGCAAGGGGATGAGCAAGGGCTCGTTCGTGCTGGGGCTGGAGGACACCGGCTCGCGGATGAGCCGGCTCGCCAAGGGCGAGCTGCTCTACGGCAACCTGATGCCGGTGGACGACCTGCTGGCCCGGGTGGACGCGGTGACGCTCGCGGACGTGAACGCGCTCGCCGCCGAGCTGCTCGGCCGGCCGATGTCGCTGGCCGTGGTCGGCCCGTTCGACGAGGGCAGCTTCACCGTCGGCCGTTGAGCGGCGCCCCGGTCCGCCGGACCGCGCCGGGCGGGCTGGGATAGGTTGTGGCCCGTGACTGAGCAGCAGAACGCGGCGGCCCGGGTCGGTGTGCTGGGCGCCCGGGGCCGGATGGGCATGGAGGTCTGCAAGGCGGTCGACTCCGCCGCCGACCTGGAGCTGGTCGCGGCCGTCGACCAGGGCGACGACCTGGACGCGGTGGCGCAGGCGGGCGCCGGGGTGGTCGTCGACTTCACCACCCCCGACGCGGTCATGGACAACCTGCGCTGGTGCGTCGAGCACGGCGTGCACGCGGTGGTCGGCACCACCGGCTTCACCGAGCAGCGGCTCGCCGAGGTGCGGGGCTGGCTCGCCGACCGGCCCGGCGTGGGCGTGGTCATCGCCCCCAACTTCGGCATCGGCGCGGTGCTGATGATGCAGTTCGCGGCGCGCGCCGCCCGCTACTTCGAGTCGGTCGAGATCGTCGAGCAGCACCACCCGCGCAAGCTGGACGCGCCGAGCGGCACCGCCACCCACACCGCCCGGCTGATCGCCGCCGCCCGCGCCGACGCCGGCCTGGGGCCCGCGCCGGACGCCACCCGCGACGAGGTGCCCGGCGCCCGCGGCGCCGACATCGACGGGGTACGCGTGCACGCGGTACGCGCCACCGGCCTGGTCGCCCACCAGGAGGTGCTGTTCGGCACCACCGGTGAGACGCTCACCATCCGGCACGACTCGTACGACCGGGTGTCGTTCATGCCCGGCGTGCTGCTCGCGGTCCGGGAGGTGGGTCGCCGGCCCGGTCTCACCGTCGGCCTGGACGCCCTGCTCGACTGACCCGTGCTCCGGCCTGCTGCCGGAAACCGTTTTGCCTGGTCGGCGGCGTGGACCTAGGCTTCTTTCATGATCGATTCCGGACATTCCGACCGCGCCGGCCGCCGGGTGACGCTGCGCCCGGTGGACGACGACAACTGGCGGGCGGTGGCGGACGTCGCCCCGCACGACGACCAGCGTGCCTTCGTGGCCGCGCTGGCCGCCCGCTACCTGCTTCTCACCGAACGCTCGGACGTCTGGAACTCGCTGGCGGTCTACGCCGACGAGACGGTCGTCGGGCACGTGATGTGGGGCGTGGACGACGACGGGTCGCGCTGGATCGGCGGCATGGTGATCGACGCCGCCGAGCAGGGCCGGGGCCTGGGCCGCGCGACGGTGCGGACGCTCGCGGACTGGCTCGCCGAGGCGGGCGAGCCGATCCGCCTGAGCTACCACCCGGACAACAAGCCCGCCGCCGCCCTCTACACGTCCCTGGGTTTCCACCCCACAGGCGCCCTGGAGGACGACGAACTGGTAGCCGAACTCCACCCCCCAGCCTGACCGCCACCCTCGGCTGATCACGAAGCCCGCGAGCTGAGCCCGGCGATCATGAAGTTGGCGGCAGTTCAGGAGATCGAAAAGGCCGTCAACTTCATGATCGACGGGGTGGAGGGCGGGGTGAGGGCGGGTGGGTGGCGGTCCTGCCCCGTGCCGGGACCGCCGGCCCACCCCCACGAGAGGGTGGACCGGCGGCGGGGCCGGAACTCATCGGTCGGCTGAGGAAATTTCCTCTGCGGTCTCCGGGATCGCCACGTGGAGGCGGATCTGGGGGACCAGCATGTCGTCCACGTCCAGCGCGCGGGCCGCGCCGTCCGGCTCCCAGCCGGTCGAGCCGAGGAACTTCCGGGTCGCCGCGTCGGCGTCGAACGCCCACGCCACCGCCCGGGTCAGACCGTCCGCGCGCCAGTGCTCGACGGCCGCGGCGAGCAGCCGGCTGCCGTGCCCGCGCCGCCCCCACCGGGGCTCGACCAGCAGGTCCGTGACCGCCGCGACGTCCGAGCCGAGCGCCTCGGCCGGCTCCTCCGGGGCGAGCGCGTCGGCATCGGCCGGACCGGAGGCGACGAACCCCACCAGATAGGATTGCGCCGCCTGTTCGACGGCGACCAGCACCCGGTGCGCGCCCGAGGGCGGCTCCTGCACCGCCGCGCCCCACCGCCGCGCGAGGTACGCCTCGTCGAGGTTGTCGAGCACGTGCCGTGGCAGGATCCGGCGGTACGCGACCCGCCAGGTCGCGAGCTGGATGCGTGCGATCTCGCCGGCGTCCTCGGGACGCGCGGGCCGGACGTAGCCTGCAGCCATGGCACGTGAGCCTACGCAGGGCGAGGAGGGTGACGGTGGCGCAGGGTGCCGGGCGGACGATCACGCAGGTCGTTGCCGTGGTGGCGCTCGCCGCGGCGGTCACCGTGTTCCTCTCCGTGGCGGCGGTGCGGCACGGCTTCTTCGACCTTCAGGTCTACTACGGCGCGCTGACGTACTGGGCGCGTGACGGCGGGGAGATCTACGACTTCCTGCGCCCCGGCACGCAGTACGGCTTCACCTACCCGCCGTTCGCCGCGCTGGTGATGCTGCCGATGGCGTATCTGCCGTGGAGCGCCGCGATCGTGGTGAGCGTGACCGCGACGGTGCTGGCGAGCGCCGTGGTGATCTGGCGGCTGCTGGACCCGGTGGCCCGCCGGTCCGGCTGGACCCGCTGGTTCGCGCTCGCGGTCGCGCTCTGCCTCGCCGCCGCGTACGAGCCGATGCGCGAGACGGTCAACTTCGGCCAGGTCAACATGCTGCTGCTGTTCCTGGTGGCGGTGGACCTGCTGTGGCTGCTGCCGGCACGCAGCCGCTGGGCGGGTGTGGGCATCGGCCTGGCCACCGCGATCAAGCTGACGCCGGGCATCTTCATCGTCTACCTGCTGGTCACCGGCCGCTGGCGGGCCGCGCTGACCACTGTCGGCACGGCCGCGGTCGCCACGCTCGTGGCCGCCGGTCTCTTCCCTGACGCCTCCCGGGAGTTCTGGACCGAGGCGCTGTGGAACACCGACCGGGTCGGTGAGCTGGCGTTCGTCTCCAACCAGTCGCTGCGCGGGGTGGTGGCCCGGCTCGACCCGCAGCACCCGAGCACGATCGCCTGGCTGGTGCTCGTACTCCTGACACTCGTGGTGTGGGGGTGGCGTTCGCGGGCGGCGGTGGCCGCCGGCGACGAGGCCACCGGCCTGGCCCTCACCGGCGCCGTGATGTGCCTGGTCAGCCCGGTGACCTGGGTGCACCACCTGGTCTGGCTGCTGCCCGGGCTGATCCTGCTCGTCGACAACGGCATGGCGGCGCCCGCCCGCAGCCGCCGGCGCCGTCTGCTGCTGGCCGCCGCGTTGATCGGGTACGCGCTGCTGTGCAGCCGGATCGTCTGGTCCTGGGAGAAGGACTTCACCGGCGTGGACGGTTTCCTCGGCAGCAACACGTACGTGTGGATCAGCCTGGCGTTGCTGCTCGGGCTGCCGATCCGCCGCTGGCTCACACCGGCCGGCGGCGAGCGTCGCGACGGGGACGCTCCGGCCGGGTCAGCTTCCGGCGGTGTACCGCAGCTCGCGGAGCAGGATCGGGGTGCGGCCCCCGGACAGCGGCACCGGGTAGGTGGACTCCTCACCGTCCGGTAGGTGCCCGGCCCGCTCGTAGAAGCGGCGGGCCCGGGCGTTGTCGGCGAGCACCCAGAGCCGGTACGCGGTCCAGCCGCGCTCGGCCAGACCGTCGCGGGCCGCCGCGAGCAGCGTCCGCGCGACGCCGGAACCCCAGTGCGCGGGCTCCAGGTAGATCGCCACCAACTCGCCGTGGGCCGGGTCGAGGTCGTCGCGGTCCTGGTTGTTCCGGTACGGCCCGAACGTGGTGAACCCGACGATCGTCCCGCCGGTCTCGGCGACGAGCGTGGTGAACGGGTGTTCCGGGTCGGCGGTGCCGAGGTCGCGGCGGCGCTGCGCCCAGGCGCGCGGGTTCAGCCGGCTCAGCACCTCCTCGGGCATGATCCCGGCGTAACCGGCCTGCCAGCCGTGGACGTGCACCCGGGCGATCGCCTCGGCGTCGTCCGGTTCCTCCCGGCGAATGGTGAGCACCTGTCCGTTCTATGCCCCGGCGGGCGATCGGTCCAGCCGCCGCTCCCGGCCCGGCGCGTCCACGTGATGTCGTACCGCTGGATTAGGGTCGCCGACGATGGCCGTACCGGAATCGCTCTCCCTCGCCCAGGCCCGCCGGATCACCCTGGCCGCCCAGGGCTTCGCCGACCCGGCGCCCACCGGCGTGCCCACCCGGCGGCACCTGCGCCGGGTGCTCGACCGGGTCGGGCTGATCCAGATGGACTCGGTGAACGTCCTCCAACGGGCGCACTACCTGCCGCTCTACAGCCGGCTCGGGCCGTACCCGACCGCGCTGCTGGACACCGCCGCCTACCGCCGCCCGCGTGAGCTGTTCGAATACTGGGCGCACGAGGCGTCGCTGGTGCCGGTGGGGCTGCACCCGGTGTTGCGCTGGCGGATGGCCAAGGCCCGCGACGAGTCCTGGGGCGGGATGCGCCGGATCGCCGAGGAGCAGCCCGAGCTGGTCGCCTGGGTCCGCGACGAGGTCGCCGCCCGGGGCCCGCTGACCGCGGCCGAGATCGAGCACGACGCGCCTCGGGAGACCGGCAACTGGGGCTGGAACTGGTCGGCCGTGAAGCGGGCCCTGGAGTTCCTGTTCTGGGCGGGCGAGGTCACCGCCGCCGACCGCACCAACTCGTTCGCCCGCCGCTACGACCTGCCCGAGCGGGTGCTCCCGGCAGCCGTGCTGGACGCGCCCACCCCGAGCGACGCCGAGGCGCACCGCACGCTCGTGTCGATCGCCGCCCGCTGCCTCGGCGTGGCCGCCGAACCGGAGCTGCGCGACTACTTCCGGCTGCCGGTCGCCGGGGCGCGGCGGGCGGTGGCCGAGCTGGTCGAGGCGGGCGAGCTGACCCCGGTCACGGTGCAGGGCTGGCGGCACCCCGCCTACCTGCACGCCGACGCCCGGCTGCCCCGCTGGGTACGCGGCAACACGCTGGTCAGCCCGTTCGACCCGCTGGTCTGGGAGCGGGCGCGCACCGAGCGGCTGTTCGGGTTCACCTACCGGATCGAGATCTACGTGCCGGCGCCCCAGCGGGTCTACGGCTACTACGTGCTGCCGTTCCGCCAGGGTGAGCGCTTCACCGCCCGCGTCGACCTGAAGGCCGACCGGAAGGCCGGGGCGCTGCTGGTGCCCGCCGCCTGGGTCGAGCCGGGCGCCGACCCGGGGGAGACCGCCGTGGCGCTCGCCGCCGAGCTGTACCGGCTCGCCGGCTGGCTCGGCCTGGACGCGGTCGCCCCGCCCGCCGCCGGCGACCTGGCAGGGCCGCTGGCCGCCGCGCTGGTGGGCGTGGCCGGTGTACGGTGAGCGCGTGACGAGCGTTGACCGGCCTGCCACCGCGCCCGACCCGCACCCCGAGTCGCACCCGCACGGGCAGCCGGAGTCCGGGTCGCATGGTGAGGCGCACGCTTACGCGTACGCCGGGCAGCCTTCGCACGCCGAGGCGCACGCGCACGCCGGTCCGCACGCTCCTACCGAAGCGCCTGGAGCACCCGGAGCGCCGTGGCCGGGGGGTTACCCGGCGGCGTACCAGCCGGTCGAGGCCGACCGGTTCACCCGGATGGTGATGCGCCTGCACGCCCGCGCCCCGCGCTGGGCGGTGCCGCTGGCCGCGCTCGGCTGCGTCGGCGTCGGCATCGCGTACGCGCTGGTCAGCGACCCGACCCGGAGCGACCCGGACGCCGCGCCGACCTGCCTGCTCAAGCTCACGACCGGGCTGGACTGCCCGGGCTGCGGCGGCACCCGCGCGCTCTGGTACGTGCTGCACGGCGACCTGCCCGCCGCGGCCCGCCACCACTTCCTGTTCGTCTTCGCGCTGCCGTTCCTGGCCTGGCTCTTCGTGGCCTGGGCGGGCAACCGGGCGTTCGGCTGGAAGCTGCCCGAGGTCCAGTTCAGCCCCAAGGTCGTCGGCATGTTCCTGGCTGCCTGGGCGGTCTTCTCGGTGGCCCGCAACCTCCCCTGGGCCCCCTTCACCTCGCTCTACGTCTGACCGGGGCCGAGCCCTCCGCGAGATCTCGGACACCTGGGCGGAGCGCCCGCCGGTCGGCCGCGTGCCCGATTTCCACGCCGGGCGCGAGCCAACTACAGTCCCAGGAATGCCGGAGATGGTTCAGCCCCAGGTCAAGTTGATCGCGTGGACCCAGTTCCAGGCGCCCGAAGAGGTGCCGTGGTCCACCGACGCCGACGGCGGGCAGGCGCTCGCCGAGTTCGCCGGCCGGGCCTGCTACCAGAGCTGGAAGAAGCCGAACCCGGCCACCGCCACCAACGCCGGTTACCTCGCGCACATCCTGGAGGTCGGCCACCTGAGCGTGCTGGAGCACGGCTCGGTGAGCTTCTACTTCAGCGGCGTCTCCCGCTCGTTCACGCACGAGCTGATCCGGCACCGGCACTTCTCCTACTCGCAGCTCTCCCAGCGCTACGTGCCGGAGCGGGACGCGGCGATGGTCGAGCCGTCGGTGATCGCCGACGACCCGGAGCTGCACAAGAAGTTCGTCGAGGCCACCGACGCGGCGGTACGGGCGTACACCGAGTTGCTGGAGGGGCTGGAGGCCCGCTTCACCGACGAGCCCAACCCGACGCTGCGCCGCAAGCAGGCCCGCCAGGCGGCCCGGGCGGTGCTGCCGAACGCCACCGAGACGCGGATCGTGGTGACCGGCAACTACCGGGCCTGGCGGCACTTCGTCAAGATGCGCGCCACCGAGCACGCCGACGTGGAGATCCGCGAGCTGGCGGTGGAGTGCCTGCGGCAGCTCAAGGGCGTCGCGCCGAACGTCTTCGCCGATTTCGTGATCTCCACCCTGCCCGACGGCACCGAGGTGGCAGCGTCGCCGCACGCGGAGTGACTCGTCGCCCTTCGCTGCCGGGCCACCGGCGGCCGTCCGCTAGGTTGTGAGCATGACGCACGACCACTCCGCCGCCCCGAGCCGGGGCGCGTCGCGCCCGTTCGGGCGAGTGTTGACGGCCATGGTGACCCCGTTCACGCCGGACGGCGGCCTGGACCTCGACGGCGCCGCCCGGCTCGCCGAATATCTCGTCGACCAGCAGGGCAACGACGCGCTGGTGCTCAACGGCACCACCGGCGAGTCCCCGACCACCACGGAGGCGGAGAAGGAGTCGCTGATCCGTGCCGTGGTCGAGGCGGTCGGCGACCGGGCCCGGATCGTCGCCGGTGTGGGCACCAACGACACCCGGCACACCGTCGAGCTGGCGGCGCAGGCCGAGAAGGCCGGCGCGCACGGCCTGCTCGTGGTCACGCCCTACTACAACAAGCCGCCGCAGGCCGGGCTGCTGCGTCACTTCACCACCGTCGCGGACGCCACCGGCCTGCCGGTCATGCTCTACGACATCCCGCACCGCGCGGGCGTGGCGATCGCCACCGAGACGCTGGTGAAGCTGGCCGAGCACGGCCGGATCGTCGCGGTGAAGGACGCCAAGGGCGACCTGTTCGCCACGTCCGAGGTGCTCAGCCGCACCGACCTGGCCTACTACAGCGGCGAGGACGCGCTCACCCTGCCGATGCTGTCGGTGGGCGCGGTCGGCGTCGTCGGCACCTCCACCCACTTCACCGGCGCGCTGACCAAGCAGATGATCGAGGCGTTCGAGGCGGGCGACAACGCCCGGGCGCTCGCCCTGCACCGGCAGTTGCTGCCGCTCTACACCGGCATCTTCCGCACCCAGGGCACGATCCTGGTCAAGGCGGGCCTGGGGGCGCAGGGCCGCCCGGCCGGTCCGGTGCGGCTGCCGCTCGTCGACGCCACCGGTGACGAACTGGCCCAGCTGCGCGCCGACTGCGCCGCGGCGGGCCTGCCCCTGCCCGAATGAATCAACGACACGACGGACGCCGCGCGACGGCGTCGCAGAATGAGGTGACGCGTGACCGAGGCGCACATCGAGGGTGAACTGCCCCCGCCGCTGCCCGAGGGCGGCCTGCGGATCATCCCGCTCGGCGGACTCGGCGCCATCGGCCGGAACATGACGGTCTTCGAGTACGACGGCAAGCTGCTCATCGTCGACTGCGGGGTGCTGTTCCCCGACGTCGAGCAGCCGGGCGTGGACCTGATCCTGCCCGACTTCGGCCCGATCCTGGACCGGCTGGCCGACGTGCAGGCGATCGTGCTCACACACGGCCACGAGGACCACATCGGCGCGGTGCCGTACCTGCTCGCGCACAAGCCGGACATTCCGCTCGTCGGTTCCCAGTTCACGCTCGCGCTCGTCGAGGCGAAGCTGGCCGAGCGGCGGATCCAGCCGTACACGCTGACCGTGCGGGAGGGCGGCCGGGAACGGCTGGGCCCGTTCGAGTGCGAGTTCTTCGCGGTGAACCACTCGATCCCGGACGCGTTGGCGGTGGCCATCCGTACCCCGGCCGGCCTGGTGCTGCACACCGGCGACTTCAAGATGGACCAGCTTCCGCTCGACGGGCGGATCACCGACCTGGCCGGGTTCGCCCGGCTCGGCGCCGAGGGCGTCGACCTGCTGCTGTCCGACTCGACGAACGCGGAGATCCCCGGCTTCGTCACGCCGGAGCGGGAGATCGGCCCCGTCCTCGACTCGATCTTCGCGAAGGCCAAGGGGCGGATCATCGTCGCCTCGTTCGCCTCGCACGTGCACCGGGTGCAGCAGGTCTTCGACTCGGCCGTCGAACACGGCCGCAAGGTGGCGCTGATCGGCCGGTCCATGGTCCGCAACATGGGCATCGCCCGTGACCTGGGCCTGCTCAACATCCCGCCCGGCCTGGTGGTCGGGATCGAGGAGGCCACGAACCTGCCGCCCGAGCAGATCGTGCTGATGTCCACCGGTTCGCAGGGCGAGCCGATGAGCGCGCTGGGCCGGATGGCCAGCGGCGACCACCGGCACATCACCATCGCGCCCGGCGACACGGTGGTGCTGGCGTCCTCGCTGGTGCCCGGCAACGAGACCTCGGTCTACCGGGTGATCAACCGGCTGGCCCGGGCCGGCGCCGTCGTGGTGCACAAGGACGTCGCCAAGGTGCACGTCTCCGGCCACGCGCCGGCCGGCGAGCTGCTCTACCTGCTCAACGTCGTACGCCCGAGCAACCTGATGCCGGTGCACGGCGAGTGGCGGCACCTGCGGGCGCACGCCCGGCTCGGCATCGAGTCCGGCGTCGCGCCGGACCGGGTCGTGCTCTGCGAGGACGGCGACGTGGTCGACCTGGTCGAGGGCCGCGCCAGCCTGGTCGGCCGGGTCAAGAGCCGGTACGTCTACGTCGACGGTCTCGCCGTCGGTGACGTCAGCGAGTCGCTGCTCACCGAGCGCCGGATCCTCGGCGACGGCGGTTTCATCGCCGCGACAGTCGTCGTCGACTCGGTCACCGGCAAGGTGGTCGCCGGGCCGACCGTCTCGGCGAAGGGCTTCTCCGAGGACCCGGCCGCGTTCAACCCGGTGGTCCCGCTGGTCACCGAGGCGCTCAACCGGGCCGCCGCGGACGGCATCACCGACCCGCACCAGCTCCAGCAGATCGTCCGCCGCACGGTGGGCCGCTGGGTCAACGACGCGTACCGCCGTCGACCCATGATCGTCCCGACCGTCGTCGAGGTCTGACCCGACCGCGCCGCGCGCCGGTCCACCGTCCGCGGTGGGCCGGCGCCGTCGCTTTCCGGGTACGCCCCGACACGGCGCGTCGAAACGTGGTGACCGTACTCATCCGATCGGCGTCCGTCTCCGTACCTCCCGACGGCCGGCGTGCCCCTGCGCCGGTCGGGAGGAGCGTGGCGGATGGACCGCAGACGGATGACAGCCATCGGCGTACTGGTGGCGGCGGCCGGGTTGACGGCGGCGGTGACCGTACCGTCGTTCGCCGGTGAGGAACCCCGGCGGGCCGCACCGGCGGCCGACGGCGTCGCCCCGGAGGTCCTGGACGCGATGGGCCGCGACCTCGCGCTGACCCGCGACCAGGCGGTGAAGCGGCTGCGGACCGAGCGGTGGGCGGCCGGCACCGTCACCCGGCTGCGCGGCGAACTCGGCGCCGGCTACGGCGGGAGCTGGCTCAGCGAGGACGGCGCCACGCTCACCGTGGCGGTGGCCGACCCGGCCGGCGAGGCGCGGGTGCGGGCCGCGGGCGCGGTCCCGAAGCGGGTCGCCCGGGGCGTCGGCGAGCTGGACGCGGTGAAGAGCCGGCTGGACGCGGCGGGCGCGGACGCCAGCCCGGACGTCGCCGGGTGGTACGTCGACGTGGCCGACAACGCGGTGGTCGTGATCGCCCGGCCGGGCGCGGAGGCCGACGGCCGCCGGTTCGCCGCAGCCGCCGGGTCGAAGGCCGCCATGGTCCGGGTGCGGACCGCCGACGAGGCCCCCCGCCCGCTGTTCGACGTGCGGGGCGGCGACGCCTACCTGATCAACAACGCGGGCCGCTGCTCGGTCGGCTTCTCGGTGGTGGGCGGGTTCGTCACCGCCGGGCACTGCGGCCGGCCGGGGGACCGCACCACCGGATCCAACCGGGTCGCCCAGGGCACGTTCGCCGCCTCCTCGTTCCCCGGTGACGACTGGGCGTTCGTGCGGGTCAACGCCGACTGGACGCCGCAGGGCGTGGTGACCGACTTCGCCGACGGCGGCACGGTGGCGGTGAACGGCTCCACCGAGGCGCCGGTCGGCGCGTCGATCTGCCGGTCCGGCTCCACCACCGGCACCCGGTGCGGGCTGATCCAGGCGAAGAACGCCACTGTCAACTACCCGGAGGGCACTGTCACCGGGCTGACCCGGACGAACGTCTGCGCCGAGCCGGGCGACTCCGGCGGCGCGTGGCTCTCCGGTGACCAGGCGCAGGGCGTCACGTCCGGCGGCTCCGGCGACTGCACCCGGGGCGGTACCACGTTCTTCCAGCCGGTCAACGAGATCCTCCAGCGCAACAACCTGACGCTGGTGACCGCCGGCGACCAGCCGGCGCCCACGCAGCCTCCGGCCGGGGGCGGCGAGACCACCCCGCCCGCGACCGCCGAGCCGACCCCGCCCGCGGGCGACACCGACTGCTCCGGCCAGGTGAGCCGGACCGGCCGGATCGCCGCCGGACGGACCCAGGTCCAGCCGGACGGGCGCTTCTTCCGGGTGCCCGACGGCACCCAGGAGGCGTGCCTGTCCGCGCCGGACGACGCCCGCGTCGTGCTGGAGCTGCAACGCTTCACCGGCGGCGCGTTCCGCACCGTGGCCCGCGCGGCCACCGCCGACGGCGCGGCCCGGCTGACCGCCGAGACCCCGGCCGGCGCCTACCGGTACCGCGTCGTCGGGTTGTCCGGCTCCGGCGAGTACACGCTGGCGTTCTCCGCCCGCTGACCGCCGCACCCAGACCGCGGCCCTCGACCACCACCGCCCGGTGGTCGGGGGCCGCGCCGCGTGCCAGCCGGGCGGGGGCGGCTCAGGGCAGCGCGGCGACCGCTTCGGCGTACGCGGTGCCGGTGCGGACCGCGGCGGCCACGAGCACCGCGAGCTGCGCCGGGGCCACCCCGCAGGACAGGTCGGTGGAGACGCCCGCGGCCAGCACCAGCGTTCCGTCGCCGGGCTCGTGCACGTACGCGGCGGGCAGCAGCCGGTCGTGGTTCCAGGCGTTGCAGAACGCGTACGCCTCGGCGCGCCGATCGGCCGGCAGCCGCCGCTGCGCCACCACCCGGGCGTGCAGCACGTCGCCGTGCCGGCCGAGCAGGCGGAACTGGATCGTGGCCTCGCCCCACCGCCCGGCGAGCGTGCCGTCCGGCTCAGGCGTGTACGGCTCGCCCCGGGCGTCGAGCGCGGCGGCGAGCAGCGCCGCGTCCAGCGGTGCCGGTTCCTCCGGCCCGGGCGGCAGGGGTTCGGCCGGATCGGCTTCCGGCTCCTCGTCGAACTCGGTCTCGGCAGCCAGCGACACCGGCGCGGCGAGCGGCCGCTCGGCCAGCCAGGAGGCGATCCGGCCGGACTGGTGCCCGGTGCCGTTGCGGGCGTCGAAGCTGCCGGCGAGCGCTGTCGCCAGCGCCTGCAACTGCGTACCCAGCGTCGCCACGTCCACCTCGGCAGCGGGCCGGGAGCCGTGCCCGGGGCGGTGGATGCGCCGCCCGCCCAGCCCGGCCTCGGTGGCCAGGCCGCACAGCAGCGCGCCCGCCGCGGCGAACTCCATCGCGGACAGATCGTCGGCCGGGCGGTCCAGCTCGGGCAGTTGCTCGGTCAGGATCTCCAGCCCACGGTGCAGGTATCCGCCCAGCGCGCAGAAGCGCAGGTGCGCGGCGAGCAGCGGGAACGCGGTCCGCTCGCCGCGGTGCCGGCGGTACGCGTGCACGTGCGCCCGGGCCGCCCGCGTCACCGCGCCGGTACGCAGCCACGGCAGCAGCCCCACCGCGAGCGCCCGTTCCGGCTGGTCGGTGCAGGCCGTCGCTCCGGCCGCTGCCGCCTGCCGTTCGCCCCGCCGGGTCGGTGGCGCCTGCGGCTCGACCCAGCCGGTCAGCGCGGGCGCGAGCGCTGCCAGTGCCGCGTCCGGCTCGCCCCAGCCGGCCAGCAGGTCGGCCCGTCGCGCCGGGGCGCACCCCGCACACCCGCCGACCGGGTCGTTCGCGTCCGCCTCCGACCAGCGCTCGTACGCGCGCCGGGCGGCCGGCTCGTCGCCGAGGTGGTCGGCGAGCCGGCAGCGCAGCTCCGCCACCGGCGCCGCGTCCTCGCCCAGCTCCGCGGCGAGCGCGTCCAACAGGGACCGCGCCTGGTCCAGGCCCACCCGGGGCGTGCCGAACGACGCCTCCACCGCCTGCCGCTGGTGCCGGCGCAACCGGGTCAGCTCGTCGGGGCGGGCGTCCAGCAGCCCGGGGTGCCGGGCCAGCGTGGCCCGCATCCGCCGGACCGGTTCCACCGCGCGCCACCGCTCGCCCCGGTGCAGGTACGCCTCGACCAGCGCGAACCGCGCCGACAGGGCGGTACGCGGGTCGCCGGTGGCGTCCGCCCGGGACGCGATCCGCTCCAGCTCGGCGCAGCGCTCCGCGCCGTCGGGCCGGTCCCGGGCGTCGGCGAGCGCGGCGGCCAGCCCCCGGTCGCGTGCCGTGGTCACGACAGCGTCCCGCCGGCCAGCTCGTCGACGGCGGCGGCGAGCTGGCACCCGGTGGTGACGCCACAGTCGACGAGCCGGTCGAGCTGGTGCGGGGTCACCCCGCGCTCCAGGTCGGTGGTGACCTCGCCGCACACCTGTGCCGACCCGTCGTCGGCGACGTGCACGTACGCCTTCGGCCAGAGCCGGTCGTGGTTCCACGCGTTGCAGAAGGCGTGCAGCTCGGGCACGCGCTCGATGCCGAAGTGGTGCGCGACGACTGTGCGTACCTGGAGCAGCTCACCGGCCGCGCCCCGGCGGTGGAACCAGATCAGGTTGCGCTCCCAGCGGCCCACCAGCGCGCCGTCGGGTTCCTCGACCACCGCGTACCCCCGGTGGCCGAGCACGGCGGCGATCAGCTCGCCGGTCAGCGGGCGCAGTTCCTGCGGGTGTCCGGCCAGCGGACCGTCCGGACCGTCCTCGATCTCCGGCGACGCCATCGGGCATCCCTTCTGAGGCGAATAACACAAACGACGGTCCGACGCGTGCTGCGACGCGCGGACACGACCCGGAAAAGCGGCGATCCACCGGGTGCCGCCGTTACCGTGACTCTATGGCGGGCCGTACCTCTCAGGCGAGCCGGCGGCGCGGCGCGTCGCCGCGTGGCACCACGAACAACCGCGCCCGGCAACCGGCGAAGAAGGCGGCGGCGCGGAAACCGGCGCGGCGGCGCCCGGCCCCCGGGCCGAGCCCGGCCGCGTTCGTCGGCCGGGCCGTGGGCGCCCTCTGGATGGGGCTGGCCCACTCGGTGGGCTGGGCGTTCCGGGCGGCCGGGCGGCAGGCCGCGTCCACCCGGGAACTGGATCCGGAGCACCGCCGCGACGGCGGCGGGCTGCTCCTGTTCGGCCTGGCCATCCTCAGCGCGGTGGGCATCTGGGGCGGCGGCGCCGGGCCGGTGGGCCGGCACCTGGCCGACACCGTACGCCTGTTCATCGGCGCCATCTCGATAATCCTTCCGGTGCTGTTCATGGTCGGCGCCTGGCGGCTGATGCGGAGCCCGGCCGACCCCGAGCACCGCGGTCGCGGTCTGGTCGGCTGGGGCTCGATGATGCTGGCCACCGCCGCGATGCTGCACATCGGGCAGAACCCGGTCGACGAGGTCCAGCGTGACTTCGCCGGCGGCCTGATCGGCGCGGGCGTGGGCGACCTGCTGAAGTCGGCGGTGACCGCCTGGGTGGCCATGCCGCTGCTGCTCCTGCTGCTGGTGTTCGGCCTGCTCGTGGTCACCGCGACGCCGATCAACAAGATCCCGGAGCGGCTCGGCCTGCGCGCCGACCCGGCCGGGCCGGACGTCGACGACGAGCTCGCCGAGGACGAGGCGCCGGTGAAACCGGCCCGCAGGCGCCCGGCGAAGCGGATGCCACCGCCGCTGGAGCCGCTGGACCCGGACGACGAGCTGGCCGGCGTCGACCTCCAGGAGACGCTGGTGCTGCCGCGCAAGCCGCCGAAGGTGCCGGCGAACCGCAAGCCGGTCGAGCCGCCGGAGCACTCGCCGCTGCCCACCCGCGCCGAGCAACTGGCGCTCACCGGGCTGGCCGGCGACTACACGCTGCCGCCGGCGAACCTCCTCGGCAGCGGCGCCAAGCCGAAGAGCCGCAGCAAGGCCAACGACGAGGTGATCGCGGCGCTCACAGGCGTCTTCGAGCAGTTCGACGTGGACGCCGCCGTCACCGGGTTCACCCGCGGCCCGACGGTCACCCGGTACGAGGTGGAGCTGGGCCCGGGCGTCAAGGTCGAGCGGATCACCCAGCTGTCCCGCAACATCGCGTACGCGGTGAAGTCGCCGGACGTCCGCATCCTCAGCCCGATCCCGGGCAAGAGCGCGGTCGGTGTGGAGATCCCGAACACCGACCCGGAGAACGTGTCGCTCGGCGACGTGCTGCGCTCCCGCGAGGCGACCAGCGACCACCACCCGATGGTGGTGGCGCTCGGCAAGGACATCGAGGGCGGCTACGTGGTGGCCAACCTCGCGAAGATGCCGCACATTCTCATCGCGGGAGCGACCGGCGCCGGCAAGTCGTCCTGCCTCAACTCACTGCTGGTCTCCATCCTGACCCGGGCCACGCCGGACGAGGTGCGGCTGCTGCTGATCGACCCGAAGCGGGTCGAGATGACCGGCTACGAGGGCATCCCGCACCTGGTCACGCCGATCGTGACCAACCCGAAGAAGGCGGCCGACTCGCTGGAGTGGGTCGTCCGCGAGATGGACATGCGCTACGACGACCTCGCCGCCAACGGGGTCCGGCACATCGACGACTTCAACCGCAAGGTGCGCAACGGCGAGATCAAGGCGCCGCCGGGCAGCGAGCGGGAGATGCGGCCCTACCCGTACCTGCTGGTGATCGTGGACGAGCTGGCCGACCTGATGATGGTCGCGCCGCGTGACGTGGAGGACTCCATCGTCCGGATCACCCAGCTCGCCCGCGCCGCCGGCATCCACCTGGTCCTCGCCACCCAGCGGCCCTCGGTCGACGTGGTCACCGGCCTGATCAAGGCGAACGTGCCCTCCCGGCTCGCGTTCGCCACCTCCTCGCTCGCCGACTCCCGGGTCATCCTGGACCAGCCCGGCGCGGAGAAGCTGCTCGGCCGCGGCGACGGCCTGTTCCTGCCGATGGGCGCGTCGAAGCCGCAGCGCATCCAGGGCGCCTGGGTCACCGAGCGCGAGATCTCCGACGTGGTCAAGTTCTGCAAGGACCAGCGCGAGCCGGAGTTCCGCCCGGACGTGCTCGCCCCGGCGCAGGACAGCAAGAAGAAGATCGACGAGGACATCGGCGACGACCTGGACCTGCTCGTGCAGGCGGTCGAGCTGGTGGTCACCTCGCAGTTCGGGTCGACCTCGATGCTCCAGCGCAAGCTGCGGGTCGGTTTCGCCAAGGCGGGCCGGCTGATGGACCTGATGGAGACCCGGGGCGTGGTCGGCCCGTCCGAGGGCTCCAAGGCCCGCGACGTGCTGGTCAAGCCGGACGAGCTGGAGGAGGTCCTGGCCGACCTGCGCGGCGGCGAGGACTGACGGCCCCGCAACGGACGACGGCGGCCCCCACCATCAGGTGGGAGCCGCCGTCGGCGGTTCCGGATCAGTTGATCAGCGCGGCGAAGAGCACGGTGCCGAGCACCGCGGCGACCGCGCTCGCGGCGGCGGCGTACCAGCCCAGCGGCTTGTCACCGAGGACGGCGCCGACGATGCCGAGGACGATCCCGAGAATGCCGAAGATGAGCGGGGACACGAAGAGCGCGAGGGCCGCGAAGACGAACGCGACGATGGTGCAGATGCGGGCGGCGTTGCTGCGCGGACGGGCGCTGGCGTGGATGTCGGCCATGGGGTTCCTCCGTGAGTGGTCTCGCTGTGGCTACGGAGGATCCGGTACCCCGGGCGCCGCACCGTCCAAACCGGATGACGCACCGATCAGCTGAACAGCTTCAGCCCGATCACGCCGGCCACCACCAGCAGCAGGCAGGCCACCCGTGGCAGGTTGACCGGTTCGCCGAGCGCGAGCATGCCGACCAGCGCGGTACCGAGCGCGCCGATGCCCACCCACACCGCGTAGCCGGTGCCGACCGGGATGTCGCGCAGCGCGTACGCCAGACCTGCCATGCTCGCCACCAGCGTGACGGCGAAGACGGCGGAGGGGAGGGGACGGGTGAAGCCGGCGCTGCGGTCCAGCGCGATCGCCCACGCGGTCTCCAGCAGTCCGGAGATCACCAGCACGATCCAGGCCATGGGTATCACCTCTGACGGACGGGCCCGGCGCGGGAGCGGGCCGGGCGACGGTCGGGTCACGCGGGGCGTCTTGGCCTGACCGGGTACGCCCACCACTCGTCCGGGACGGCCCACGGGCCGTCGTGGCCGACGGTAGCACCGGGCGGGCCGGACCGGCGGCGTGGTGAGAAAGGCCACCATGGGTGGAGTTGACGTCAACTTCAAGTTGCAGGATGGATGCCATGACCCTGCTCTTCTCCGACGACGACGTCGCGGCCGCCGTGGACGCCCCGCTCACCGTCGCGGCCATGCGGGACGCGCTGCTGGCCGCGTACGCCGGGCGGCTCATCGCCCCGCCCCGGGCGTCCGCGCCGCTGGACGGGGGCCGGATGGTGCTCACCGCCGGACACCTCACCGGGCAGTGGTACGGCTTCCGCTCGTACGACACGTTCGGCCACCCGGAGAGCGGTCAGCTCGTCGTGCTGCACGACGCGACCACCGGCGCGGTACGCGCCATCGCCGTCGGCGAGGAGCTGGGCTCCCGGCGTACCGGAGGACTCGGTGGCGTGGCGGTCGACGCCCTGGCCCGCGCGGACGCCGCCACGGTCGGCGTGGTGGGGTCCGGCCGGCAGGCCTGGACCCAGGTCTGGGCCGCGGCGGCGGTCCGGCCGCTGCGCGAGGTGACCGTGTACAGCCGCTCGGCGGCCCGGCGGGAGGCGTTCGCCGCGCGGGTCCGCGCCGAACTGGACGTGCCGGCCCGCGCCGTCGGTTCGGCCGCCGCCGCGGTACGCGACCGGGACGTCGTGGTGCTCGCCACCACCAGCACCGCCCCGGTGCTCGACGCCGCCGACCTGGCCCCCGGCACCCACGTCAACACGGTCGGCTTCAAGCAGACCGACCGGCACGAGTTCGGCACCGACCTGCTCGACGCCGCCGACCTGCTGGTCACCGACTCACCCGGGCAGGCCGCCGCGTACGCGCCGCCGATGCTCGCCGCCGTCGAGCCGTACGCCGGGCGGCTGCGTGACCTGGGCGCGGTGCTGGCCGGCGCGGTTCCCGGCCGGACCACCGCGGACCAGATCTCGGTCTTCTGCTCCACCGGCCTGGCCGGCACGGAGGTGTTCCTCCTCGACCGGCTGGCCCGGGTGGCCGTTCCCGCCCGCTGAACCGGCCGGACGGGTGCGCGGCGGTCCGGGACCGGCCCGGTACCCTCGGATGGTGTCTGCCTCCTCCTCCACCCCGCGATCCGACGGGCGCCGCGTCGCCCTGCTGACCCTCGGCTGTGCCCGCAACGAGGTCGACTCGGAGGAGCTGGCCGCCCGGCTGCACGCCGACGGATGGCAGGTCACCACCGACGGCGAGGGCGCCGACGTGGTGGTGGTGAACACCTGCGGGTTCGTGGAGAAGGCCAAGCAGGACTCGATCCAGACGCTGCTGGCCGCCGCCGACACCGGCGCCAAGGTCGTCGCCGCCGGGTGCATGGCCGAGCGGTACGGCCGTGAGCTGGCCGACAGTCTCCCCGAGGCGCAGGCGGTGCTGAGCTTCGACGACTACCCGGACATCGCCGCCCGGCTCGACTCGGTGCTGGCCGGCGAGGCGATCGGCGCGCACACCCCCCGCGACCGGCGGGAACTGCTGCCGCTGACGCCGGTGAAGCGCCGCGCCGCGGCGGTGTCGCTGCCCGGGCACGGCACCCCGGCCCGGGTCGCACCGGAGACCGACGCGCACACCCCGGCCCACCTGCGGCAGGTGCTGCGGCACCGGCTCGACACCGGCCCGGTGGCCTCGCTGAAGCTCGCCAGCGGCTGCGACCGGCGGTGCGCGTTCTGCGCCATCCCGGCGTTCCGCGGCGCGTTCGTCTCCCGTACCCCGGACGAGCTGCTCGCCGAGGCCGAGTGGCTGGCCAAGACCGGCGTACGGGAGCTGGTGCTGGTCAGCGAGAACTCCACCTCGTACGGCAAGGACCTGGGCGACCCCCGCGCGCTGGAGAAGCTGCTGCCGCAGCTCGCCGCGATCGACGGGATCGTGCGGGTCCGCGCCAGCTACCTCCAGCCCGCCGAGACCCGGCCCGGCCTGGTCGAGGTGATCGCCACCACGCCGGGCGTGGCCGCGTACTTCGACCTGTCGTTCCAGCACTCCAGCGAGCCGGTGCTGCGCCGGATGCGGCGCTTCGGCTCCACCGACCGGTTCCTGGAGCTGCTCGCCTCCGCCCGAGAGCTGGCGCCGGACGCGGGCGCGCGCAGCAACTTCATCGTCGGCTTCCCCGGCGAGACGAAGCAGGACGTGGCCGAGCTGGTCCGGTTCCTCACCGAGGCGCGGCTGGACGCGATCGGCATGTTCGACTACAGCGACGAGGACGGCACCGAGGCCGCCGGCCTGACCGGCAAGGTCTCCGCCGCCACGATCAAGCGGCGGTACGACAAGCTCAGCGCGCTGGCCGACGAACTCTGCTCGCAGCGCGCCGAGGAACGCCTCGGCGCGACGGTGGAGGTGCTCGTGGACTCGACCGCCGACGGCGTGGTGGAGGGGCGGGCCGCCCACCAGGCGCCCGAGGTCGACGGCTCGACCACGCTCGTCGCGCCCGTCGGCGGCGGCGTGGATCTGGCCGCGCTGCGCCCCGGCGACCTGGTCCGGGCCACTGTGACCGCGACCGAGGGTGTCGACCTGGTCGCCGTACCGGATGAGATGATCTCGGCGGCGCCCGGCGCGGTACGGTGACGGCGGGCCCGGACGGAGCGGGGAAGCCACGTGGGGCGATGCGGGACATGACGGGAGCGGAGTCGACGGCGGCTGCCCCCGTACCGCTGCTCAACGCGGCGAACCTGCTCACCGGCGCGCGCCTGGTGCTGGTGCCGGTCTTCGCGGCCACCGTGATCGCCTCCGGCATGAGCAATGCGGGCTGGCGTACGGCCGCCTGCGTGATCTTCGTGGTGGCCTCCGCGACCGACCTGGTCGACGGCTGGATCGCCCGCCGGTACGAACTGGTCACCTCGCTGGGCAAGGTCGCCGACCCGATCGCCGACAAGGCGCTCACCGGCGCCGCCCTGGTGCTGCTCTCCTTCTACGACCGGCTGCCCTGGTGGGTGACGGTGGTGATCCTGGCCCGCGAGCTGGGCATCACCGGGCTGCGCTTCTGGGTGATCCGGCACGGGGTGATCGCCGCCAGCCGGGGCGGCAAGGTCAAGACCGCGCTGCAGATCCTGGCCATCACCTGGTACCTCTGGCCGATGCCGGAGGCGCTCGCCGCGATCGGGCCGTGGATCATGGGAGCGGCCGTGGTGGTCACCGTGGTCACCGGGTTCGACTACATCGCCCAGGCGTTGCGGCTGCGCCGCCCGGCCCGTTGAGCCGGTCGGCGGGTCCGTCGATCCGGGCGGCGGACGAGTAAGCCGGCGTGGTGCGGGAAATGGGGGCGGGCATGGACACCGACGCGAGAGACCACCGGCCCGCCGGCAGCCCGGCGGCCGCCGTGGTGCACCGGCTGCACGAGTGCGGCGAGACGCTGGCCACCGTCGAGTCGCTGACCGGCGGCCTGCTCGCCGCCGCGATCGTGGAGATCGCCGGGGTCAGCTCGATCTACCGGGGCGGCATGGTGGTCTACGCCACCGAACTCAAGGCGACGCTCGCCGGCGTACCGGAGGACCTGCTGGCCGACCGCGGCCCGGTCGACCCGGACGTGGCGGCCGCGCTGGCCGAGGGCGGACGGCAGCGGTGCGGTGCCGACTGGGGCCTGGCCACCACCGGTGTGGCCGGGCCGGAACCGCAGGACGACAAGCCGGTCGGCCTGGTCTACGTGGCGGTCGCCGGGCCGGACGGCACGCAGGTGCGCCGGCTCGACCTCGACGGCGGCCGCGACCACATCCGTTCGGCCGCGGTGATCGAGGCGCTGCGCCTGCTCGCCGACCGCATCCAGCTCCCCCAGGACGCCGGCGCGCCCGATCCGGCCGGGGCCGGCCACCGGTGAGCCGGCGTCACGCCGGCACGCCCGGCGGCGGGACCGCCGGACCGGCCGATCCGCCCGGATTGGGGAGGCGGGGTGGGATGTCGTCGTGGCGACCAACGGGTACGGTTGCGGGAAGGCTCCGGCGGTCGCCGTCGGCGCCGGAGCGGTCCGCCGCGTCCGGCGCGACGCGAACGGCCGGGGATGGTGGTCCCGTTCAGGGGGAGGTGCGATGGTCCTGCTACGCCGGGTGATCGGTGACGCGCTGCGCGCACGCAGGCAGGGGCAGCACCGCACCCTCCGCGAGGTCTCCTCCGCGGCCAACGTCAGCCTCGGCTACCTCTCCGAGATCGAACGCGGCCAGAAGGAACCCTCCAGCGAGTTGCTGGCCGCGATCTGCGACGCGCTCGGCGCCCGCCTGTCCGAGCTGCTGCGCGAGGTGAGCGACACGGTCGCCCTGGCCGAGCAGATGCCCGGCGTGCTGGTGCCGGTGGCCGACGAGCCGGCCCCGGTGGCCCCGGCCGCCGTCCGCAAGGCCACGAACAGGGGTGTCCGCCAGGTCACCTCCGACGGCGGGGTCGCCGTCCAGGTCCGGCAGGACTCGCCGCTCAAGGCCACGCTGCGCAGCACCCGCGTACGCCCCGCCGAGCGGGATGTGGTCTGCGCCGCCTGACCCCGGCCACGGCGTCGTGGGCAGTGCTGGCGTTCGCGTCGTACTGTTGATCAGGAGCGTACGGGTGCCGGAGTGGCGTCCGGCTGGGACGATGTAGGCGCGACGCTACTGAGGGGACGAGGCGGAGATGGCGAACCCGTTCGTCAAGGGTTGGAAATACCTGATGGCGCTCTTCGGCGCGAAGATCGACGAGCACGCCGATCCGAAGGTGCAGATCCAGCAGGCCGTCGAGGAGGCGCAGCGCCAGCACCAGGCGCTGGTCCAGCAGGCGGCGGCGGTGATCGGCAACCAGCGCCAGCTGGAGATGAAGCTGTCCCGGCAGATGACCGAGGTCGAGCAGCTCCAGGGCAACGCGCGGCAGGCGCTCGCCGTGGCCGACCAGGCCCGGGGCCGGGGCGACGAGGCCGAGGCCGGGCGCTACGAGCAGACGGCTCAGATGCTGGCGACCCAGCTTGTCTCCGCCGAGCAGGCGCTGGAAGACCTCAAGACACTGCACGACCAGGCGCTCGGCGCGGCCGCACAGGCCCGCAAGGCGGTCGAGAACAACTCGATGATCCTCCAGCAGAAGCTGGCCGAGCGCACCAAGCTGCTCAGCCAGCTGGAGCAGGCCAAGATGCAGGAGAGCGTGGCCCGCTCGCTGGAGTCGATGTCGTCGCTCACCGCGCCCGCCAACACCCCCTCGCTGGACGAGGTACGCGACCGGATCGAACGCCGCTACGCCACCGCCATGGGCCGGGCCGAACTGGCCGGCAACTCGGTCGAGGGCCGGATGCTGGAGATCCAGAAGGCCACGCTCGACTCGGCCGGATCGGCGAGACTGGAACAGATCCGGTCGAGCATGGCCGGCGAACAGCTCGGCAGCCGGTCCGAGACCCCCGCCGTGGGGCAGCCGGCCGACCCGGCCGCCGCCGCCCGGCTCGACGAGATCCGGGCCAGCATGAGCCGGGAACGCGGCACCGGGGAGACCACGACCGGCTGACGGAGGGGCGGACACTATGGCGGACGAACGGGCCCGGCACTTCCGGAGGCTGCGCAGGCTGCGCAACTCGGCGCGGCGGTGGAGCGTGCTGGCCGGAGGGCTCGGCGGCGCCGCCGCAGTGCTGACCCCATACGCCGGACTGGGCCTGGCGGACGCGGCCTGGGCCGGCGCCGCGGGCAGCGCGATCGCGGTGGCCGCCTGGCGCTGGGTCGACCACCGCGCGCTCGCCGCCGTGCCGCCACCGCCCGCGCTGGACCCGGCCGAGGCCGCCGCCCGCTCCCGCGCCCGGCTGGTCGCCGCCGTCGAGCGGCTGCCCGTCGGCCCGGGCGTCGTGGCCGAGGTACGCCGGGTCCGTTCCCGCCTCGCACTGCGCGGCACCGCCGCGGCCGAACCGTGGGCCCGGCTGGACCGGGCCGCGCTCACCCTGGCCGGGCTGGCCGGTCGGCTCACCGGGCTGGCCGAGCCGGCGGTCCGGGAGGCGGCCGAGGCCGACCGGTCCCTGCGCGAGCTGGCGACCCGGGTGGCGGGCGTGGAACGCGCGGCGAAGCTGACCCCGCAGAGCCCGCTGAACGAGGTGCACGCCACGCTGGTGACCCAGTTGGAGGACGGGGTGGCCGCGTACGAGCGGCTGGTGGTGGCCGCCGCCGGTTACGTGGCCGAGGACGCGCGCCCGAACACCGAACACCCGGCCGCCGCGCGCCTGACCGAGGCCACCGACCTGCTGCACGGCGTAGCCTCCGCCCTGGCCGAACTCCGCACCCCGCTGCGCGCCCCCTGACAGCCCTCACTGCTTCCTGTCCCCCCGCCCCTGCTCCCGGCTCTGCTCCCTGCTCTCCCCGTTGATCAAGGGGTTTGTGTCCTCCCACCGCCCGGATCCGGACACAAACCCCTTGATCACCTGTGCGACCTGGACCGGCCCGCCCGACCTGCACGATCATGAGGTTGACGGCAACTTTGATCTCCATTCCTGCCGCCAACCTCATGATCACCGGGTTCCTGCCGGGCGCGGCGGCGCTCCGTCCGCCGGCCCTGCCCTCTCGCGCTCGCGTGGCCCCGCTCCCGCGCCGGCCTCTCCGCTCTCTGCGCTGTCCGCTCTCAGCGGTGATCAAGGAGTTTGTGTCCGGATCGGACTCGTTACAGGACACAAACTCCTTGATCACCGGGGCGAGGGCGGGGCCGAGCGCCCGAGGAGCGGGTGCCTCGGCTGGGTGATCATGAGGTTAGCGGGGATGTTGATCTCTAAAACTGCCGCTAACTTCATGATCAACGCCGAGAGGGTGGGGG
>NZ_JAMHIU010000028.1:0-73157 GCF_023896895.1 Micromonospora sp. CPM1
CCGCGCGAGAGGGCGAGGCCCGCGCGAGAGGGCGAGGCCCGCGCGAGAGGGCGAGGCCCGCGCGAGAGGGCGAGGCCCGCGCGAGAGGGCGAGGCCCGCGCGAGAGGGCGAGGCCCGCGCGAGAGGGGCAGGGCTCGGCGGACGGACGAGGGCCGGGGCTAGAGGGCGATGCCGAGTAGGGCGTCCACCGTGTCGCGGAAGAGGGCCGGAGCGGTCTCGTCCTCGGTCACGCCGTTCAGGACGCCTTCGGCCCAACGGTCGGCCGCCGCCAGGGCGCCCGGAGTGTCCAGGTCGTCGGCCAGGCGCTCGCGTACCTCGGCCAGGAACGCGGCCCCCGACGGCCCGGCCGGCGCGGCGGCGGCCCGCCGCCAGCGGCCCAGCCGCTCCTGCGCCTCGGTGAGCAGCTCGTCGGTCCAGGAGCGGTCGCTGCGGTAGTGCCCGCTCATCAGCGCCAGCCGGACCGCCATCGGGTCCACCTTGTCGGCCCGCAGCCGGGACACGAAGACGAGGTTGCCCTGGGACTTGGACATCTTCTCGCCGTCGAGGCCGATCATGCCGGCGTGGACGTAGTGGTCGGCGAACGGCGCCTCGCCGGTGAGCCGCTCGGCGTGCGCGGCGGAGCACTCGTGGTGCGGGAAGATCAGGTCGTTGCCGCCGCCCTGCACGTCGATCCGGTCGCCGAGCAGGTTCAGCGCGATGACCGTGCACTCGATGTGCCAGCCGGGACGGCCGGCGCCCAGGTCACCGCCGGGCCAGGACGGCTCGCCCTCGCGGGCGCCGCGCCACAGCAGCGGGTCGAGCGGGTCGCGCTTGCCGGGGCGCTCCGGGTCGCCGCCGCGCTCGGCGAACAGCTCGATCATCTGCTCGCGGGTCAGGTTCGACTCGTAGCCGAAGCGGGGCGCGGCGGCGACGTCGAAGTAGACGTCGCCGGTGCCGTCGTCGAGCCGGTACGCCGCGCCGTCCTTGAGCAGCATCAGCACCTTCTCGGCGATGTCCGGGATCGACTCGACCGCGCCGACGTAGTGCGCCGGCGGGATCATCCGCAGCGCCTCCATGTCCTCGCGGAACAGGGCGGTCTCCCGCATGGCCAGGACCTTCCAGTCCTCGCCGTCGCGCTCGGCTCGCTCCAGCAGCGGGTCGTCGATGTCGGTTACGTTCTGCACGTACCGCACGTCGAGGCCGGCGTCGCGCCACATCCGCTGTACCAGGTCGAACGTGATCATGGTGGCGGCGTGCCCGAGGTGCGTCGCGTCGTACGGGGTGATGCCGCAGACGTACATCGAGGCCGCGCCCTCGGGCCGGCTGGGATGGGCGCCCTGCCGCGCCGAGTCGTACAACCTCAGCGACACGCCCTCGCCGGGCAGCCGTGGCACGTCATGTCCCGCCCAAGACTCCATGACCGCCAGCCTAACGATCCGTCAGACGCTCGGGTGCCGCCCTACGGGTGATCAACGCGACAGCGGCTCACATCGGCGGCCAGGGCATCGCCGGCCACTCCTGCGGCGGCAGCGGGAACCGGCCGCTCTCGCCCAGCCGCTCGACCCGTTCCGCCAGCGCGGCCAGCTCACCGATGGTCAGGTGCTCGGCCAACTCCTCGCCGAGCGGCCCGCGCAGCTGCCCGGCCAGGCCGTCGAGCATCTCCACCGCGTCCGGTGGCAGTTCGCGGCCGGCCCAGCCCCACAGCACCGTACGCAGCTTCTCCTCGACGTGGAAGCTCACGCCGTGGTCGACGCCGTAGATCCGGTCGTCCGGGCCGACGAGCACGTGCCCGCCCTTGCGGTCGGCGTTGTTGATCACCGCGTCGAGCACGACGAGCCGGGCCAGGCGGGGGTCGTCGGCGTGCGCCAGCGCGTACGCCGCCCCGTCGTCGTCGCGGGCCGCGGCCACCGGGAACCAGCGCGGCGGAACCTCCCGCGCCGGCACGAACCCGACCAGCGGCTCGGCGTCGTCCGGCTCGTCGATCCAGAGCTGGCACGAGCCGGGACCGAACGGCCCGTCGCGCAGCACGGTCGGGGGCACCAGGTCCCAGCCGGTGGCCCGGGACACCAGGTAGGCGGACACCTCCCGGCCGGCGAGCGTGCCGTCCGGGAAGTCCCAGAGCGGGCGTTCGCCGCGTACCGGCTTGTAGACGCAGTGCGCCGTCACGTCGCCGAGCGCGATGACGCCGCGCAGCGTCGCGTTGGAGGCGTCGACGAGCCGCCCCTCCAGGGTCAGCTCACCGTCGGCGAGCAGCCGCAGCGCCTCGGCGCCGTCCTGTCGGGGCTGCAGTTCCGACGAGGTCACCGGTGATAGCCGTTGTGCCGGGGGCAGAGGTGACCGGCCGGGTCGAGCGGCTGGCCGCACAGCGGGCAGGGGGGCCGGCCGGCGTTCACGACGCGCTTCGCGCGTTCGATGAACTCGCGGGTCGCCTCCGGGGTCAGCCGCACCCGGAGGCGGTCGAGGTCGTCGTCCGGCTCGTCCGGGTCCTCGTCGGCGTCGTCGTCCGCGTCGCCCAGCTCGACCTCGACCTCCGCCTCGCCGACGGCGATCGCCTCGATCACCACCGTGGCGGTGTCCACGTCGAAGGCCAGACCCAGCGTGCCGACCCGGAACTCCTCGTCCACCGGCGTGTCGAGCGGCTCGTTGTCGCCGGTCACCGTGGTGACCGGCTCCGGCAGCTTCACGCCGAAGCGGCGCTGCGCCTCGGCGAGCAGCTCCTCGAGCTTCTCGGCGAGCAACGACACCTGGACCTTCTCCAGCGACACGCTGACCAGCCGGCCGCCGCCGCGCGCCTGGAGGAAGAACGTGCGCTCCCCCGGCGGGCCGACCGTACCGGCGACGAACCGCTCCGGCGGCTCGAAGGCGTGCACCTGGTGCGTCATACCCACGACCCTATCCGGCGTCCGGAAGCGCCGCGCAGCCCACCGACGCCGAATCCGCCCAGAGCGAACGCGCCGCGGCACGCCCGGCTCACCCGGCCGCGCCCGCGCCTCCGCCGACCGCCGCGTCGGACTCGGCCGCCCGCGCCGGGCGCCGGCGCCGCTTGCGCGGCGGCGGGACCAGCGCCGACAGGTCACCGCCGGTGTCGTTGAGCCGGACCAGGAACGGCCGCAACGGGGTGTAGCGGATCGCCGTGACCGACGCCGGGTCGGCCACGATCCGCTGAAAAAGATCAAGGTGTACGCCGAGCGCGTCCGCCACGATCGCCTTGATCACGTCGCCGTGGCTGCACGCCAGCCAGACCGCCTCCGGCCCGTGCTCGGCGGTGACCCGCGCGTCCCACGCCCGTACCGCGGCCACCGCGCGCGCGGACATCGCCGCCATCGACTCGCCCTGCGGGAACGCGGCGGCGCTCGGGTGCTGCTGGACCACCGGCCACAGCGGTTCCTTCGCCAGCTTCTTCAGCGACTGTCCCTCCCAGTCGCCGTACCCGCACTCGATCAACCCGTCGTCCACCACCGGCTCGACGCCCGGCAGCGCCAGGTCGAGGGTCTGCCGGCAGCGGATGAGCGGGCTGGTCACCACCGCCGCCAGCGGCAGCCCGGCGAGGCGCGCGCCGACCGCCGCCGCCTGCGCGCGGCCGGTGTCGTCGAGCTCGACCGGTTGCCGCCCGGCCAGGCCGCCGTCGGCGTTCGCGGTGGTCCGGCCGTGTCGCAGAAGCAGAAGGGTCGCCACGCTGACCACCCTAGGCGGTACGCCCCGAAGGTGATCGTCCCGCCACGACAGGCCGCGTTCCGGCGGGGCGTCCTACTCCCGGTACACCCATCTCCGGAACCTGTCAGCCGCGTCCGGCGCGCCGACGGGCCGCGCCAAGGACTGCAGCACCCCGCGGTGCCGCCGGACCAGGAGCGCGACCCAGACGACCACCACAGCCCACAGCACCAGAGAGATGCCGCGGTACCGCCTGACCGCCGCGTCGGCCCGCGTTTTGTCCTGCGCCCTGATCTCGGCCGCGTCGTAGACCACGGTGCCGTCGACGACGAAGGTCTCGGCCGAGACCACATAGCTCGCGTAGACGTACGACCGTGCGCGTTCCAGCTCCGGCTGGGGATTCCTGCTCATCTCGAATCGGACCGGCGTGCCGGGCACCAGTTCCTCGCTCGGCAGGTCTCGTACGCTGAACTTGACCCGGGGGTGCTCGCGGAGCACCACCCGATACACCACGGCGGCGAGGTTCCTGCTCCCTCCCGTCGTCGATTCCCAGCTGTCCTGTACCGACTCGACTGTGCCCGTCACCACGAACATCTCGGCCGGCAGCTCCGGCTTGTCGAAAGGCTCTCCCAGACTCCAGGCATAGGCCGCCAGAATGGCGATCATCACGGGAACGCCGTACAGCGGTCTGAGGCGGAAGCGCGACATGCGGGCGAGAGTAGTCAGCCCCGGCCACCGGCCGCGCCGTCGCACACCCGCGCGGCCCTACGTGGCTGAGCCGGCGACGAAGCCGAAGGCCGGCCACCTCGGACATCGGGGTGGCCGGCCTCTCGCACGACGACGTCAGGTGGCGCTGATCGTGCCGGTCGCCAGGAGGCAGATCACCAGGCTGCCCAGCGCCACCCGGTACAGCACGAAGACGTACAGCGTGTGGTGGGCGACGTAGCGCAGCAGCCAGGCGATGGCCGCGTACCCGACGGCGAACGCGATGAGCGTCGCGATCACCATCTGCGCCACGCTCGGCGCGGCGGTGCCCGGCGCCGACGGCTCGAACACGTCCGGCAGGCTGAACACGCCGGAGATCACCACGGCCGGGATGGCCAGCAGGAACGAGTAGCGGGCCGCGGTCTCCCGGGTCAGGTTGAGCAGCAGGCCCGCGGTCAGGGTGCCGCCCGACCGGGACACGCCGGGGACCAGCGCCGCGGCCTGGGCGAAGCCCATCACCACGCCGTCGCGCATCCGGAAGTTCTCCAGCGTGCGGGTCTGCCGGCCCCAGTACTCGGCGAAGGCCAGCAGCATCGCACCGATGATCAGCGTGCAGGAGATCAGCCAGAGGTTCCGGCCGGCGGTGCGGATCTGGTCCTTGAAGATCAGCCCGAAGATGCCGATCGGGATGGTGCCGACGATGACGTACCAGCCCATCCGGTAGTCGAGGCTGGAACGCACCGAGCGGTCGACCAGGCCGACGAACCAGGTCCGGACGATCCGCCAGATGTCCTTGGCGAAGTAGATCAGGACGGCGGCCTCGGTGCCGAGCTGGGTCACCGCGGTGAACGACGCGCCCGCGTCCCGGCCGAAGAACAGGGCCGAGGTGATCCGCAGGTGCCCGGACGAGGACACCGGAAGGAACTCGGTCAGTCCCTGGACCAGGCCCAGGACGACGGCCTCGATCCAGGTCACTCGCCGACTCCGGACAGCTCCAGCGCCTCGGCGACGGTACGCAGGGTCTGCACCCCGCTCTCCCGGTCGGCCACGAACAGCGACACCGACAGCGTGGTCACGCCCGCGGCGGCGTACTCCCGCATCCGCTCGGCGATGCGCTCCTTCGGGCCGAGCAGCGAGGTGCGGTCGATGAACTCCATCGGTACGGCGGCGGCCGCGTCGCGCTGCCGCTTGGCCAGGTAGAGGTCCTGCACCTCGCGGGCCGCGTCGCCGTAGCCCATCCGGGTGGCGAGCTGGTTGTAGAAGTTCTGCTTGCGGCTGCCCATGCCGCCCACGTACAGCGCGGCGTACCAGCGGACCAGCTCCGCGCAGGTGGCGATGTCGTCGCCGACCACGACCGGCACGGACGGCACCACGTCGAAGCCGGCCAGCTCCTTGCCCGCCGTCGCGCGGCCGGCCCGGACCGAGGCGAGGTGCTCCTCGGCGAACTCCGGGGAGTAGAAGACGGCCAGCCAGCCGTCGGCGATCTCGCCGGCCAGTTCCAGGTTCTTCGGGCCGACGGCGGCCAGGTAGATCGGGATGTGCTCGCGGGGCGGGTGGAAGCCCAGCCGCAGCGCCTTGCCGGGGCCGTCGGGCAGCGGCAGCGTGTAGTGCTCGCCGTCGTACGCGACCTCCTTGCGGGCCACCGCGAGCTTGACGATGTCGACGTACTCCCGGGTGCGGGCCAGCGGCTTGGCGAACCGGACGCCGTGCCAGCCCTCGGAGACCTGCGGGCCGGACACGCCCAGGCCGAGCCGGAACCGGCCGCCGGAGAGCGTGTCGATGGTCGCGGCGGTCATCGCGGTCATGGCCGGGGTGCGGGCCGGGATCTGCATGACCGCGGCGCCCACGTCGATGCGCTCCGTCTGCCCGGCGATCCAGGCCAGCATGCTCGGCGAGTCCGAGCCGTACGCCTCCGCGGCCCACACGACCGAGTAGCCGAGCCGGTCCGCCTCCTGGGCCAACGCCAGGTGGTCGAACGGCGTGCTCCACGCCGTCTGGTATCCGAGGTTGAGCCCGAGTCGCACTGATCCTCCCACCGTCCGCACCACAGGTCGCATCAGGTTACGCAATGAGCGTGGCGCCCTCGACGTCCGGCTCGCCCCGAACATGTCACACCGGGCGGAGGTCGCGCGGGAAGTTGACTGCGGCGAGGATATCCGTGACGCCGGGTTCGAAATAAGGTTCACCCATGCAACAGCGACCGCTCGGCCGAAGCGGGCTGGCGGTATCGCGGCTCGCGCTCGGCACCATGACCTGGGGACGGGACACCGATGCCGACGACGCGGCCGCCCAGCTGAAGAGCTACCTCGACGCGGGCGGCAACCTCGTCGACACCGCCGACGTGTACGCCGACGGCGACGCCGAGTCGGTGATCGGTTCGCTGCTGGGCAGCCTGGTGGACCGCGACGAGCTGCTGATCGCCACCAAGGCGGGCCTGCGGCCGGGCAGCCGACGCCGGGACGGCTCCCGCGGTCATCTGCTGCGCACGCTGGACGCCTCGCTGCGCCGGCTGGGCACCGACCACGTCGACCTGTGGCAGGTGCACGGGTACGACCCGGACACCCCGCTGGAGGAGACGCTCTCCGCCCTGGACCACGCGGTGTCCAGCGGGAAGGCCCGCTACGTGGGTGTGTCGAACTTCTCCGGCTGGCAGACCGCGCGGGCCGCCGCCTGGCAGGCCGCCTGGCCGGGGCGCGCCCCGGTGGTCGCCGCGCAGGTGGAGTACTCGCTGCTGGAGCGCGGCGTGGAGCGGGAGGTGCTGCCCGCCTGCGCGGGGATGGGGCTGGGTGTGCTGCCCTGGTCACCGCTGGGCCGGGGTGTGCTCACCGGCAAGTACCGCAACGGCCGCCCGGCCGACTCGCGGGCGGTGTCGCCGCACTTCGAGCGTTTCGTCGCCACGTACCTGGAGCCGCGCTGCTCCAGCATCGTGGAGGCGGTCGCCATCGCGGCCGGCGGGCTGGGCGTGTCGCCGCTGGAGGTGGCACTGGCCTGGGTGCGGGACCGGCCGGGTGTGACCGCGCCGATCCTCGGCGCCCGCACCGTCGGTCAGCTGCTCGGCGCGTTGCAGGTGGAGCGGATGACGCTGCCGGAGGAGATCGTCACGGCGCTGGACGACGTGTCGGCCGTGCCGGTGGGCTACCCGGAGCGCGACGGCTGAGTCGGGTGAGGGCGATCCGGGTCACCCGCAGGGGGTGGCGGAGGGCCCGCGACCTGGGCAGCATAGGGGCATGGACTACGAATACGCGCCGCTGCGGTTGCCCTCGAACGTCGATCGGCTGACCGCCGCGGCGCAGCTGGCGATCCAGGCCGAGTTCTCCGGCTGGGAGCTGGCCCGGGTGCGGCTCTACCGGGACGGCACGCGGCAGGTGGTGCTGCGGCGCCGCCTGGTCAACCAGTCGCAGCCGGGCCTGTCGTACTGACGGCGGGCCCGTCCCCGGGGCCGCGCGACGCGGCGCCGCCCCGGGGACGCACACGGCCTAGTGCGCGTGGTCGTGCTCCTCGTCGAGCTCCATGAACGGGTGCTCGTCGAGCCGGCCGACCAGCCGGTCGTCGGCGGCCGGCTGGAACGGGCCGACCGGGTCGTCGTCGTCGAACGACTCCAGGTCGACGGGGGTGCCGACCTCGCTGACCATCACCACACCGTCCAGCGGCTCCAGCTCCGGCACGTCGAGCGCGGACAGCGAGCCGTCGCCGCTCTGCAGCAGCTCCAGCACCGCCTCGCCGACACCCTCGACCGGCGCCGGCTCGTCCTCCTCCGGGGTGCCCTCCCGGCGGGCCGCCTCGGCCGCCCGCAGCAGCGCTGCGACGCTCGGCACCCGGTAGTCGCGCCGCTGCCGCACCGAGATGACCCGCGGGTGCGGGTCGGTGGGCTCGCCGCCCTCGACGGCGCCGAAGCGCTCGTCGGCCTCGTCCGGGTCGATCGACTCCACGTCCCAGGGCGTCACCTCGCCGAACGCGTCGAGCAGCTGCTCGTCGTAGGCGAACGAGGCGTTGTTCAACGCGACGTACGCCTGCCAGACGGCGTCGTCGTCGATCCGGCCCTGGGCGGCCCGGACGGCGGCCAGGTGGGCGCGGGCGGCGTCGATCACCCGCTCGAGGGCGGCGTCCAGCTCACCGTGCTGGTCGGTCATGTGTGGCAGTCCCTTCGCGATGGGGGGAGGTTCCGCGCCGGCGGCGCCGCGGCGGGCGCGGTCAGCAGGTACGGAGGAAGCGGTCCAGAACCCGCACGCCGAACTGTAGTCCGTCCAGCGGAACCCGCTCGTCGATGCCGTGGAACAGGCCGGAGAAATTGAGGTCGGCGGGCAGCCGCAGCGGCGCGAAACCGAAGCAGCGGATGCCGAGCTGGGAGAACGCCTTGGCGTCGGTGCCGCCGGAGAGCATGTACGGCACCGGGTGGGCGCCCGGGTCCTCGGCGCGCAGCGCCTCCGACATCCGCGCCACCAGGTCACCGTCGAACGTGGTCTCCAGGGCCGGCTGGCGCTGGACGTACTCGATGGCGATGTCCGGCCCGACCAGCTCGCGCAGCTGCCGCTCCAGTTCCTCGCTCTGCCCGGGCAGGCTGCGGCAGTCGATGGTGGCGGTGGCCCGGCCGGGGATGACGTTGTCCTTGTAGCCGGCGGCCAGCCGGGTCGGGTTGGCGGTGTTGCGGACGGTCGCGCCGATGATGTTGGCGATCGGGCCGAGCTTGGCGATCGCGGTCTCCGGGTCGTCCGGGTCGATCTCGATGCCGAGCACGTCGGACACCTCGGCCAGGAACGCCCGTACGGTGTCGGTCATCACCACCGGGAAGCGGTGCCGGCCGATCCGGGCGACCGCCTCGGCGAGCGCGGTGACGGCGTTGTCGTCGTGCACCATCGAGCCGTGGCCGGGCCGGCCCCTGGCGTGCAGGCGCAGCCAGTCGATGCCCTTCTCGGCGGTCTCGATCAGGTAGAGGCGGCGCTGCTCGTCGACCGAGTAGGAGAAGCCGCCGACCTCGCCGATCGCCTCGGTGCAGCCGTCGAACAGGTCGCGGTGGTGCTGGGTGAGGAAGTGCGCGCCGTAGTCGCTGCCGGCCTCCTCGTCGGCGGTGAAGGCGAGCACGACGTCGCGCCGGGGGCGTACGCCGGTGCGCTGCCAGTCGCGGACCACGGCGAGCACCATGGCGTCGAAGTCCTTCATGTCGATCGCGCCGCGGCCCCACAGGTAGCCGTCGCGGATCTCGCCGGAGAACGGGTGCACCGACCACTCGTCCGGGTCGGCGGGCACCACGTCGAGGTGGCCGTGCACGAGCAGCGCGTCGCGGCCGGGCTCGGTGCCGGGGATCCGGGCGACCAGGTTGGCCCGGCCGGGCGCCGACTCGTGGATCTCGGCGTCGACGCCGACCTCGGCGAGTTTCTCCGCCACGTACTCGGCGGCGCGCCGCTCCCCTGCGCTGGTGTCGTTGTCGCCGGTGTTGGTGGTGTCGATGCGCAGCAGGTCGCGGCAGAGGTCGACGACCTCGTCGGTGGCGTCGGGTCGGGCGGGGGCGGCGTCGCTCGTCATCGCTTCCTTATACCAGCAGGTGAGGTGGTCGCGGGCCGCCGGTGGCACGGCGGCGGTTTCGCGGATCGCCGCGCCGGGTACCGCCGGACCGCCCGGACATCGACTCCGGCCGTCACGAGGAGGGCACCATGACCGTCCCCCTGCCGCCGCTGCCGCCCGCCGCCGACGACGCGTACCGGCCGGGTGGGCGCAGCGTCGCCGACCTCGTGGACACCGAGCACCGGGCGCTGCTGGGGCTGGCCGACCGGGTCACCGATCCGGCGCTGGACGCGGCCGGCCGGCGCGAGGTGCTCGACGTCCTGACCGCCGCGGTGTCCCGGCACCTGTCCGCCGAGGAGCAGTACCTCTTCCCGGCCGCCCGCGCCGCGATGCCGGACGCCGTCGAGCTGGTCGAGCGGGAGATCGAGGCCGACGCCGGGCTGCTGACCGCGCTCAAGGAGCTGTCCGGGGCGGACGACCCGGCGGTCGCGGACGTGGCCGACCGGGTCCGCCGGCACGTCAGCCGTGTCGCGGCGCTGGTCACGCCGCTGCGCGAGGTGGCCAGCGACGCCGATCTGATCCGGCTGGGCAACCGGTGGGAGATCGCGGAGGAGGCGGCGCCGACCCGCCCGCACCCCGGCACGCCCGCCACCCCGCCCTGGAACAAGATCGTCGAACCGGCGGTCGGGGTGCTGGACAAGGTGCGCGACGCGGTCACCGGACGGCGTACCCGGCTGAGCGACCTGGAGCATCCGCGCGAGGGGTGAGCCGATCGCCCCTTCCGTGTATCGGTTCGTGGTCCTACCGTCACGGTATGGATCTGGAGCTGCGACACCTGCGTGTGGTCTGCGCGATCGCGGAGACGGGGAGCGTCACCAAGGCCGCCTCGGCGCTCGGCCTGGCCCAGCCGGCGCTGACCGCCCAGCTTCAGCGGATCGAACGGGCGCTGGGCGGGCCGTTGTTCGAACGGGACCGCCGCGGCGCCCGTCCCACCGCGCTGGGTGAGCTGGTGCTGGACCGGGCGCGGGTGCTGCTGCCGGCGATGAAGGGCCTGCGGGACGAGGCGGCCCGGATGGCCGGTGCGGGCGATCCGCTGCGCCGGTACCGCTTCGGCGGGGTGAACAGCCCGATCCTGGGCCGGCTGGTGCACCGGCTCGCCGCCGAGCGGCCGGACGCGCAGATCACCACGTACGGCTCCTGGTCGGTGGACGAGCTGGCGCAGATGGTGGCCGGTGGCCGGCTCGACTTCGCGCTGACCGGCGTGTGCGGCGACTCGACGCCGTCGGCGGGGTTCGGGCTGAGCTGGCGGGAGGTGGCGGTCGAGCCGATATGCGTGCTGCTGCCGCAGACCCACCCGCTGGCCGGCCACGCCGAGGTCGACCTGGTCGACCTGCGGCGCGAGCGGTGGGTGGCCGCGCCGGGCGACGGCTGCTTCGGCGACTGCTTCGCCGCCGCCTGCGCCCGTGCCGGCTTCACCCCGAAGAAGGTGTACGAGGCGGACGTGCGGGCCGCGCTGGACCTGGTGGACGCGGGCGAGGCGGTGGCGTTGTGCCAGGCCACGTTCCGTCCGGTGGCCGGGCTGGTCACCCGCCGGCTGGCCGGCACGCCGCTGCGCTGGCGGCTGCTGCTGGGCTGGCATCCGGACGTGCCGGCCGCGGCGGTGGCCGAGCCGGTGCTGGCGGCGGCGGTCGCGGCGTACACCGACGCGCTGGCGAACCATCCGGAATACCTGGGGTGGCTGCTGGCGCACCCGGAGTTCGGTGTGCAGCCCAACGGCTCGGGCGGGGTGCGAATCGCCTGAACCCGGGTATCACCGGCGACATGACTGATCTGTATCCGGCCGCCGACCAGCGGGAGCTGCTGCGCCAGGCGGCCACCGCGCACACCAGCGCCTCCGCCGAGGTGGAGGCGTTCCTGCGCCGGTTGCCGGAGGTGCCGGGTCCGGCCGACGTGACCGAGTACGCCAACCTGCTCAGCCGCGAGGAACGCGCCCGGGCCGACCGGCAGGCCGCGGCGGACGCGGCCGGGCTGCGGCTGCCCAGCCTGGAGTCGGAGTAGCCGGCGGCGCCCGGGCGGTGGTCCGCCCGGGCGCCGTCGTACCGGCTCAGCGTTCGACGAGCACGTCGTGGCCGAGGTCGAGCAGGGCGTGCCGCCACTCGTCGTCGGCGTTGCCCCGGCGTGGCCGCTGCGCGGTCAGCTCCCGGATCCGGGTGATCGCCTCCTGCATCACCTCGATGTCCTCCGGCGTGAGGTCCACCTTGCGCTTGCGCAGCACGGCGAGGATCTGCCGGCCCGGCTCGGGCAGGTCGAGGTCCGGATCCGGGCCGAACGCCTCCTCCCCCGAGCCGCGGGTCAGCAGCCACTGCCGCAGCGTCTCGGAGGGCACGTTCACCTCGGCGTGGAAGTCGTCCCAGATCACCTCGACCTCGGGGTCGAGTCGCGCCTCGCGTACCATCACGCCTCCTCTCCCGGCGGCGGCCCGGATGCCGGCTCGCCCTCGTTCGGTGGGTGCTGTTTCAGGCCCTCCGGCGGCACCCGCACCCGGGCCGGGTTCGCCGTCGGGGCCGCCTCGATCGGTTCACCGGCCCCGGTGTCGTCGGGGACTTCCTCGGGTTCGGTCATGTCCGCCCTCCGGTCCTTCGGTGACGGCCCGTCCCGGTCCGGCCGGGACGGGCCCCGGCCGGTCATCGGGGATGGGACGTGGTGGCCGGCGTGTAGCCGCGCTCACCGGCGGCGACGTCGAAGACGAGCTGGCCGTCGCGGGTGTCGACGGTGACCTTCTGCCCCGGTGAGACCTCGTGCTCCAGCAGCATCCGGGACAGCCGGTTGTCGACCTCGCGCTGGATCACCCGGCGCAGCGGGCGGGCGCCGAACTCGGGCTGGTAGCCGTGCTCGGCGAGCCAGTCGACGCCGGCGGTGCTGAAGTCGACCTGGATGTCCTGGGCGTGCATGCGGCGGCGGGTCTCCTCCAGCAGCAGCCCGGTGATCTGGCGCAGCTGCTCGGCCTCCAGCCGCTGGAAGATGATCACCTCGTCGATGCGGTTGAGGAACTCCGGGCGGAAGTTCTCCTGGAGCCGGCGCATCAGCCGCTCCCGCAGCTCGTCGCTCTCCTGCTCGCCGGGCGCGCCGGTGGCGAACCCGACGGTGCGCTGGGTGCCGGTGATCAGCTCCGAGCCGAGGTTGCTGGTCATGATCAGGACGGTGTTCTTGAAGTTCACGGTACGGCCCTGGCTGTCGGTGAGCCGGCCGTCGTCGAGCACCTGGAGCAGGATGTTGAACACGTCCGGGTGCGCCTTCTCGATCTCGTCGAGCAGCACCACCGCGTACGGGCGGCGGCGTACCGCCTCGGTGAGCTGGCCGGCCTCCTCGTAGCCGACGTATCCGGGCGGGGCGCCGACCAGCCGGCTGACCGTGTGCCGTTCCTGGAACTCGCTCATGTCCACCCGGACCATCCGGTCCGCCTCGCCGAACAGCGCCTCGGCCAGCGCCCGGGCCAGCTCGGTCTTGCCCACGCCGGTCGGGCCGAGGAACAGGAAACTGCCCATCGGCCGGTCCGGGTCGGCCAGGCCGGTACGGGACCGGCGTACCGCCTCGGCGACGGCGGTGACCGCGTCGTCCTGCCCGATCACCTTCTCGTGCAGGTGCCCCTCCAGGCGCAGCAGCCGGTCGCGTTCCTCCTCGGTGAGCTGGGTGACCGGGATGCCGGTGGCCCGGGAGACCACCTCGGCGATCTCCGTCGGCCCCACCTCGGGCACGTGGCTCGGCCCCTCGTCGCCACGGGCGCGGCGGACCTGGTCCTCCAGTTCGGCGAGCCGGTCGCGCAGCGCGGAGGCCCGCTCGTACTGCTCGTCGGAGACCGCCTGCTCCTTGTCCCGGCGCGTCTCGTCGAGCTGCTGCTCCAGCTCGCGCACGTCCTCGGCGGGGGTACGGGTGCGCAGCCGCACCCGGGCGCCGGCCTGGTCGATCAGGTCGATCGCCTTGTCCGGCAGGAACCGGTCGGTGACGTACCGGTCGGACAGCTCTGCGGCGGCCACCAGCGCCTCGTCGGTGAACCGGACCTGGTGGTGCGCCTCGTACCGGTCGCGCAGGCCGCGCAGGATCGAGATGGTGTCGTCGACTGTCGGCTCGGGCACCAGCACCGGCTGGAACCGGCGGGCCAGCGCGGCGTCCTTCTCGATGCTGCGCCGGTACTCGTCGAGCGTGGTCGCGCCGATCACCCGCAGCTCGCCGCGTGCCAGGGCCGGCTTGAGCATGTTCGAGGCGTCCATCCCACCCTCGCTGCCGGCGCCGCCCGCGCCGACCAGCGTGTGGATCTCGTCCAGGAAGATGATCAGCTCCTCGCGGTGGGCGCGGATCTCGTCGATCACCTTCTTCAGCCGCTCCTCGAAGTCGCCCCGGTAGCGGGTGCCGGCGACCAGGCCGGACAGGTCGAGCTGGATCACCCGCTTGCCGATCAGCGTCTGCGGCACGTCGCCGTCGCAGATCCGCTCCGCGAGGCCCTCCACGATCGCGGTCTTGCCGACACCGGCCTCGCCGATCAGCACCGGGTTGTTCTTGGTGCGCCGGGACAGGATCTCCACCGCCTGCTCGATCTCGTCGGCCCGGCCGACCACCGGGTCGATCTGGTCCATCCGGGCCAGCTCGGTGAGGTCCTGGCCGTACTGGTCGAGCGTCGGGGTGCCGCGGTCCGGGCGCGGGGCGTTCGTCGCGCCGCGCTCGGCGCTGGCCGCCTGCAACGACTCGGGCTGGATCCGGCCGGCGGCGAGCATCCGGCCGGCCGGCGACTCGGGGTTCAGCGGCAGCGCCATCAGGATGTGCTCGGGACCGATGTAGTTGGCGCCCATCGCGCGGGACAGCTGGTGGGCGTCGAGCAGCGCCCGCTTCGCGGCCGGGGTCAGCGACAGGTTCGGCGGCACCTCGCCGCGCGGCGCGCCCTCACCGCGCCCGCCCAGCGCGCCCAGCAGCGCGTCCGGGTCGGCGCCGGCCCGCCGGACCAGGTCGCGCAGCGGCTCGCGCTGCAACGCCGCCCAGAGCAGGTGGTCGGTGTCCAGGTCGTTGCTGTGCTTCTGCGCGGCGCGGCGGGCCGCGTCGGCGAGCATCTCCCGGGCGTCGGCGGTCATCAGGCGGGTGATGTCGACCCGGTGCGCCGGCCGGCGTCCCCCCTCGCCCCGGCCGAAGTATCGGGCCAGGAACTCGTCCCAGGGGTCGTTGCCGAAGTCACCCGGTCCCATCATCTCGTCCTCCGCAGTCAGTCGGCACGACCGGCACCCGGCACGCGCGGCACGGTCGGCGGTGGCTACCCGGCGGTCGGCGCGACAAACGCGACCGGATGGCAGGCTGGGGGCATGGAGAGCAGACCGCTGCTGATCGTGGACGGCGCGAACGTGGTGGGCTCGCGCCCGGACGGCTGGTGGCGGGACCGGGCCGGCGCGGCGGTCCGGCTGCGCGACGCGCTGGCGCCCGTCGGGGAGGCGGGGGTGCCGCCGGAGCTGCCGCCGCCGGTGCAGGTGGTGCTGGTGGTGGAGGGCGCGGCCCGGCACGTGGCGCCCGCGCCCGGCGTGGAGGTCGTCTCCGCGCCCGGCTCCGGCGACGACACGATGGTCGAGCTGGTCGCCGCCGCGCCGGACCGGCGGCGGGTGGTGGTCACCGCCGACCGGGAGCTGCGCGAGCGGGTGACCGCGCTGGGCGCGGAGGTACGCGGCCCGCGCTGGCTGGTCCGCTAGGTCATCCGGTCCCGTCAGCAGGACCGAGGAGTCCGCCGGCGGGACTGCCCGATCCCGTGTGCCGGACTCTTCGCGCACGTCAGGGCCGGAACCGGACACCGGGGCCGCAACGCCGCGAGGGTGGATGTTCGTCCACCCGCCGGGATGGGTTGTAATGGAGATCTCTTCCGCCCCCAGGAGGTCCCCGTGGCGAGCGTCGCCGAGCTGAAGGCCGCCATCGATGTCGCTCTCCAGCAGATCGGTGACGGCCAGACAGCGGTGCAGGCGGCCGGCGAGAAGCTGGCCGAGGCGCAGCAGACGCTGGCCGGCGCGCTGGAGGGCAGCGGCCACGAGACGGTCGAGGCGGCCCAGGCCTCGTTGACACAGGCCGGCCAGGAGTTGGAGGAGTGTCTGGCCGCGACACTCGTCGCGGTGGAGCAGGCTCAGATCTACGTCGCGACGCTCTGAGGCCGGCCTGTGTCCATCGTCGAGGACATCGGCGCGCAGGTGCGCGCCGCCGCCGAGGAACTGCCGCTGGCACAGCTCGCCGCCGCGCTGGAGAAGCTCGGCCAGGCGCAGGAGCGGCTGCGCTGGGTGCGCCAGGAGTCGTCCGACCCGATGGGGGTGCCGGAGCTGTCCTCGGCCACCGAGCACGCCGAGACCGCGGGCTACGCGCTGCGTGTGGCGCAGGAGCAGCTCACCGCGTACCTGGCCGCGATCGGGCTGGCGCCGGACGGCGCACGGACGGCGCCGCCGGGCGAGCGGCCGCCCCGGCACGACACGCCTCGCGGCGAGGACCCGCCCGCACCGGGCCCGGCCGCCGAGCCGGGTGAGCAGCCGGCGGTACGGCGCTGGTGGGCGGTGCGGGTGGCGGAGCTGACCGGCGGCCGGGAGGGCGCGCCGGACGAGCCGGACGAGCGCGTCGAGGACTCCCACGAGCTGCTGCGCCGGGTGGTGGCCGGGATCCGCTCCGGCGACCGGGACCGGCTGCACCGCGAGTTGCGCCGGGCGCACGCCGACGTGGGGCTGGGGCTGGCCGCCATCACCCCGCCGCTGCTGCGCGAGCTGGCCGGTGAGCTGCTCGGCCATCCGCCCCGCGCGGACGACCTGCCCCGGCTGCGCGGGGCGCTGGACTCCCGGGTCCGCGACCTGCTGCCCGGGCTGCCGCGGCCGGTGCTGGACACGCTGCTGACCCGGGTGTGCCGGATGCCCCCGCCGCGCCGCGACGACGACGCGGAGCAGCCGCACGCGGCCGACCCGGCGGTCACCGCGGGCGTGCTCGCCGGCGTACTGCTCGACCGGCTCGGCCGGGACCTGCCCAAGGACACCGACGATCGGGAGCCGTCCCGTGGCTGACGTCCGCGCTCAACTGGTGACGCGGGTCCGGGGGATGCTCTCCGAGGCCCTGGGCGCCACCCGTACCCGGCTCACCGCCGCCGAGGCCGAGCTGGCCGCCGGGCGGGATCGGCTGGCCCGTACCCGCAAGGCCGCCGCCGCGGTGCCCGCCCGGGTGGGTGCCGCCCGCGACCGGCGCCTGGCCGAGATCGACGCCCGGCACACCGCACGCCTCGCCGAGCTGGCCCGCCGGGCCGCCGCCGCGGCACAGCGGGAGGCGCCCGGCGCGGCGTCCGCGCCCTGGGACCGCTGGCAGGCCACGCCCGCCGGCCGGTCCGAGCCGCCCGGCGCGTTGCGCGTCGGCACGGTACGCCTCGACGGCGCCGAACCGGTGCCGGCGCTGGTCCCGCTGCTGGACGCCGGGCACGCGCACCTGGCCGGCGGCGACCGGGACGGGCTGGCCGCCGTGGTGCCCGCGCTGCTGCTGCGCTCGGTCGGGCGGGCCGACCCGGGCGCGGTGCGGCTCTACGGGTACGACCCGGAACACCTGGGCGGCGGCCTGGCCGGGTTCGCGCCGCTCGGCACGGCCGGGCTGCTCACGTTCGTCGGGCCGGGCGGGCTGGGCCGGCTGCTGGACGACCTGGTGGAGCAGATCCGCCGGATCAACGCCACGGTGCTCGCCGGTGAGTACGGCTCGCTGCGCGAACTGGCCGCCGCGACCGGACGCCGCCCGGAGCCGTGGCGGGTGGCGGTGCTGCTCGGCGGCGACGAGCTGTCCCGGCACGAGCGCGGCCAGCTCGACCGGGTGGTACGTACCGGCGCGGCCTGCGGCGTGCACCTGGTGGTCCGCGGCATCGAGCTGCCGGACGACCCGACCGTCACCCGGATCACCGTGGAGCGGGACGACGCCCGGGTGGCCGGGCTGCCGGTGCTGCTCGACGCGCCGCCGCCGCCCGCCCTGGTCACGGAGACGTGCCGCACCGTCGCGTCCCGGGTGGCCGCCGGCCCGCCGCCGACGCCGTTCACCGACCTGCTCCCGCCGCTGGACGAGTACTGGCGGGAGGACTCGGCGCACGGGCTCAGCGCGCCGGTCGGCGAGGGCCCGCACGGGCGGCAGGTGCTGCTCACGCTCGGCGACTACCCGCCGCACGCGTTGATCGGCGGCCCGTCCGGCACCGGCAAGACGAACCTGATCTTCGCTTGGATCGGCGCGCTCGCCGCCCGCTACTCCCCCGCCGAGCTGGAGTTCTATCTGCTCGACTTCAAGGAGGGTGTGTCCTTCGCCCGGTTCGCGCAGGGCCGCCGCGACCCGAGCTGGCTGCCTCACATGCGGCTGGTCGGCATCAACGTGAACACCGACCGGGAGTTCGGGCTGGCGCTGCTGCGCTTCCTCGCCGAGGAGCTGCGCCGCCGCGCCGACGCGGCGAAGAAGCACGAGGTCACCAAGCTGGCGGAGCTGCGCGCGGTGGACCCGGAGGGGCACTGGCCGCGCATCGTGGCTGTGGTCGACGAGTTCCAGGCGCTGCTCGCCGGCCGGGACGTGGTCGCCCGGGAGGCCGCCGACCTGCTGGAGGACCTGGCCCGGCGGGGCCGGTCGCAGGGCATCCACCTGGTGCTCGCCTCGCAGGACGTGCGTGGCATCGAGGCCCTGTGGGGCCGGCCCGCGCTCGTCGCCCAGTTCACGCTACGGATCGCGCTGCCGAAGGCGCTGCGCATCCTGGCCGAGCGCAACGACGCGGCGCAGTCGCTGCCCCGCCACCACGCGGTGATCAACGCCGAGTCGGGCCTGGCCGAGGGGAACGAGGTGGCCCGGATCCCGTCGGCCAGCGACTGGGAGACGTGGAGCGAGCTTCAGCACCGGCTGTGGCGGATGCGCCCGCAGGACGCCGCGCCGGCCCGGCTGTTCGACGGCGACGCGATCCCGAAGCTGGCCGACGCGCCGGACTTCCGCGCGCTGACCGCGCCGGAGCAGGGCGTGCCGCGCAGCCCGGTGGCGCTGCTCGGCGAGATCATCGACGTGCAGGCCCGCTCGGCGGCGCTACGGCTGCCCCGCGCGCCGGGCCGCAACCTCGCCGTGCTGGGCACCCGGGTGGACGAGGCGTGCGCGGTGCTCGACGCCGCCGCCCGGTCGCTGGCCCGGCAGTACCGGCCCGGCACCGCCCGGTTCTCGATCGCCTGCCTGGACCCGGACGCCGACCCGGCCGCCCGCGCCCTGTACGAGGACCTGGAAGGCGACGCCTCCTGGTACGACGAGGAGACGGTGCCGGAGCTGATGGCCGAGGTGGGTGACGGGCTGGGCGCGCCGGGTGCGGCGCGTACCCCGCACTTCCTGCTGCTGTACGCGGTGGACGCGGCGGCCGCGGCGCTGGCCGGCAAGGCCGGTACGCGCACCGGGCTGGAGCAGTTGCGCCGGATCCTGCACGACGGGCCGGAACGGCGTACGCACGTGCTGGCGTGGTGGCGTGGGGTGGCCCGGATGCGGGTCGACCTCGGCGGCGCGGGCGCGCGCACGGATCAGATCGGCGCCTGGGTGGCGCTGGACGTGCAGGGCGGTGAGCTGGGCTCCTCGCTGTATCCGGGCAGCGGCGGGCCGGACTGGTATCCCCGGCCGTGGCGCGGTCTGTACTTCGACCGGGCGGTGCACCGCACCGGACAGGTGATCATCCCTTATGGTCCCTCCCGATGAACGAACCGGTTGCCAGTGAGACGTACAACGCGCAGATCCGCCGGCTCGCCGAGCTGACCGCCCGGGTGTCCGCCCAGCGGGCCGAGGCGCACACCTGGTACGCCCAGCAGGTGGCCGCCGCCGGCCGGGCGGTGGCCGAGGCGGAGGAGCAGGTGCGGCAGGCCGAGGCGGAGGTGGCCGAGGCGTCCCGGCTGGTGGAGCGCGTCGACGGCGAGGTCACTCACCTGTGGGCGCAGTTGCGGGCGCGGCTGGGCATGGGCGCCCGGCGGCTCGGTGACCCGCCCGGCCCGGTACGCGGCGCCGCCGGTGATCCGGTGCCGCTGCTGCGGGCGGTCCGGGAGCTGCTGGACCGCACCGGGGCGCCGGGTGAGCTGCCCGGCTCGGTGAACCCGCTGCTGGTCGCGTGCGGGATCGGCGGGGCGCTGGTGGCGTACGCGCTGGGGGTGGGTGCGCGGGCGCTGGCCGCCGGTTCCAGCGGTGACCTGGCGGTGGGCCTGCCGGTGCTGGCGCTGGTGGTGACGCTGCTCGGCCCGGTGATCGGGCTGGCGCCGGCCCGGCTGCTGGCCGACCGCCGCCACGCGGTGCTGACCCCGCGCCCGATGATCCTGGTGGCCGCCTCCGGCCTGGTCACGACCCTGCTCCTGCTGACGGTGACCTACACCCGCTGACCGTCCCTCCCCACGCCCCCTCTCCGGCCGTCGATCATGAGGTTGGCGGCGCGACACGCCGTCGCGCCGCCGGTCAACCTCATGATCGCGCCCGTCAGGCGGGGGTCAGGACGGCCTCCTTCAGGAGGCGGCGGGCCAGCACCAGGCGGTCGGCGTCGTCGTCGAGGCCGGGCAGGTCACCGACCCTCGTCACCTCACCGGTGAGCAGGGCGCGCAGCGCCGCCTCGCAGGTGCCGGGCAGCGTGAGCGTCCGGTCGGGCACGCGCAGCGTGACCCGTCCGTCGGCGGCCGGGGTGAGCTGCCAGCGCAGGCCGCCGCGCACCGCCACCTCGCTGTCCGCCGTGAGCCGGGCCAGCGCCTGCGCCTGGGCCAGCGGCCGGATCGGCGCCGGGCGGGCGGCCGGCCAGACCCGGGCGCGCAGCCGGCCGGCCACCGCCGCCGGGTCGGCCCGCAGCAGCCAGTCGCGCAGCGCCTCGACGGTCTCGGTCAGCTCCGGCTCGATCGCGTCCGCGTCGGCCAGGTCGAGCCCGAACGGCAGGCTCGCGCGCAGCCGCGCGTCCTCGGCGGCGAGCGCGAGCAGTTCCTCGACCACGGCGTACCGGGTCAGCGCCCGGATGCCCACGGTCAGGTGCAGCGAGCTGGAGTCCTGCGCCTGGGCGCTGTGCAGCCAGCCGCGCGGAAGGTAGAGCGCGTCGCCCGGTTCGAGCACGACGTCCAGCTCGGGGCGCCCGTCGGCGGTCGCGGAGACCTCGTCGGCCCGGCCGCCCCAGGGCTGGCGCTCCAGCGGGTCGGCCAGCACCGGCGGGTGGATCCGCCAGTGCTTGCGCCCGTCCACCTGCAGCACGAACACGTCGTGCGTGTCGTAGTGGGTGGCGAAGCCCTGACTGCCGGCCGGCGTCAGGTAGGCGTTCACCTGCAACGGCTGGGCCAGCGCGGTGCCCAGGTCACGGGCGAAGTCGACGAGCGCCGGCCAGGTGCGGTGCAGGCCCTGCAACACCAGCGTGGCGCCGTCGGCGTACAGCGCCAGCACCTTCTCGTCGAGGACCTGGTCGCCGATCTCGGCGCCGGCGCCACCGCCGCCGGTGAACCGCGCCGCCGGCACGAGCTGGCCGTCCTTGGCGACCCGCAGGAACGGGGTACGCAGGCCGCGGCGGCTGAGCAGCTCGTCGGCGTCGGCGGGGCTGAGCAGGTCGGTGAAGCCGTCCGGGTTGGGCAGTTCGGCGGCGCGGGACAGCAGCGGGCTGCGCCCCCAGTGGTCGGCGGCGAACTTGGCCGGCTCCACCGCCACGCACCGGGCCAGCGCCTCGGTCGCGGAGAACGGAACCGCCGGGCGGCCGTGGCCACCCGGCGGGTCGACGTGCGTCGTGCTCATGTGTCAGGCGCTGCCGTCGGCGCCGCCGTCGCGCTGGCCGGGGGTCGCGCCGCCGTCGGCCGGGCCCTCCGCGCCGCCGTCCGCGCCACCGTCGTGCTGACCCGGGGTCGCGCCGCCGTCAGCGGGGCCCTCCGCGCCGCCGTCCGCGCCACCGTCGTGCTGACCCGGGGTCGCGCCGCCGTCGGCCGGGCCCTCCGCGCCGCCGTCCGCGCCACCGTCGTGCTGACCCGGGGTCGCACCGCCGTCGGCCGGGCCCTCCAGGCCGCTGCCGCCGCTGCTCTGGATGTCGTCGTCGTTCAATGCCATGGGTGCTCCCTCGGTGTGCCGCCCCGCGTGGTGCCGGGGTCCGTGTGCAGCGGGTGGTACCCCACGCCCGATCTTCTCTAACCACACCGTAGACGCCCGGACGCCGCCGTACGGACGGTTCGCGGGGCAAGCGGCCGGGACGGGTGGATGCCAGGATGGCGGGAGGACGACGCGAGGAGACGCACGTGACGCAGCCGGAGCCGCTCACCCCGCTGACCGAGGACTGGCAGCGGGCGCTCGCCGTGGTGGCACACCCCGACGACCTGGAGTTCGGCGCCGCCGCCGCGGTGGCCCGCTGGACCGGGCAGGGCAAGGAGGTCGTCTACTGCCTGCTCACCAGCGGCGAGGCGGGCATCGACGGGATGTCGCCGGAGCGCGCCCGGGTGGTGCGCGAGGAGGAGCAGCGCGCCTCCGCCGCCGTGGTGGGAGTGTCGGCCGTCGAGTTCCTCGGCCTGCCCGACGGGCTGCTGGAGTACGGCGTGCCGCTGCGCCGGGCGATCGCCGCCGTGGTGCGCCGGCACCGGCCGGACGTGGTGCTGACGAACAACTTCCGGGAGACCTGGGACGGTGCGTACGCGCTGAACCAGGCCGACCACATCGCCTGCGGCCGGGCCACGCTGGACGCGGTCCGCGACGCCGGCAACCGCTGGATCTTCCCGGAGCAGCTCACCGACGGCATCCAGCCGTGGTCGCGGGTGCGCGAGGTGTGGGCGGCCGGGTCGCCGGCAGCCCGGCACGGGGTGGACGTGAGCGACACGTTCGAGCGGGGCGTGGCGTCGCTGCGGGCGCACGGGGCGTACCTGAGCGGGCTCGGCGACGGCAGCTTCGACGCCGAGGAGTTCCTGGAGGGCATGGCCCGGCCGGCCGGGCGCCGGCTCGGCGCGCGGTTCGGCGCCACGTTCGAGGTCTTCCCGATCAACCTTCAGTAGGGCTGCGGCGATGTTCCTGGTCGGCACGTCGGGCTGGCAGTACCGGGACTGGCGGGAGCGGTTCTACCCGGCCGGGCTGCCGCAGCGGCGCTGGCTGGAGCACTTCGCCGCGCGGTTCGCCACCGTCGAGGTGAACAACGCGTTCTACCGGCTGCCGGAGCGGGACACGTTCGTCGCGTGGCGGGAGCGTACGCCCGGCGACTTCTGCGTGGCGGTGAAGATGAGCCGCTACCTGACCCACGTGAAGCGGTTGCGCGACCCGGCCGAGCCGGTGGCCCGGTTCCTGGACCGGGCGTCCGGGCTGGGCGACCGGCTGGGGCCGGTGCTGGTGCAGCTCCCGCCGACGCTGCGCGCCGACCCGGACGCGCTGGCCGACGTGCTGCGCCGGTTTCCCGCCGACGTGCGGGTGGCGGTGGAGCCGCGGCATCCGTCGTGGTGGACCGACGACACCCGGCGGGTGCTGGAGCGGCACCGGGCGGCGCTGGTCTGGGCCGACCGGCTCAGCCGGCCGGTCACCCCGCTGTGGCGCACCACCGACTTCGGTTACCTGCGGCTGCACGAGGGCCGGGCACGGCCGTGGCCGCGCTACGGGCGCGCCGCGCTGGCCGGCTGGGTGCGCCGGCTGGCCGGGGCGTTCGGCGACGGCGAGCCGGCGTACGTCTACTTCAACAACGACCCGGGTGGCGCGGCGATCGTCGACGCGGTCGCGTTCGCCGGGCTGGCCCGGCGGGCCGGGCTGCCGGTGTCCCGGACGCCCGCGGCCCGCCCCGCCGAGGGGGCGGGACGGGCCGGTCCGGTGCCGGATCAGGGAATCATCTGACGCAGGTCACCCGGCATGGTGGCCTTCACGTCCTCCCACTCGCCCTGGGTCACGTGCCGGCGCAGCGTGTCCAGCACGACCTGCACCACCCGCTGCGCGCCGCCCTCGGCGTCGTACGGGAAGCCCTGGCGCACCTCGTACAGGAAGTCGTCGCGGTTGAGCTTGATCGGCACGTTCTCCGGCTGCCAGCCGTCGAAGTAGATCCCGCGCACCAGCACCGGCAACTGCTGGGCGAACTCGGTGCTCTCCTGCACCGGCAGCCGGTCCCGCAACAGGTGCAGTACGGTACGCAGCGCGGCGTAGGACTGGTTGCGCCGTTCCTTCGGCCAGCCGTACGCGGACTCGATCTCCTTGAGGATCACGTTCGTCTTGTCCAGCGAGGACTCGAACGCGGACAACAGCTGTTCGGCCATCGGGCTCACCCCCGTGCTTCGGTCTCCCAGCGTCGGTCGTCGGCGCGGCGCGGCGGACCGCTGGGGCCCCGCCACAGCCGGGTCGGGCTGAACCGGCCGGGCCGTTCGCCCCGCCGTGCCGCCTCGGAGCTGCCGACGACGTGCAGTACGCCACCGCGGCGTCGGTCCGCCACCACCCGTACCGTCATGACCCACCTCCTCGTCGCGGCGCCCGAGCCGGCGCCCACGGTCCATGCTGCGGCGGGGGCGGGTGAGCGGACCTCACCCGTACCGGGTGAGACGCTCAGGCGTCCAGCAGGCCGGCGAGTGTGGTGGCGTTGCGCTGCGCGTAGTCCTGGTAGCAGTTGTTCATCAGCACGTGCGTCTGCCCGGTCTGGCCGGCCAGCTCGCGCAGCTTCGGCGCCCAGTCGCGCAGTTCCCGCTTGGAGTAGTCGTAGCCGAACTTCTCGTGGATGTCCTTGCTGGTCCACTTGTCGCTGTGCCCGTGGAACCGGACCACCGCGAGGTCCGCGGTGGCCGCCAGCACCGGCGGGACGGACGACTTGTGTCCCTGCGGCATGTCCACGCAGACGAACGGCAGCTCGTGCTCGCGCAGGAACCCGAGCGTCTCCTCGGCGTTGTCGCCGTCGAACCAGGACGCGTGCCGGAACTCGAAGACCGGGCGCAGCGGCGCGCACCGCCGTGCCACCTCCAGCAGGTACTGCTTGTTGGCCCGCTTGATGGTGAACCACGGCGGGAACTGGAACAGCAGCGCGCCCAGCTTGCCGGCCTCGACGAGCGGGTCGAGGGCGGACAGGAACCGGGTCCAGACCTCCTCGTACGCCTGCGCGGGCAGGTCGTCCGGGTAGACGTTGCGCTTGTCCGTGTCCGGGCGCAGGTCCTTGTACAGCGCGGAGACGCGGGTGGGGTGGCCGGTCAGCAGGCTGAACGCCTTGACGTTGAACGTGAACCCGGCCGGGGTGCGCTCGGCCCACAGCCGGGCGGTCCGCTCGGCCGGCGGCGAGTAGTAGGTGGCGTCCACCTCGACCAGCGGGAACTGCCGGGCGTAGTAGGAGAGCCGTTTCTCCGGCGTGTCGGCGCTCGCCGGGTACCAGCCGGAGTCGAGCAGGGTCCGGTCGGTCCACGAGGCGGTGCCCACCTTGATGTCACCCATGGGGGCAGTTCACCGCGTCGGGGACCGACCGGCAACCGGAACGGCGTTCAGGCCGCCCGCCGCTCCCGGGTCTGCTTGCAGGCCACGCAGGAGGTGGCGGACGGGAAGATCTCCAGCCGCTCCACCGGGATGGGCGCGGTGCAGCCCTCGCAGAAGCCGTAGGTGCCCTCGTCCAGGCGGGTCAGCGCGTGCTCGAACTGGGCCCGCCGGTCCAGGATGGTCCGCAGCAGCGACTGCGCGGTGTCCCGCTCGGCGGTCTTGGTGCCGCTGTCGGCCTGGTCGTCGCCGGCGGTGTCGCCGACCTCGACCAGCCGCAGCACCTGGCTCTGCGCCACGGTCTGCTCGTACTCGGCGGTCAGCTCGTCGTACCGCGACCGCAGGGACTGCCGGATCTGGTCGACCTCCGCCTGGGAGCGGCCGGTGGCTGTCGTGTCGTGGACGAGCATCGCTGCCTGCCTTTCCTACGTCCTCATACCGGACCGGGGCGGCCAGCGCCCCGGACCCGGTCCGACTGTGCGAGCGCGGGCGACGAGATCACCCGTGCTCTGTGAGCCGGGCGATTACCCCCGCCCACGGCGGGCCAAACCGGCTATTTCCTGAGTGTTTCCGGTGAGTCCGCAGCCCCTGGTCAGGCGGCCTCGACGAGTGCCGGACGGCGCGGGTCGTCGGCCCGGACCACCACGTCGGCGAAGGACGCGGGGACGACCTCGTCGGCGTAGCGGGCGAAGGCGGGCAGGGTCCAGCGCAGCGCGGGATCGGTGCGCCGCGCGAGCGCCGCCGGGGAGAGCACGAGGTGGACGGTGACGTCGAAGGGCAGCGCGCCGCCGAGCAGCAGCGCGCCGCTGACCAGCACCACCCCGCCGGGCGGCAGTTCCACGTACGCGGCGCGGCTGGCCCGGTCGGCGGTGGCGTCCCACAGCGACGGCAGCAGCCGGCCGGAGCCGTCCGGGCCGGCCGGGTCGAGCACCTCGCGGCGCAGTCCCGGTTCGTCGAGCCAGCTCTCGTAGTACGCGTCCGGGTTGGTGCGGCCGTGCTCCAGGCGCACCGAGGCGGGGCGGAGGAAGTCGTCGGCGCGCACGTGCAGCACCGGCCGGCCGGCGGCGCGCAGCGGGTCGACGAGCGCTTCGGCGAGCGCGTCCGGCCGGGCGGCGGGCGGGCCGTCCAGGGCGACCCGCAGCCGGCCGGGCGTCCCGGTGCGGGCGAGACGCTCGGCCAGCTCGGTGACGAGCAGGTCGGGGCTGATCGGGCGCACGCGCATCGGACCATCCTGCCGCGCGGGCGGGCGGGTCACCACATGATCGCTCCGGGCGGTCGGGGCTCCGTCCGGCGGCGGTCGGCGGGTGGTGGTCCCGGTGGTCAGCCGGTGCGGTCGATGGTGACCCGGGCGTCGTCGGCGAGCCGGTAGCCGACGCCGTAGACGGTGGTGACGAGCGGGACGTCCACGCCGACCTTGCCGCGCAGCCGGCGCACGTGCACGTCGACGGTGCGGACGCCGGCGTGCTCGTACCCCCAGACCGCGTTGAGCAGTTGCAGCCGGGTGAACACCCGGCGCGGGTGGGCGACCAGGTGCAGCAGCAGGTCGAACTCCAGGCGGGTCAGCGGCAGCGGCTCGCCGTCACGCAGCACCGACCGGGACGACGCGAGGATGTGCAGGGTCGGGATGGTCGGGGCGAGCGGGCGCGCCGGAGCGCGGCCGGCCGGGACGGCGTCGGGCCGGCGTTCGGCCGGGATCGTGCCCGCGCTGACCACCGCGTCGCCGCGTTCGAGCATCTCGCGGGCGGCGTCGAGCAGCCGGCGGGCGGCCGGGGTGAGCGACTCCTCGCAGGCCAGGGGGATGGTGAGGGTGACGGTGAGCATGGGCGCGGCGGCGGTGTTGGCGGGACGGCGCTGGCCGCCGGGGGGACGACCGGGGACCGCGGGTTGGGACGTATGCCATCCGGCGCGCGACGAGGCGGGGCTGACCGACATGGTCCTCCTTGGGCTGGTCCGGGTATCTCCCCACGGCCCGGGACGCCGCTTCATCGATGCTTCCCGGCGTCTCTGCGAGGGTCAAGGGGCGGCCGCGTTGCATGAATGTGACATTTGACGAACACATCGCAGCCGTGCGCTCGCTCTGCGTGCGAGGCCCGTTGATTACAGCAGAGCACCGATTCGCGGTGGTACGGGGGGTCTCCCCCGGGGTTCACAATGGCGGATCAGCGGCGGACGTGAACGCGGCGCACCCCCGGTCCGGGTGCGCCGCGTGCCGGTCGGCCGAGGTCAGGCGTCGCGGTCGACGACGATCTCGGCGTCGTCGGCGAGGCGGTAGCCCACGCCGTACACGGTGGTCACCAGCGGCGTTTCCGGCCCGAACTTGGCCCGCAGCCGGCGGACGTGCACGTCGACGGTGCGCGCCACCGCGTGCTCGTAGCCCCAGACGTTCGCGAGAAGTTGCAGTCGGGTGAACACCCGGCGGGGATGTTCGGTGAGGAACAGCAGCAGGTCGTACTCGATGCGGGTCAGCGGGATCTCGGCGCCGCCGTGGCGGACGCGCCGGGTGCCGGTGAGGATGCGCACGCCGCCGGGGGCGGGCGCCGCGGGGGCGGGCGCGTCGCCGCGGCGCAGGCCGAGCACGGTACGGGCGGCCGGACGGTCGTCCGGTCCGGCCGGTCCTTCGCCGGACACGGCCAGCCCCTCCCCGGACGCGGCGAGTTCGTCGAGCAGGTCGACCAGGCGCGCGAGGCCCGGCGTCAGCGGCCCGGCACCCAGGTCGAGCGTGATGGTGAGCGTCGGTGCGGTACGCGGCCGGGGCGGCACGGCCCGGTCGGGGCGGCCCGATCGGGCCGGACGGGTGGTGAGGGCGACGACGGACATGGGAGCCTCCTGTGCGGGCGGTCGCCCCGCCCCGCCGGGTGCGGCGGGACGGCCAGCGGAGCGCCCCGCCGGCGGTGACCGGGGGCGCGGCGGACGAGGGTCGGGTCGGCGGGGTGGGACCGAGGGTGGGCAGGCCGGCGATCTGCCAGGCGGCGAAGCCGCCGACGACGTCGGTGGCCCGGTGCAGGCCGATGTCCTGGAGCGCGGCGGCGGCCAGCGACGAGGTGTAGCCCTCCTGGCAGAGCACGATCACCGGGACGTCGTAGCCGGTCGCCTGCGGCAGCCGTGCCGCGCAGCGCGGGTCGAAGCGCCACTCCAGCACGTTGCGCTCGACCACGAGCGAGCCGGGCACGGTGCCCTGCGCGGCGCGCTGGGCGGCCGGGCGGATGTCCACCAGCAGCGCGCCGCCCCGGCAGGCCAGGTGGGCCTGCTCCGGGTCGAGGCGGCGCAGGCGGGCCCGGGCGGCGGCGAGGATCTCGTCGATGCCCCGCGAGCCGGGCGGCGGGACCGGACAGCGCTCGGTCGCGGTGGTCGGGGTCTGCTGCGCCATCGTGGCGTCCTTCCGTTCGTCGGGGTTGCGGGGGCGGCTCACCAGGCCACACCGGCTCGGGCCACCTCGGCGACCCGGAGCCGGCCGGCGACGAGGTGGTAGCGGGTCATCCGGGTCAGCGCCGGCCGGTACACGTGCACGCTGACGGCGGGCTCGTCGCCACGGTTGGTGACCTGGTGCACGTGCCGTACGCCGAAGCGCCGGCCGGCGCCGGCGGCGAGCCGGTGCGGGCGCAGCCGCCCGCCGCTCACCGTCTCCTCGGTGAGCACGCCGGCCACGACCAGGAACGCGCCGGCCGAGCCGCCGTGGTCGTGCAGGTCGGTGCCCTGTCCGGGCAGCCAGCTCAGCGCCCACACCTCGTGCTCGTCGCCGGCGTCCAGCCGGGCGTACCACCGCTCGGACGCCTCGAAGCGCAGCGGCACCGGCCAGCCGTCCGGGTCGGCCCAGCGGGCGGCGACGGCGAGCAGGTCGGCGGGAACGGTGCTGGTCATCGGCGGGACGTCCTCACGGTGCGGAGCGGATGTGCTCCCCCAGCTTAGACGGTAAAGCCTATCGGTTTAGTAGGTAATACCGAATGCTGGGACGCGGGGCGCGCTCACCGCCGCACCGGCGGCTCCACCTTGTAGCCCGGCACCGACGGCCAGCGGACGGTGAGCACCGTGGACTCCCGCTCGGCGTACCAGGAGTGGTCCACGCCCCGGCCCCACACCACGTAGTCACCGGGCGCGCGCAGCACCACCGTCCGGTCCGGCAACTCGATCCGGAACGCGCCGCTGATCAGCACCAGCAGGGCGGTACGCCGCTCACCGGTGGCCCACCGGGACCGGGTCTCCCCCGCCGGGTGCACACCCCACTTCACCTCCACGTCGGTGCTGTGCCGCACGTCCCCGGCCGGCTTGAAGTGGCCCAGCAGCCAGCCCGCGTCGGTCGCGCCGTCCACCGCCGCGTTGCCCACGTACACCCGATCGTCCATGCGTGCGCCTCCCGTGCCCGGCTGCGCAAGCTACCAGGCGCGTCCGGCCGCGACGCCATAGCCTGGGCGGATGCCCGACGAACTCGACGACGAGACCATCGCCTTCGCCCACCGGATGTTCGACCTGGCCCGGGCCGGCGCCACCGAGGAGCTGGCGGCCAACGTGGACGCCGGGCTGCCGGTCAACCTCACCAACGCCAAGGGCGACACGCTGCTGATCCTCGCCGCGTACCACGCCCACCCGGACACTGTGGCCGCGCTGCTGGCCCGGGGCGCCGACCCGGCCCGGGTGAACGACAGGGGACAGACCGCGCTCGCCGCGGCCGTGTTCCGGCGCCAGGAGGCGGCGGTCCGCGCGCTGCTCGACGCCGGCGCCGACCCGGACCACGGCGGCCCGTCCGCGGTCGAGACCGCCCGGTTCTTCGAGCTGCCCGACATGCTGGCGCTGCTCGGCCGCGCATGAGCGGCGGGCGGTATACAGGGACGGTGGAGGATCCCGTACCCGAGCAGATGCGTGCGGCGGCCGAGGCGTTCCTGTCGGCGCTGGACGATCCGGCCCGCGACGCCGCCCGGCACGCCTTCGACGACGAGCCCGCCCGGCGGTGGCTGGAGTACCGGCCGCGGCCCCGGCCCGGCGTCGCGCTCGCCGGCCTGGACGTCACCGCCCGCAAGGCCGCGCACCGGCTGCTCGCCACCGCGCTCAGCCCCGCCGCGTATACGCAGGCCATGGCCGTGATGGCCCTGGAGGAGGTGCTGGACCGGGCGGAGGACTGGCGGCGCGGCCGGCACAGCGGCGACTACTGGGTGGCCGTCTTCGGCGACCCGGCCCGCGACGACGACTGGGCCTGGCGGTTCGAGGGACACCACCTGTCGGTGAGCATGACCGTCGCCGACGACCGGGTCTCCCCCGCGCCGGTCTTCCTCGGCGCCAACCCGGCCACCGTCCGGCACGCCGGACGCCCGGTCTCCCGGCCCCTGGGCCCGGAGGAGGACCTGGCCCGCGAGCTGCTCGACGCGCTCGGACCGGGCGGCCGCTCCGCCGCGATCATCGCCGAGGAGGCGCCCGCCGACATCATCAGCGCCACCCGGGCCGCCGCACCGGACCGCCTCGACCCGCTCGGCGTACCCCGGGGGCGGCTGCGGCCGACCGGCCGGGCGCTTCTCGACCGGCTGGTCGCGCTCTACCTGGACCGGCTGCCGCCGGAGCTGGCGGCCCGCGAGGCCGACCGGCTCGACGGCGGCGAGCTGCACTTCGCCTGGGCCGGCCCGGTCGAGCCGGGCCGGCGGCACTACTACCGGGTGCAGGGCGAGGACCTGCTGATCGAGTACGACAACACGACCGACGACGGCAACCACGCGCACACCGTGCTGCGCCGCCCCGCCGGTGACTTCGGCGCCGACGTGCTGGCCGCGCACCACGCCGCGGCGCACCCGCCCGGCCGGGTCAGCCCCGGCGCGCCTCGATGAGGAAACGGCGGGCGTACGCGACGAACGGTCCCTCGGCCCGGATCCGCGCGTCCAGGCGGCGCAGCTCGTCCCGGTAGCGGCCCACCGTGAAGCCGGGCACCGTCCAGACCACCTTGCGCAGGAACCAGACCACCGCGCCGATGTCCTGGAAGACGGTACGCAGCGTGGCCTCGCGCAGGTCGACGACTGTCAGCCTGGCGGCCCGCGCGTCGGCGACCGCCACCTCCGGGTGGCGGTGCTCCGGCGGCGGCAGCGGCCCGAGGATCGCCTCGCTCAGCTCCCGCACCGTGCCGGGGCCGATCTGCTGGGACAGGTAGGCGCCGCCGGGCCGCAGCACCCGGGCCACCTCGTCCCACCAGGTGTGCACCGGGTGGCGGCTCACGACCAGGTCGAACGTGGCGTCCCGGAAGGGCAGTGGCGGGCGGTCGCCCACCCGCACCACGGACGCGCCGAGCGGGCGGAGGTTGCGCCGGGCCACCGGCACGTTCGGCGGCCACGCCTCGGTGGCGACCAGCAGCGGCGGCGGCACGGGCACCTCGGCGAGCACCTCTCCCCCGCCGGTGTCGATGTCCAGCGCCGCCTTCACGGCGGCCATCCGGTCGCCGACCAGGCGCGCGTACCCCCAGGGCGGACGCTCCTCGGTGGCGCGGCCGCGCAGCCAGTCGAAGCCCCAGCCCTCGACCGGCGCCGCCTCGGCTTCGGCGACGAGTTCCTCGAACGTCCCGACCATGCCCGCGAGCCTGCCGTCCCGCGGCGGCCGCGGCAACGGATTTCGGCGGGGTCAGAACCGGCGCGGGCGGGCGATCTCGACGGTGGCCCCGGCGGGCACGTCACCGAACGTCTCGAAGCCGGTCGGCTCGGTGGCCCGGACCCGGTCGAACTGCTGCATCAGCCGCGCGCCCAGCGCCACGCCGACCGCGCCGACCGCGAGCGCGACGAGTTCGGCGGCGAGCAGGACACCCGTCGCGCCCCGCTGCGGGGCGCTGGCCCGGATCAGGCAGGACAGCAGGAACAGCGCCGCCATCACGGCGTTGACGAGGTTGAACGTCAGCACGGTCCGGCTGGTGCGCCCGGCACGGACGTCCCACAGGTCGACCAGACCGGCGACGGTGGTGAGCGCGGCGGCGACGAGCGCGGCCACGGCGGTCCAGTAGCCCACCTCACCGAGGAACGCCGGACCGCCGGCCACGTCGGCCAGGTCGAAGATCGCGGCGCACACGAACAGGCCGAACGGGAACGTGACAAGCATCGGTTGAATGGGATGCCCCTGCACCCGCAGTCGGCTCTGCATCGCTTCCTCCCCAGGTCGGCGCAGCTCACCAGTCCAGAGTGCTACCCGAGGCGCCGCGAGGCGAAACGACTGTCGCTCAGTTGTCCCGGGGACGGGAGACGGTCAGCACGAGCCGCTCGGCCACCTCGCGCAGCGGGATGTCCAGTGCGGAGGCGGCGCTGCGCAGCACCCGCAGCGCCTCCGGGGCGGGACAGCCGCGCTGCGTCATGATCACGCCGACGGCCTGCCCGACCACTCCCTCGGCCAGCAGCGAGTCGTCGATCTCACCGGCCCGGCTGGCGGCCCGCTCGCGGTCGCGCGCCGCGGCCAGCAGGAGCCCGGCGTGCTCGGCGAGCAGCATCGCGGTGAGCTGGTGCCGGGGGGTGAGCGCCTCGGGCGACCCGGCGTACAGGTTGATCGCGCCGATGACCTGCTCGTCCACGTCGACCGGGGCGGAGATCACCCCGTGCACGCCCAGCGCGCGGGCCCGCTCGCTCCAGGCCGGCCAGCGCGTCTCGTCGGCGAGCCCGCCCGCGATGATCATCTCCCGGCGGCGGATCGCCGTCATCGCCGGCGTGTCCGGGCCGTGCCGCAGGTCGTCCAGTTCGGCCCGGTCCGGGTCGGAGGCGGCCACCCCGGCGGGCTCACCGGCGCGCAGCACGGTGAAGCCGCAGCAGTCCACGCCCGGTACGGCGTCGCGGGCGATCCGGACCAGCCGGTCGAGCGCCTCCTCGAACCCGGCCACGCCGATCAGGCCGGCGGTCAGCTCGCGCAGCAGCGCGGCCGTCTCCAGCACACCGAGGTTGTCGATCATGGGTTGGCGCGTGTCGAGGTTCACCGGGCCGGGGCCTCCACCGTCCCCGCGCACGTCCACGCGGTCTCCCCGTCCGGCACCGTTGCCTGTCCCATGTCCGTCCCTCCTGTGGGCCCCGGCCTACTACCCTCGCAGACCGCGGGCGAAACCGCGCAAAAAGGCCCCTCCCGGTTGCACCGGAAGGGGCCTTCGGTCCGGGTCAGCGCGACCCGGAGATGAGCCGCCGGCCCACCGAGGCGATCAGCCGGTCCAGCTCCGAGCCGAACGGGTTGTCGTGCACGAGGTAGGTCCAGGTGGCGCTCGGCCGCACCAGCTTCGACGAGTCCGGCTCCCAGCCCTCGTCGAACTCGGTCTCCTCGAACGTGGCCACGGTCCGCGTCTCGATCTCGGGCACCAGCGCGTTGAACGCCGGCACCGCGCTGCGGTGGAACTCGTCGAGCGGGTCGAGCCGGCCCAGCGCCCGCAGGTGCACGCCCTCGCGCACCTCGGACAGCTCGGCCAGGTGGTCGGCCCAGAGCCGGTCCAGGTGGTAGAGGGCGATCTTGCGGGCCACGTCGGCGAGCAGGTCCTCGTCCATCTCGCCGGCCTTCTCCGGCACCCGCTCCAGCAGCATCAGCGCGGCGATGTCGCTGGTCAGCAGCCGCTCCCGGCGCTCGGCGAGCGCCTTGCGCTGCTGCTCGATCACCTGGCTGTAGCGCCAGGTGTTGCGGTGGATCTCGTGGTTGACGCCCTCGGCGACCCGCTGGGCGTGCTCGACCGCGTAGTCGACCTGCGGGTCGGTGACCAGGCCGTCGGCGTTCATCCGGGGCGAGGCCGGCACGGTGTCGCCGGCGTGCCGGACCACCAGGTCGTCCTCCAGGCTGACGAAGAACACCGACCCGCCCGGGTCGCCCTGCCGGCCGGCCCGGCCACGGAGCTGGTCGTCGACCCGGCGGCTGTCGTGCCGGCCGCTGCCGATCACGTACAGGCCGCCCAGCTCCGCCACCCGGTCCCGGTCGGCCTGGTCGCTGCCGCCCAGCCGGATGTCCACGCCCCGGCCGGCCATCTGGGTGGAGACCGTCACCGCGCCGTACGCGCCGGCCTCCGCGATGATGCCGGCCTCCTCGTCGTCGTTCTTGGCGTTGAGCACCACGCAGGACACGCCGGCGGCGTTGAGCGCGGCGGCCAGCCCCTCGGACTCCTTGACGTCGAGCGTGCCGACCAGCACCGGCCGCCCCGCCTCGTGGCAGCGCGTGATCTCGTCGACCAGCGCCTCCTCCTTCTCGGCCCGGGTGGCGTAGATCCGGTCCGGCTCGTCCTCGCGGACGCAGGGGGTGTTCGGCGGGATCACCGCGACCTCGAGGCCGAAGAACTCGCGGAGCTGGTCGCCGACGAGCACCGCGGTCGCGGTCATGCCGCAGACCGTCGGGTAGAGCGCGATGTACGCCTGCACGGTGATCGTGCCCAGCACCTCGCCCTCGGCGGTGGCGTCCAGACCCTCCTTCGCCTCCACGGCGGCCTGGAGCCCGTCCGGCCAGCGGCGGCGCTGGGCGACCCGGCCGCGCATCTCGTCGATCAGCTCGACCGAGTCGTCCCGGACGATGTAGTCCACGTCCCGGTGCAGCAGGGCGTGCGCGTGCAGCGCCACGTTCACCGCGGAGAGCTGCCCGACGTGCTCCTCGTCGTACAGGTCGATGCCGCCCAGCTTGGCCTCGACGGTGGCCAGGCCGACCGAGGTGAAGGCGACGCTGCGGCCGTCCTCGGCGACGGTGTAGTGCTTGCCCTTGCGCAGCCCGCGCACCAGCGCGGCGGCCGCGTGCACCGGGTCCTGCTCGCCGCCGACCGCGCCGGCCAGCACCATCGGCACCCGGGCCTCGTCGATCAGGATCGAGTCGGCCTCGTCCACGATCGCGGTCTTCAGCGGCGGCTGCACCCGGTCGGCCAGGTCGGTGACGAGCTGGTCGCGCAGGAAGTCGAAGCCGGCCTCGCTGACCGAGACGTAGGTGACGTCGCAGGCGTACGCGGCGCGCCGCTCCTCGGGCGTGGACGCCTCGTTGACCCAGCCCACAGTCAGCCCGAGCAGGTCGTAGACGGGCGTCATCCACTCGGCGTCGCGGCGGGCCAGGTAGTCGTTGACGGTGAGCACGTGCACCGGGCCGTTGCCCAGCCGCACGTGCCCGTACGCGGCGACCGTGGCGGTGAGCGTCTTGCCCTCACCGGTGGCCATCTCCGCGACCTTGCCGGACAGCAGCGCCATCGCGCCGAGCAGCTGCACGTCGTAGGGGCGCTGGTCGAGCCCGCGCCGGGCCGCCTCGCGGCCGATCGCGCAGATCTCCTCGTACCCCGTGGCCCGGCCGGCGGCCTCGGTCAGCTCCGCGTCGGAGAGCTGTTCCAGGTCCGCCTCGCGCGCCTCGATCGCCGGCAGCAGCTTCTCCAGCGGCGCCAGGTCGACTGTCGTCCCCGGGCGCTGGAGGAACCGGCGGAACCTGGTCTTCAACCGTTGCGACACACCCATGAGCGGCAACGGTACGCGAACCGGAGCCGATTGTGACCCCCGCCCGCCGCGCGCCGGGCCCACCCCTTCCGGCCCACTCCCGTCGATCATGAGGTTGACGGCAGTTCGTGTCCGTTTTGTCGCCGCCAACCTCATGATCGACGGGGCGGGGGGCGGGCGGTCAGGGGGTGAGGACGACCTGGAGTTCGGTGCGGCGGCGTTCGGCCAGGTCGGTCAGCAGGGTGGGGGCCTCGTCCAGGGGGACCACGGCCGAGATCAGGTGCTTGCGGATCACGTCCCCGTACTGGCGCAGCAGCTCCACCGTCTCCGCGGACAGCCGCTCCCGGTCCCAGGTGGGGGCCAGCCCGCGCGGCACCCGGCCGATCTGCGCGCAGCGCAGCGACAGCCCGTTGTGGTGGAACTCCTCGCCGAGCCGGACCGCGTCCGCGCCGGCCTGGTAGAACGCCAGGTCGATCACCGTGCCCTGCGGGCGCAGCAGGCGCAGCGCGAGCTGCAACGCCCAGTCCTGGCCACGGCACTGGAAGACCACGTCGGCGCCCCGGTCCCCGGCCGCGTGGTTCCACCGCGTCTTGAGCACCACGGCCGGGTCGTCCGCGTCCGGGTCGAGCGTGTCCAGGCCGAGCGCCTCGGCGACCTGCCGCCGGGCCGGCGTCGGGTCGACCACGACCACCGAGGCGGCGCCGTGGCGGCGGGCGAACAGGGCGGTCAGCAACGCCACCACGCCGCTGCCGACCACCGCCACCCGGCGGCCACGTACGCCGTCGCCGAGCGCGCGCACGTCGGCGCCGCACAGGTCGGCGGCGGCGTGCAGCAGCCCGTTGGCGCAGATCGGGCCCATGTGCGCGACGTACACGCCGAGCAGCGGGTCCAGGTCGTCGGGCAGCGGCACGAACCGCTCGGTGAGCGGGTCGGCGACCCAGCCGCTGCGGTGGCCGTACGTCATGGCTCCGACCTCGCCCACGGCGACGGCCGGGGTGCGGCTGGCCACCACGCGCCCGACCTGCATGTAGCCGAGCCGGGTCACCGGGTACGGCGTGCTCGCCTCCCCCGGCCGGAACAGCCCCAGCGCGGCGTCCCAGGTGACGTGCAGGTAGGGGTTGGTGCCCTTGACGAAGCTCAGTTCGGTGCCGGCGGACACGCCGCTGTAGAGCGTCTCCACCCGGAACGTGCCCTCGCGCAGCTCCGGCGCGTCCAGTTCGGCCAGCTCGACCCGGCCGGGGCCGCCGACCACCACCACCCGGTCACGCATCGACGCTCACCCCCGCGTCCGCGACCGGCGCGGTGAGCCGGGACGCCGGCCCGGTCGGCAGCGCCACCGGCCGTCCGGTACGCGCCGACTCGGCCACCGCGAGCGCCAGCCGGTGGGTGCGCAGCGCCTCGGTGTACGGCACCCGGACGTCGTCGCCGAGGCCGCACACGGCGTCGACGAAGGCCCGGTCGACGGCGACCCGCGCGGCGTCCGGGTCGGCGGGCAGGTGCCGCTCGCCGTCGCCGTCGCGGATCGTCAGGCCGTCCTCGGCCAGCCACAACGCCAGCCCGTCGGCGAGGATCTCCACGCCGGCCCGGTGCTTCCAGCCGAGCACGCAGGACGCGGCGAGCGTGCCGACCGCGCCGGAGCCGAAGCGCAGTGTGGCGGCGGTCACCGAGTCGATGTCGGCGCCGTCGACGGGCGGCGGACTGCCGTCGCCGTACGCGGTCACCTCGACCGCCTCACCGGCCAGCAGCCGGACCAGGTCCAGCACGTGCGCGGCCTGCTCGACCACCGGGCCGCCGGAGCGGTCCCGCCGCGCCCACCAGGCCACCGGCGGCACCTTGTCCAGCCAGGCCCCGTTGGCCATCCGCACCGGGCGGTCGGCGAGCAGCCGGCGGGCCTCCTCCACCACGTGCAGGTAGCGCCAGTGGTGCCCGACGCCGGTGAGCAGCCCTCGCCGCTGCACCAGCGCGGCGACCCGCTCGGCGGTCTCCAAGTCCAGCGCGACCGGCTTCTCCACGAACATCGGCACCCCGGCGGCGACCACCGCCTCCTCGACCGGGCCGTGCGCGAACGGCGGCACGCAGACGTACACCGCGTCCGGGCCGGCCGCGAGCAGCTCGTCCACGTCGCGGAACACCCGGCCGCCGTACGTGCCGGCGAGCGCACCCGCCGCCTCCGGCGCGACGTCGGTCACGCCGAGCAGTTCCACGTCCGCGAAGCCGGTGAGCACCCGGGCGTGGCGTTGCGCCACCCCACCGGCCCCGACAAGTCCCACCCGGCAGGTACGCATGGACCACAACCTCTCGCACGACTGGAAAGACTGCGGACACCACTCCCCCCGGCGGCGTCGCGCCAAACTCCGCCGACGTGTGCAACGCAACGTTCACCCGCCCGGAACCTCCCGGTACGCGCCAGGTGATCAGGATGATGGGCAAGATCCGGTTAGCGCGGATGCGGGATTGGGAAAACCATGGTCCGCGATTCCACCATCAATGGGGGGTGCCCGTGCGGGAATCAGATTCGACCGTCTCACCAGTGGTGGAGGCGTGGGCCACGTACCGCACCAGCACCGCCGACGACTGGCCGGCGCGACGGCTGGTACGGGCCAAGGGCGCGAGCCGGGTCAGCGTGGTGCTGCCGGCCCGCAACGAGGAGGCGACTGTCGGCGCGATCGTGTCGACCGTCCGGGAACACCTGATGGACCGGGTACCGCTCGTCGACGAGCTGATCGTGGTCGACTCCCGGTCCACCGACCGGACCGCCCAGGTGGCGCGCGCGGCCGGCGCCGAGGTGGTCAGCCAGGACGCGATGACGCGCGGGCTGCCCCGGCTGACCGGCAAGGGCGATGCGCTCTGGGCCGGGCTGGCCGCGGCCGAGGGGGACGTGGTCGCGTTCGTCGACGCCGACCTGCGCGAGTTCCGGCCGCACTTCGTGACCGGGCTGCTCGGGCCGTTGCTGACGGATCCGAGCGTGGAGTTCGTCAAGGGCTTCTACCACCGGCCGCTGGTCGGTGCGACGAGTGTGGAGCCCGACGGTGGCGGGCGGGTGACGGAGCTGATGGCCCGGCCGCTGCTCAACCTGTTCTGGCCGGAGCTGGCCGGTTTCGTGCAGCCGCTCGCGGGCGAGTACGCCGGCCGCCGTGAGGTGCTGGAGCGGGTGCCGTTCGTCACCGGGTACGGCGTCGAGACGGCCATGCTGATCGACCTGCTGGAACTGGTCGGGCTGGACGCGCTGGCCCAGGTCGACCTGGGTGAGCGAAAGCACCGGCACCAGGACACCGCCGCGCTGGGCCGGATGTCCGCGCAGATCATGCTGACCGCCTGGTCGCGGCTGCAACGACGCGGGTGGGCGGCGCCGGGGGTGGCGCCGACCGCGCTGCTGACCCAGTTCCGCCGGGGCGGCTCGGAGACGCTGCCCAACCTGGACCGCGAGATCGTGGTCAACGACGTGTCGGTGCAGGAACGCCCGCCGCTGGCGCAGATGCGGCACCGCCTTCCCCGCCGCCGGGTGGCGGCCGCGTGAGCGGGGAAAATCTGAGAGAGGACAGCGCATGACGCTCACCGTGCTGATGAACGCCGGGCCGTGGCTGTCCGTCCCGCCGCCGGGCTACGGCGGGATCGAGAACGTGATCGCCACGCTGGTGCCGGAGCTGCGCCGGCTGGGCGTACGGGTGGTGCTCGCCTCGGTGGAGAGCAGCACGCTGCCGGTCGACGAGAAGATCGCGGTCTTCCCGGACGGCCAGTTCCACGCGTTGCAGCGGCCGTACAACCAGGTCTGCGGCGTATCCCAGGCGCACCTGTCCGGGGTGGTGCGGGCGCTGCACGCCCGCGACGACATCGACCTGGTGCACGACCACGTGGAGGCGGTCGGGCTGGCCACGCTCGCCGCGATGGGCCCGGACGCCCCGCCGGTGCTGCACACGCTGCACTGGGACCTGGCCAAGCACCCGGAGCTGTACGGCAACCTCGACGGCGGCGACCGGGTACGGGTCAACGGCGTGTCCGCGTCGCAGCTGGCACGCGCGCCGGAGGCGCTTCGCGCGCACTCGGTGGGGCACGTGCACCTGTCCACCCCGCTCGCGGTCGACGCGGACCGGCACGCGCCGGTGGCGAAGGGCGACCACGTGGTGATCCTCGGCCGGATCAACCCGGGCAAGGGGCAGGACCTGGGCGCCCGGCTGGCGCAGGAGAACGGGTTCCGGCTGGTGCTGGCCGGGCCGGTCGGCCCGTACCACCGGCCGGCGGATCTGGCCGCGGCCGGCGACGAGGCCCGGCAGAACCCGGACGTCCGCTTCTTCTACGAGAAGGTGGCGCCGTACGTCGACGGCGACCGGGTGCGCTGGGTCGGCACGGTGGCCGGGCGGGAGCGCGACGACCTGGTCGCCTCGGCGCGGGCGTCGCTGTTCCCGCTGCGCTGGGAGGAGCCGGGCGGCACCGCGGTGGTCGAGTCGCTGTCGCTCGGGACGCCGGTGGTGGCCACCGCCCGGGGCTGCCTGCCGGAGCTGATCGAGCACGGCCGCACCGGCCTGCTCACCGGCGACGAGCAGGAGCTGGGTGATCTGGTCCTCGCCGCCGGCGGGCTGGAGCCGGCCGAGTGCCGGCGCGAGGCGGCCCGGCGGTTCACCCCGGCCCGGATGGCGCAGCGGTACGTGGAGCTGTACGACCGGGTCCGGACGGGCGCGGCGAAGCCGTTGCAGCCCGCCTGAGCGTCGCCGGCCCGGCCGCCCCGCGCGGCCGGGCCGGCGTTTGCCCCCGCCGGGCGCGGGAAACCGGCGCTTCCCGCGGTGGCGAGGAGGCCGGCGTGACGAACTCGATGGCGCACTCCCGGGCGCGGCGCAACCCGGCCGACGGGCGGGCGCCGGTACGCCGGGTCGCCTCCGGGTTCGCCGTGCTCCTGCTGCTGCTCGGCGCGCTGGGCTTCGTGCCGGGCGTCACCAGCGACTACGCGGATCTGCGCTTCGCTGGGCCGGGCTCCGGCGCCCGGCTGTTCGGTGTGTTCCAGGTCTCGGCGGTACACAACCTGGTGCACCTGGTGCTCGGCCTGGCCGGGCTGGCGCTGGCCCGCACCGTCGCGGGCGCCCGCGCGTTCCTGGTCGGCGCCGGCGCGGTCTATCTGGTGCTCTGGCTCGCCGGCCTGGCGATCGACGGACGCGACGCGGCGAACGTGCTCGCGGTCAACCGCGCGGACTCGTGGCTGCACCTGCTGCTGGGCGCCGCCATGCTGGCCCTGGGCCTGGTCGCGGCGCGGCGCGGGGACCGCCGCTGACCTGCGCCTCGGGAGCCCGGATGCCCGGTTTCGCCGGTCCGGGGCGCGGGTACGTCCGTAGTCCTCCGGCAACGGGAGGCGGCGAGCGTCCCGGCCGGGCGACCCTCCCCGACGAGATGGAAACGAGGCCGCGATGGTGACCCGGATCAGGTGCGAGGTCCGCGACGAGTCACCGGTCACTGTCGTACGGCTGGCCGGAGCGCTCGACCTGGGCACGATGCGCGCGGTGCACGAGGTGCTCGACCGCTGCCTCGCCGCGCAGCCGGACGCCCTGGTGGTCGACCTGGAGGAGATCGAGGTCGGCGAGCCGCTGGCGCTGTCCGTCTTCGCCGCCGCCGCGCGGCGCGCCGCCGACTGGCCGGCGGTGCCGATGGTGCTCGCCGCTCCCTGCGCCGAGACGGCGGCCTGGCTGAACGAGACCACCGCCTGCCGGGTGGTGCCGGTACGCCGGGACTGCGCCGAGGCGACGGCGCTGGCCGGCGAGTCGGCCGCGCCCCGGCTGCGGGTCCGGCTGGAGCCGGTCGCCGGTGCCTGCCGCCGCGCCCGGGAGCTGGTCACCGAGGCGTGCGGCAGGTGGAACGTGCCGGAGCTGGCCGGCCCCGCCTCGCTGGTGCTCAGTGAGCTGGTGGGCAACGTGGTGCGGCACGCCGGCACCCCGATGCAGGTGACGCTGACGCTGCGCCGGCCGTACCTGCGGGTGGCGGTGATGGACGGCAGCCCGGCCGACGCCCGCGCCGCGAGCAGCCGCGATCCGCGTGCCGAGGGCGGCCGGGGGTTGATGCTGGTGCGCGAGCTGACCCAGCGCTGGGGCAGCACGCCGGTCGGCGCCGGCAAGGTCGTCTGGGCCATGCTCCCGGCGAACTGACCGAATTCTCCGCTCTCGCCTGGTTACATGGGCAGAGGGCCGGGTACGCCCGCCCGTCCTGTCTGTCGTCACACGGGGTGAGATGCCATGCCCAAGCGGGTAGTCACGGAACCGGCACGAGACCGGGGGCCCGCGATTCTCGCGCCGGCCCGGTTCGGGGGCTACCCCGGGCCCGTACGGGAAGCGGTGAAGGGCAACGCACTGTGGCGGTTGCTGCGGACCACCGACGCCAAGCAGATCGGCCTGCTCTACCTGGTCACGTCGTTCGCGTACTTCATCGTCGGCGGGGTCCTGGCGATGGTCATCCGGGCGGAGCTGGCCCGGCCGGGGATGCAGATCGTCTCCCCCGAGCAGTACAACCAGATGTTCACCATGCACGGCACGATCATGCTGCTGCTGTTCGCGACACCGATGTTCTTCGGGTTCGCGAACTACCTGGTGCCGCTGCAGATCGGCGCCGCCGACGTGGCGTTCCCCCGGCTCAACGCGTTCGCGTACTGGCTCTACTTCCTCGGCGCGCTGATGGTCGTGGGCGGGTTCGCCACCCCGGCCGGCGCGGCGGACTTCGGCTGGACCGCGTACACGCCGTTGAGCACCGCGCAGCACTCCCCCGGCGTCGGCGGGAACCTGTGGGTGGTCGGCCTGGCCGTGTCCGGCCTGGGCACGATCCTCGGCGCGGTCAACCTGATCACCACGATCGTGACGCTGCGCGCGCCCGGCATGACCATGTTCCGGATGCCGATCTTCACCTGGAACGCGCTGCTCACCAGCGTCCTGGTGATCTTCGTGTTCCCGCTGCTGGCCGCCGCGCTGATGGCGCTCGCCTCGGACCGGATCCTGCACTCGCACGTGTACGACCCCACCACCGGCGGGCCGATGCTCTGGCAGCACCTGTTCTGGTTCTTCGGTCACCCCGAGGTCTACATCATCGCGCTGCCGTTCTTCGGCATCATCACCGAGATCATCCCGGTGTTCGCCCGCAAGCCGATCTTCGGCTACACCGGCCTGGTGCTGGCCACCATCGCCATCACCGTGCTGTCCATGACGGTCTGGGCGCACCACATGTTCGCCACCGGGCAGGTGCTGCTGCCGTTCTTCAGCATCCTGAGCTACCTGATCGCGGTGCCCACCGGGGTGAAGTTCTTCAACTGGATCGGCACCATGTGGAAGGGACAGATCACGTTCGAGACGCCGATGCTGTTCGCCGTCGGCTTCCTGGTGACGTTCCTGCTCGGCGGCCTGACCGGGGTGCTGCTGGCCAGCCCGCCGGTGGACTGGCACGTCACCGACAGCTACTTCGTGGTGGCGCACTTCCACTACGTGATGTTCGGGACCATCGTGTTCGCCGCGTTCGGCGGGCTCTACTTCTGGTTCCCGAAGATGACCGGGCGGCTGCTCGACGAGCGGCTCGGCAAGATGCACTTCTGGACCATGTTCATCGGCTTCCACGCCACGTTCCTGGTGCAGCACTGGCTGGGCAACGAGGGCATGCCCCGCCGGTACGCCGACTACCTGCCCGGCGACGGCTTCACCACGCTGAACACGATCTCCAGCATCGGCTCGTTCATCCTGGGCGCGTCCACCCTGTTCGTGATCTGGAACATCTGGAAGTCGTGGCGGTACGGCGCGATGGTCACCGTGGACGACCCGTGGGGCTTCGGCAACTCGCTGGAGTGGGCCACCACCTGCCCGCCGCCGCTGCGCAACTTCGACCGGATGCCCCGCATCCGCTCCGAGCGGCCGGCGTTCGACCTCAAGTACGGCCCGCTCGTCTCCGACCTGGGCCGGGACCTGCCGCAGCGCACCACGAAGCCGCCGCAGTCGTTCCGCGAGGAGATGCACCACGAGCGGCACGTGCCGGAGTCACCGTCGCGCGGCGGCGCGTACGGCGCCCACGAGGCGGTGGAGTTCCATCCCGCGCCGCAGTCCGGGGCCCGGCCGGTGGAGGTGCCGGAGCCGGAGGACGTGCGCCGTCCCAGCTTCGAGGAGACCGACGAGCCGGAGGGCAGCGCGCTCAACGCCGAACGCGACGAGCAGCCGAACGAAAGGTGGCGGCACCCGCGCGGGCACGGGGACACCCCGGAGAACTGAGACCCGGACGAGGGCCGGCGCCGCCCGGGCGCCGGCCCTCTCGTCGTACGCCGCGCGCCGGCTCCCCGTGGTGGGGAGCCGGCGCGGTACGTGCGCAGGTCAGTCGGCGGCCGGCAGTCCGGCCGCGGTGAGCGAGCGGCGCACCGCCGGCTGCACCCGGGTCAGCCGCAGCGGCACCCCGGTACGCGCGGCGGCCTCCCGGCCGGCCATCAGCGCGGCGATCCCGCCGGCGTCGAAGCCACCGGCGCCGACCAGGTCGACCACCACCTCGCGGGGTTGCCCGGTGACCGCCTGGAGCATCGCCCGGCGCAACTGGTCCGCGCCGGCCCGGTCCACCTCGCCGCCGACCTCGACGACCACCCGGTCGCCGTTCTGCTTCACCGAGATCCGCGCCTTGCCCGGCTCGGCCTCGGCCGCGCCGTTCTGCCAGGGCGGCGGCGCGTCGGCGAGCATCGCCTGACGCAGCCAGGTCAGCGCCCGCGACAGCAGCCGGGACACGTGCATCTGCGAGATGCCGAACCGGGCGGCGATCTCCGCCTGGGTCTGGTTGCCGTAGAAGCGCATCGCCAGGATGCGACGTTCCCGCCACGGCAGCCGGTGCAGCAGGCCGCTGACCGTGACCCGGTCGTCGACGGACTCCAGCGCGTGGTCGGACTCGCCGACCAGGTCGCCGAACTCGGCCGAACTCTCCCCGCCCACCGGCGCGTTGAGCGAGGCCGGGCTGTAGCCGGCGGCCGACTCCAGCGCGGCGAGGATCTCCTCCTCCGGCGTCTCCAGCCGGGCGGACAACTCGGCCACCGTGGGAGCGCGGGACAGCTCGCTGGTCAGCGTCGCCGTGGCCTGTCCCACCTCGAGGATCAGGTCCCGCAGCCGGCGCGGCACGTGCACGCCCCAGGTGCGGTCGCGGAAGTGCCGTTTGATCTCGCCGACGATGGTGATGGCCGCGTACGCGGTGAACGAACCGCGTTCCGGGTCGTACCTGTCGACGGCGTTGACCAGGCCGAGACGGGCCACCTGCTCCAGGTCCTCCAGCGGCTCACCGCGCCCGCGGTAGCGGCGGGCGAGCCGGCCGGCGAACGGCAGCGCGAACCGGACCAGGTCGTCCCGCGCCTCCTGCCGCCGCTCCGGTGGCAGGCCCTCGATGCGGGCCGCGTACGCGAGCGCCGCCGCGTCCAGGTCCTCCAGACCCCGGTCGGTGGTCGGTGGTGTGGGTGTGGTGGTCTGTCCGAACATCCGCGCCCCCTCGCCGAAGAGCCCCCGCCCGGTCGGAACCGGTCGTGCGCGTGGTCGGACCACGCACCGGGTGAGGAAGTTGGGTTACGTGACGGATACGTCGAAAGCGGTGGCTGCCCGCCGCACGGCGTCGTGGGCCGTTTCGCGGCGAGCGGTCTTCCCGCTCCGTAGGTACTCAATCACGGACCGCAGGATCGCGAGGAAGTTTCGCCAGGTTGGCCGGCCAGCCGTTCCCGGCGGTCGGTCAGCAGACCAGCAGGCCCTGGTGCGCGCCCGCGTCACGTAGCGCGGTGAGGGCCTCGGCCATCCGCAGCGGCGGCGGCGCGGGCAGGTCGCAGGGCTGGTTGCGCAACACCTCCGTGGCACGTCGGGTGGGTACCGAGGCGACCGGGTAGCCGCGCGCGGCACCCCGGTCCAGGGCCCGCCTGCGGCGCCCGAAGCCGGCCACCGCCAGCCACTGGGGCAGCCCCGCGTACGCGGGCGAGCGCAGGCCCGGCGGCTCCGGCAGCACGTCCACCGAACTGAACGGCTCGCTGCCGGCCAGCCACCACTCGACGCCGGCGACCCGGCGCGCGGCGGCGTTCTCGCACCAGTAGGGCACCAGGCCGGCCCGCAGCACCTGCGCCGGGTCGAGCAGCCGGCCGCACTCCACCACCAGCCGGTTCCCGGTCTTGCCGGCCCGCCGCAGCCAGCGCCGGTACAGGTCGGCGGTCACCGCACTCAGCGCGTCCGGCTGCGGCACGACCACCCGGTGCAGCGGATGCCCGTGCCGGTCGCTCCAGCAGCGGGCGTCGTGCTCGAAACCGGACTCCACGCCGTGTTCGGCGAACGCGCCCGCCACCGTGACCTCCGGCGCCTCCCAGCGCGTCTCCTCCCCGCCGGCCGCGCGCAGCACCTGGCCCAGCGCGCGGGCGTCCGGGTGGAAGTCGACCGGGTCCAGGCCGCCCGCCGGGGAGCCGGCCTGGAAGCTGTGCCCGTCGCCGCAGTCGCGTACCGGCCAGGTCCGGGCGTCGTGCAGCAGCAGCACCGGCGCGGCCGGTTCCAGCCGGTCGGCCAGGAAGCGCGCGTACGCCTTCGGCAGCGTGCGCCAGCGCACCGCGAACGTCACCGCCGCGCCGGCCGCCGCACCCCGGCTGGCCGGGCAGTGCACCTGGCGTACGTGCACACGCGGGTTGGCGTCGAGGAGCCGGGCGGCCAGCGTGGCCCCGTGCGCGAACGCGGCGTCCGGGCGGTCCACCGCTCCCCGGGCCCACTGCCCGGCGACCTCGAACCCGGCCGGGAGCCAGGGCACGCCGAGCGCCGTCGCGAGGTGGGCGGCGGCGCCGTGCGGCGAGCCGAGCACCACCCCGGGCCAGCGCCGGTCCGGGTACTGCCCGGCGAACCACCCGGCCACCCGTTCGGCGTCCACGGCGGCGATCTGGCCGGCGGTGAGCGCCGACCGCCCGGCGGCCCGGACGGCGGCGGCGCGGCGTACCGGCTCGGGTGCGCCGCTGAGGCGGGACAGCGCGCCCGGGTGGCCGAGGTCGCCGCAGTCGTCGCCGCGCAGCGCCCGGGCGGTCGCGGCGACCAGGACCCGGGCGGCGCTGCCGGCCGCCACCACCCGATCCACGGGCAGCCCCGCGCCGCTGACCGGCGTCCGTTCGACTCGTTCGCTCACCACGCGGCCCGGCTTCCCGTCCCTCTGGGGTCTAAACGGGGCATCTCCCCACGGGTCAGGACCAAGGCCCGCCCGGTAACGGCATCGCCCGCGACACCCAGGTACGCCGTCGCGCCGCGTGCCCGCCGTCGCGGGCGCAACGGCGCGCGGGTGCGGGTTTGGGCCGGACCGGGACGGGCACTGCACCGCGCATGCCCGACGACGAGAGCACCCCGGCCGCGACCATCACCCCGTACCGGGACGGACCCCTGCTGGTACGCGGCGACTTCGCGCTCGTCACGCCAGAGGGCACGCCGATCGAGACGCGCCGGGGCACCGTGGCGCTGTGCCGGTGCGGCAAGAGCGCGATCAAGCCGTTCTGCGACGGCACGCACAAGGCGACGGGCTTCCGCGCCGGCAGCGACCGCGAGCCCTGACCCCCGCGACCCCTCCCCCGCGATCTTGCACTTGGGCTACCCGGCAAACCTCGCGAACCGGGCACCCCGAGGGCCGCAACCGCAAGATCGCGGGGACGGTGCCGGGGGTCAGGCTGCGGCGAGGACCTGGGTGGGCGGGCGCAGTGAGGACTCCCCGGCCGACCAGGCGTCGAGCAGGTGCGCGGCGAACAGGGCGTCCACGGCCAGCGCGGCGGCGGCGCCGAACAGCACGTCGGACGCGAGCGCCGGCTCGGCCCGGACCAGCCCGCCGCACATGTCGTACGCGGCGATCTGCTCGTGCACGGCGTCGGCCTCGACGTGCTCGTCGTAGAAGCGCGTGGCGACCGCGTCGAAGCCGAGCCGGCGCAGTCCGTTGCCGTAGCGGCGGTTCGGCAGCGACGAGGTCATCTCGTACGCCGCCAGGTGCCCGAGCAGCGCCCCGCGCAGCCGCCGGTGCAGGCCGAACAGCGACATCAGGTTGTTGGTCGCCAGCGTCACCGCCGGCACCCGGTCCAGGTGGGCGGCGTAGCCGGTGTCCAGGCCGAGCCGGTCCATCGTGGTGCGGAACAGCTCGGCGTGCATCCGGTCCAGCCGGCCGTTGCCGTACTCGTCGGTCTGGATCTCCACGAGGGCGGCCTTCGCCGGCCCGCCGAGCCGGGGCAGCGCCCAGCTGTGCGGGTCGGCCTCGCGCAGGTGGTAGATCGAGCGGTGGGTGACGAACTCGCGGAACCGGGCGAGGTCGGCGCGGCGTTGCAGCGCGGCGGCGAGCGGCGGGCCGTCGTCGGCGGCCACCAGGTCGGCCAGCGCGCCCGGCACGGCGGCCGGCAGCACCGCCGGCGGCGGGCCGGCCAGCTCGCGCAGCGCCGCCTCGAACGGCCGCTCGGCGCGGGCGCGCAGCGCCAGCAGCGACGGCTCCCACTCCCACGCCTCGTCGACGCCGGACCAGCCCCGGTAGTGCAGCTCGTAGCAGAGGAACAGGGTGAGCTGGAGATCCTCGTCGGTCAGCGGCGCGGCCACCGCGTCGAACGCGGCGCCCAGCCCGGCCGGCAGCTCCCGGGGAGCGTCGCGCAGCGCGGCCAGCAGCGCGGCGGAGACCGGCCCGCGCGCCGTGGGAAGCGGAGCGGGGCCGTAACGACGGTCGGCGGCGACGGACATGGGACCTCCCGGGACGGTTGTGCCTGGTCGCAGTGCCCCGGAGTGATCCGGCTAAACGACCTCGTCCGCCGCGATGGCCTCGGTCTGGATCACCCGCTCCCGCACCCGGCGGGCCGCGTCCCCGTCGGTCACCAGGCCGCGCAGGTCGGCCAGCGCCGGTTCGGGCGCGTCCAGCGGCACGGCCGGGTCCACCACCGCCTCCAGGACGGCCGGCCGGTCGGCCGCGAGCACCTCGTCCCAGGCGGGTCCGACCAGGTCCGGCCGGTCCACCCGGACGCCGTGCAGCCCGAGCAGGCGGGCCCACCCGGCGTACGGCACGTCGGAGCGCCGCCCCCCGGGCGTCCGCCCGCCGCCCACGCCGGACTGGTCCCGGTTGTTCAGCACCAGCACGATCAGGCGGGGATCGCGCCACCGCGTCCATTGGTGGGCCACCGTGATCAGCTCGGCCAGGCCGTTGAGCTGCATCGCGCCGTCGCCGAGCAGCGCGAGCACCGGCTCGTCCGGGCGGGCCAGCTTGGCCGCGACCGCGTACGGCAGGGCGCAGCCCGTCGAGCCGAGCGTGCCGCACAGCTGCGCCCGCACCCCGGGCGGCAGCTCCAGGTGCCGGGCGTACCAGTAGATGACCGAGCCGACGTCGACGGCGACGCCGGCGTGCCGGGGCAGCCGGGCGGACAGCTCGCGGAGCACGAGCTGCGGGTTGACCGGCTCGGCCGGGACGGCGGCGCGCTCGGCGGCGGTCTCCCGCCACCGGTCCACCATCTTCTCCACCATGCCGCGCCACTCGCGGTGGGGATTCTCCGGCACCCGGGTCAGCAGCGCCCGCAGCGTCTCGGCGGCGTCGCCGACGAGCGGCACGTCCACCGGGTAGCGGGTGCCGATGCGCCGGCCGTCGATGTCGATCTGGATGGTGCGCACCTGGCCCGGCATCGGGAACCAGTCGGTCCACGGGTCGTTGGTGCCGATCATCAGCAGCGTGTCGCAGGAGCCCATGAGCTGCGCGGCGGCGGTGGTGCCGACCTCGCCGAGCACGCCGGTGTGGAACGGCAGCCGCTCGTCGAGCACCGGCTTGCCCAGCAGCGACGTGGCGACGCCCGCGCCGAGCCGGTCGGCGAGCGCGACGATCTCCTCGGCCGCGCCCTGCGCGCCCTGGCCGACGAGCATCGCCACCCGCCGCCCGTTGCCGAGCAGCGACGCGGCGGCGTCCAGGTCGGCGTCGTGCGGCAGCACCCGGGCCAGCGGCTCGCCGGGCGTCGCGGTGACCACCCCGGCGGTCTGCGGCAGCAGATCCGGTACGGCGGTGACCTGCAACGCGCGCGGCAGCACCACGCAGGTCGGGCTGCGGGTCGCCGCGGCGGTACGGAACGCCTGGTCCAGCAGCGCCGGCACCTGTTCCGGGCTGCGGCCGTAGCGGACGAACTGGTTGCACACGTCGCCGAAGAGCCGGCTCAGCCCGATCTCCTCGTGCGCGCCGCCGAGCGGGCCGGTGACGTCCTCGCCGATGATCGCGACCACCGGCTTGCTGTCGAGCTTGGCGTCGTAGAGCCCGTTGAGCAGGTGCACCGCGCTCGGGCCCTGGTTCGCCAGGCACACCCCGACGCCGCCGGTGAACTTCGCGTGCCCGGTGGCCATGTACGAGGCGGTCTCCTCGTGCCGGGCGGGGACGAAGGCCGGGTCCCCGCCCGCGTCGTCGAGCGCGCCCACGAGCGGGGCGATCGCCGCGCCCGGACAGCCGAAGACCCGCGGCACCCGCCAGGCCCGCAGGCGTTCGACCACCAGGTCGGCGACGATGCGCTCAGCCATTGCCCCGCCCCGGCGTGCTCGCGTCGACGTAGCGCAGCACCGCGCCGACCCCGTCGGTCAGCTCCGGCGCCTCCTCGGGCGCGAGCACCGTGAGGTCCGCGTCGGTGCCGATCAGCGCGCGCAGCAGCGCCGCGTCGGCGCGTACCCGCTGCGGGTCGGCCACCGACATGCCGGCCAGCTGCGCCGGGTCGGTGGCGATCTCGGTCGGCTCGGGGCCCACCCACAGCTCGCCGTCGGCCGACGGGTCGTCCACGATGAGCATGGTGTCGACCTGGTTGCGTTGCAGCGCGGAGACCACGGCGTCGAGTCCGGCGCCGACGTCCTCCTGGACGCCGAAGCGGTCCAGCGCGGCGGCGATCCGCCGGTCGGCGACCTCGGCGACGGTCTGCACCGTGATGTCGTCCATCAGCGTGTCGTCGGCGCCCACGTCGCGGGCCCCGGCGTCGGTGCGCACCAGCACGTCCTGCCAGCGGGTGGGGAGCTGGGCGGCGATCATGCCGGTGGCCCGGACGTCCCCGGCCACCACCACGACGTCCGCGCCGACCCGCTCGGCCAGGTCGGCGGTGGCCGCCGCGGCGTCACCGGCGTTCTGGTGCCACGCCTCCATGGCGGCGCGCTGGTAGCGGGACTGCGACCAGCCGCCCGGCTGCACCCGGCGCAGCTGGCGGCTCTGCCCGCCCTGCACCTGGGCCCGCCGGGGCACCCCGCCGGCGCTGACCGCCATCGCGTCCGCACCGGTACGGTCGGCCAGCACCCGCACCCAGGCCACCTGCTCGCCGCGCTGGGCCACGAGCGGCATGGTGTGCGGCAGCGCCGACCAGCTCGCCAGGTCGCGCAGCGGCGGCGCGGACAGGTACTCGGTGAGCACCACGCGGCCCCGGCTGGCGAACACGGCGATGCCGTAGTCGCCGGGCATCGGCTGGTGCCGGCGCACGACCTCCTCCACCGCCTCGACGGTGACCGGGTCGGCGCCCTGCCCCAGCAGGTCGCCCTTGAGGGCCCGCCAGCGCAGGTCGACCTGCGCTCGCGCGTCCTGGGTGTCGCGGGAGGCGTCCATGTACACCGAGCACCACGGCCCGGGACGGTCGTAGAGCGGGCGCAGGAAGGACAGCTGCATGCTCGACCCCTTTCCGGCTCGGCCGCACGCATACCCGCGCCCCGGCGGAGTTCACCTGCCGGCCGTCCGGGCGTGACCGCCGTTCATTCACGTCGTTCAACCCGAAGGGCCGATACCATCTGTGCACGGAACGGGACTCTCGGTGGTGAACATGGACACGGAGCTGTACACCCGACGCGTCGTCCACCCGGCGGAACGCGTCGTTACCGGGCGTCTGGCCCGGTTGATGGACGGCTACGCCCGGGAGGTCCGGGTCGGGCAGCCGGTGCTCGTCGCGGTGCTGACCGCCGCGGGGGTGGTGGGGCTGCTGCTGAAGGTGGTGCGCGCGTTGCTCAGCAGTGGCGGCGGCGGGGCCCGGCGCAGCTTCAAGGAGCTGAAGAAGGGGCCGGAGTTCCTGGTCACTCCGGTCCGGGTGCGCGACACCACCGGCCGGCTGGTCGAGGTCGAGTTGCACGGCCACCTGCCGCAGAGCGCGCTGCACCCCGGCGACCACGTCCAGCTCACGCTGCGGGCGCAACGCGACGAGGACCTGCCGCCGCGGATCGAGCGGATCGTCAACCTGACCACCGGTCAGCTGCTCACCCCGCGTACCGCGACGCTCTGGTCGCACCTGGGACCGGCACTGCTCCTCCAGGCGATGCTCGGCGCCGTGCTGCTGCTCGGCGTGGCCGCCTGCTCGGCGCTGACGTAGAGCGGGTTTCCGTCCCGCCGCCGGTGGGCACCGGTGCGGCCATGTTCCCCGGATTCACGCTCACCGAGATCGACGTCGGCGCGGTCCGCCTGCGCGTACGCCACGGCGGCTCCGGGCCGCCCGTGGTGCTGCTGCACGGGCACCCGCGTACCCATGCGACCTGGCACCGGGTGGCGCCGCGGCTGGCCGCCCGGCACACGGTGATCTGCCCGGACCTGCGCGGCTACGGCGGCTCGTCGAAGCCGCCGAGCGACCCGGAGCACACGGTCTACTCCAAGCGGGCGATGGCCGCGGACGTGGTGGACCTGCTCGACGCGCTCGGGCACCGCCGGGCCGCGGTGATCGGTCACGACCGCGGCGCGTACGTGGCGATGCGGACCGCCCTGGACCACCCGGACCGGGTGAGCCGCCTCGGCGTGCTGGACGGGGTGCCGATCGGTGAGGCGCTGGCCCGCTGCGACGCCCGGTTCGCCGCCCGCTGGTGGCACTGGTTCTTCCTCGGCCAGCTCGCCAAGCCGGCCGAGCGGGTGATCAACGCCGACCCGGACGCCTGGTACGGCGGATCACCGGAGCAGATGGGCGAGCAGGCGTACGCCGACTACCGCCGCGCCATCCACGACCCGGCCACGGTGCACGCCATGTGTGAGGACTACCGGGCCGGGCTCGGCCCGGACCGGGCGGCGGACGACGCGGACCGGGCCGCCGGGCGGCGGATCGGCTGCCCGGTGCTGTTCGCCTGGTCCGAACGCGACGACATGGTCGACCTCTACGGCGACCCGGCCGCCATCTGGCGCGACTGGGCCGACGACGTGCGGACGGCCTCGATCCCGTCCGGGCACCACATGGCCGAGGAGGCGCCACGGGAGCTGACCGACGTGCTGGCCGGCTTCCTCGCGGAGGACCTCGCCTCGGTCAGCGACCGGCCGGGGTGAGCGGCTTCTCCACCGGAGCCGGCGCGTCGAGCAGGCCCCGGCGGCTCGCCCAGCGCTCGAACAGCACCGTGGCGAACGGGGGCACCGCGCTGGCCAGGGCCAGCCCGGTCTGCACGAGCGTCCAGCGGCGCCGCAGGGCCACCACGAGCGCCAGCAGGCCGTAGACCACGAACAGCGCACCGTGGACGGGGCCGAAGATCTTCACGCCGATCTCGTTGCCGGGCGGGCCGTACTTGACCGCCATGCCGGCCAGCAGGGCCGCCCAGGAGCATCCCTCGGCGAACGCCGCCACCACGAACGCCCGGATCCACCCGTCGCGCATCAGCCACTCCCCTTCGCCGTCGGCGGCCATGTTAGCCGCCCGGGCCGGGCCGCCCGGACGGAACCCGCTGCCCCGCGACGGGGATCACCGGGGCCGCCACGGGGTACAGAAAAGGGCCTCCGGGCCTTTCCTGACCCGCCACTCCGTGCGAGGTTGGGGAGAACCAACGGTGACAGGGTGGTGACCATGGGCGAGGACGTCGGCGTGCGTACCTTCAGCCGGGAGGACCGGGCCCGCTATCGCGAGAAGGTCCGGCGGTGCCTGGACGTGTTCGCCGAGATGCTGCGCGAGTCCCGGTTCGACGTGGAGCGGCCGATGACCGGCCTGGAGATCGAACTGAACCTGGTCGACGACGTCTTCGACCCGGCCATGCGCAACGCCGACGTGCTGGAGGCGATCGCCGACCCGGCGTTCCAGACCGAACTGGGCCAGTTCAACGTGGAGATCAACGTCGAGCCGCGGCGGCTCGCCGGCACCGGCACCGCCGCGTTCGAGGAGCACGTCCGGGCCAGCCTGAACGCCGCGGAGTCGAAGGCCCGCGCGGTCGGCGCGCACATGGTCATGGTCGGCATCCTGCCGACGCTGCGCCCGGAGCACCTGACCGCCGAGACGCTGTCGGCCAATCCCCGGTACGCGCTGCTCAACGAGCAGATCTTCGCCGCCCGCGGCGAGGACCTGCCGATCGCGATCAGCGGGGTGGAGCGGCTGGCCACCACGGCCGACACGATCACGCCGGAGGCGGCGTGCACCAGCACCCAGTTCCACCTCCAGGTCAGCCCGGCGCAGTTCGCCGACTACTGGAACGCCGCGCAGGCGATCGCCGGCGTCCAGGTGGCGCTCGGCGCGAACTCCCCGCTGTTCTTCGGCCGGGAACTGTGGCGCGAGACCCGGGTGCCGCTGTTCCAGCAGGCCACCGACACCCGGGCGGAGGAGATAAAGGCTCAGGGCGTACGCCCGCGGGTGTGGTTCGGCGAACGCTGGATCACCTCGGTGTTCGACCTGTTCGAGGAGAACGTGCGCTACTTCCCGGCGCTGCTGCCGGTCTGCGACGCGGAGGACCCGGCCACCACGCTGCACAGCGGCGGAGTGCCGAAGCTGGCCGAGCTGCGGCTGCACAACGGCACCATCTACCGGTGGAACCGGCCGGTCTACGACGTGCTCAAGGGCCGGCCGCACCTGCGGGTGGAGAACCGGGTGCTGCCGGCCGGGCCGACGGTGCTGGACACCGTCGCCAACGGCGCGTTCTACTTCGGCCTGGTGCGGGCGCTCGCCGAGTCCGACCGTCCGCTGTGGTCGCAGATGTCGTTCAGCGCGGCCGAGGAGAACTTCAACGCCTGCGCCCGGCACGGCATCGACGCCCAGGTGTACTGGCCCGGGCTGGGCTACCTGCCGGTGACCGAGCTGGTGCTGCGCCGGCTGCTGCCGATGGCCCACCACGGGCTGGACCGGTGGGGCCTGGACCCGGCGGAACGGGACCGGCTGCTCGGCATCGTCGAGCAGCGCTGCCTGACCGGCCGCAACGGCGCGACGTGGCAGGTGGAGACGCTGCACCGGCTGGAGTCGGCCGACCACATGGACCGGCCGGCGGCGCTGCGCGAGGTGGTCCGCCACTACGTCGACCTGATGCACAGCAACCGGCCAGTGCACGAGTGGCCGATTCCCTGAGCCGGGCCTCCCGTCAGCGCAACGCGGTCACCGTCGCCCGCGCCGCCTGGGCGACCAGCGCGTCGTCGGGCTTCGCGTCGCGGCTGTCGCGACTGGTCATGACCGCGAGCACGATCGGCGCCCGGTCCGGCGGCCACACCACGGCGATGTCGTTGCGGGTGCCGTACCCGCCGGTGCCGGACTTGTCCGCCACCTGCCAGCCGGCCGGCACGCCGGCCCGGACCAGCCCGCTCCCGGTGGTGCTGGCCCGCATCCAGCCGAGCAGCAGGTCGCGGTCCGCGGGCCGCAGGGCCTCACCCAGCGCGTACGCCCGCAGCGAGCCGGCCAGCGCGCGGGGCGTGCTGGTGTCGCGCTCGTCGCCGGGCGTGGCCGCGTTGAGCTCCGGTTCGGTACGGGCCGGCCTGGTGACCTGGTCGCCCACCTCCCGTAGCGCCCGCGCGAAGCCGGCCGGGCCGCCGAGCGCGTCGAACAGCAGGTTGCCGGCGGTGTTGTCGCTGTACCGCACCGCCGCCTCGGCGGCGTCCCGCAGCGTCATCCCGGTCTCCACGTGCCGTTCGGTCACCGGGGAGTGCGCCACCAGGTCCGCCCGCCGGTAGCGGACCACGCGGTCCCGCTCGGCGTCGGACGTGGCGGCCAGCATCGCGCCCGCCGCCAGCGCCTTGCACGTCGAGGCGTACGCGAACCGCTCGTCGGCGCGGTGCGCGAGGGTGCGGCCGGTGCCTGTGTCGACGGCGAAGACGCCGATCCGGGCGCCGGAGCGCCGCTCCAGTGCGGCCAGTTCCGGAGGCGCGGGCACCGGCGAGGGGGTGGGTGCGGCGCTCGGTGTGGCCGACGCGGCGGGCGTGGCCGGGGCGCTGGTGGGGGACGCGGCTTCGGGCCGGCTCTCCGTGCAGCCGGCCACCAGAGCCGTCGCCGTGAGCATCGCCGCCGCGAGCACCTGCCGTCGGATCACCGTTTCCTCCCTCGTCGTCCGGACCACGCCGTTCCCGGGCCATTGTCGCCGATCCCGGTCGGGCCGGTGGTCCGCCGCCTCTCCGGCGCGGTCACCCGGCTCGCCGCCCGCCGGGTGGCCCGCCTGCCGTCGCCGCGGGGTCAGCCGGCGACGACGGAGAACGTGACCGCGCCCGCCGCGGCCAGCGGGACCGCCACCGCGGCGGCCAGCAGCCGTACCCGGGCGGACCGGCCGACCAGCACCACCAGCAGCGCGGCGAGCGCGAGGTCGATGGCCACGTTCCACCACGCGCCGGGATAGCCGGACCGCGACTTCAGCGCGAACCGCAGCGCCTCCTCGACGAACACGGCCACCGGCAGCGCGGTCCCGACGACGCGGCGCCATCCCTCGGTCCGCGCCCAGATGCCGGCGACGCCGAACACCACGCCCGCCACCACGCCGAACGCCATCCAGACGATCGAGGTGGGCGACCAGATCACGGCGAGGTCGTCGCCCTGGAGCAGCGTCGCCGCGAGGTAGTAGCTGGGCACCGCGACGATGAGCAGGACGCTGGCCGCGACGGCGGCGCGCACCGCGCCCGACCGGATCCACCAGCCCAGCGCGAACGCGGCGACCGCCCAGGTGGCGGTGGAGTTGGCGAGTTCGGCGAACGGGAACGGCACCCACTTGATCCAGACGAAGTCCAGGAAGCCGAGCAGGAAGCCGGCGACGGGGACGACGAGGGCGACGGTGCGACGTGAGGGTGGCATGCGTGGGAGCATACTCAGTATGCTCATCCGGTCGGCGAGGCGGCCCTACGAGGCCAGCCGCCGCTCGGACGACGCGAGACGCACCGCGCCGTCGGGCCTGTTGATCTCCGACCACACCTCGTCGAGGGAGAGGCCGAGGACGTCGGCGATGGCCGCGATGGTGGGAAACGCCGGCGTGGCGACCCGGCCGGACTCGATCTTCCGGAGCGTCTCCGGGGAGACGCCCGCGTCGAGCGCGGTGAGCAGCATCGAACGCTCACCCCGCGCTCGCCGCAGGAGCGCGCCGAGGCGCTGCCCACGCTCGACCTCGGCGGGAGTGAGAGGCAACCTGACCATGCCAGGATTCTAATACCGGGATAACATGGCCGGGATACTTATTGGTTACGCGAGGAAGGCGCCTGCATGATCGAGATCCTGAGCCCCACCGACGTCCGGCGGGCGCGGGACACCGGCGCCCTGGTCGCCCACATCCTGCAGACGCTGCGCGGCAGCACCACCGTCGGCACCAACCTGCTCGACATCGACAGGCAGGCCCAGCGCATGATCGCCGAGGCCGGGGCGCAGTCCTGCTACGTCGACTACGCGCCGTCCTTCGGACGCGGGCCGTTCGGCCACTACATCTGCACGTCGGTCAACGACGCGGTGCTGCACGGACTGCCGCACGACTACGCGCTCGCCGACGGCGACCTGCTGAGCCTCGACCTGGCCGTCTCGCTGGGCGGGGTGGTGGCCGACTCCGCGATCAGCTTCCTCGTCGGCGACGCCCGGCCCGCGGAGAGCGTCGCGCTGATCGACGCCACCGAACGGGCGCTGCGCGCCGGGATCGCCGCCGCCGGTCCCGGCGCCCGCGTCGGGAACCTCTCGCACGCCATCGGCTCGGTCCTCACCGAGGCCGGATACTCGGTCAACACCGAGTTCGGCGGTCACGGCGTCGGGTCGACGATGCACCAGGACCCGCACGTGTCGAACACCGGACGGCCAGGGCGCGGCTACACGCTGCGTCCCGGGCTGCTGCTGGCGCTGGAGCCCTGGGTGATGGCGGACACCGCCACGCTGGTCACCGACGCCGACGGGTGGACGCTGCGCAGCGCGACGGGCTGCCGTACCGCGCACAGCGAGCACACCATCGCCATCACCGACGACGGCGCGGAGATCCTGACGCTGCCGAGGTCGTGACCCTCACCGGGCCCGGCGTCCGGCACGACGGCCCTCCGCGTTCCGCCGCCGGGCGTCGTCAAGCGGGCGTGCAGCGCTCCCGCAGCGTCTGCACGCCGGGGCCGGTGAGGTCGTCGCAGTAGGCGGCCCGTCCGGCCATCGCCATCATCAGCGCGAGCGTGGTGCCGCTGACCAGCGGGCCGGCCCCGGCGCTGAACGGCCCGTCGGTCGCCTCCACCCGCAGGCCCTCGACCGCACTGCGGCCGGCCACCGTGAAGTCCCGGCCGGCGAAGAAGCGGGCGACCGGCGTGACGGCCTCGACCGAGGGCGTCCGGGTCAGGCCGAGCGGACGCCGGATGTCCTGGGCGTGCACGACCACCTCACCGAGCCAGGCCTCGGTCGGCCCGAACGTCGACGTGCTGTTGCCGACGATCCGGCGGAACCGGTCGAGCGTCTCCCCCGGGTCGGCGCCCCGGTGCTCGGCCAGCCGGCGGTCGTTGTGCAGGTCGAAGTCGAACCGGGCGCCGAGCACGCTGGCGACCCAGCGGGCGCGGCCGACGCTCGCCGCCGCGGTCATGTGCGCGAGCGTCTCCTCCACCGACCAGCGGCTGCACAGGGAGGGCCGCGCCCACTGCGCCGCGTCGAGCCCGGTGAGATCGTCGGCCAGGGCGGCGCGCTCGGCGTGCGCGAGCGCCCACAACTCGCGACGGGTCAGCGTGTCGGACATGGAACCTCCAGGGTCGGGCCGTCGGAGGTAGGACCATGCTCCCGCCGCGAACTCACCGCCCCCCGCTCCGCCGATCTTGGAGTTGTGGTGGTTCGCGAACCGGACAGGTGGGACCTTCGAGGCGCCACAAGTCCAAGATCGACGCCGGCAAGCGGTCAGAGCGCCACGATCGCGGCCGACTCCGGCGGCAGCTCGATGCCGTCGCGCATGACCGTGACGCCCTCGGAGGTGGCGAGCAGCACCCGGCGTACCACGCCGGGCAGGTTGATCCGCTGCGCCCGGCCGGCCAGGTTCGCCACCACGAGCGTGTCGCCGCGCCGCATCACCAGGAACCGGTCGCCGTGGCGTACGTCGACCCGGTCCAGCCGGGGGTCGGACAGGTCGGCCCGGGAGCGGCGCAGCGCGATCAGCCGTCGGTACAGGTCGTACGTCTCGCGGTGCTCCGGCTTGTCCAGCTCGGCCCAGTCCAGCCGGGACCGCAGGAACGTCTGCGGGTCCTGCGGGTCGGGGACGTCGTCGGTGGCCCAGCCGTGGCCGGCGAACTCGCGTCGGCGGCCGGTGGCCACCGCCGTCGCCAGTTCCGGCTCGGGGTGGCTGGTGAAGAACTGCCAGGGCGTGGAGGCCGCCCACTCCTCCCCCATGAACAGCATCGGCGTGAACGGCGCGGTCATCAGCAGCGTCGCCCCGACGCGCAGCAGGCCGGGCGACAGCGTGGCGGAGATCCGGTCGCCGGTGGCCCGGTTGCCGATCTGGTCGTGGTTCTGCAGGTACGCCACGAAGCGGTGGCCGGGCGTGCGCTGCCGGTCGACCGGGCGGCCGTGGCTGCGGCCGCGGAAGCTGGACCAGGTGCCGGCGTGGAAGAACCCGCCGGTCAGCACGTCGGTGAGGCATTCCAGGGAGCCGAAGTCGCCGTAGTAGCCCTGCCGCTCGCCGGTGAGCAGCGTGTGCAGCGCGTGGTGGGCGTCGTCGTTCCACTGGGCGTGCAGGCCGTACCCGCCCGCCTCGCGGGGCGTGATCAGGCGCGGGTCGTTGAGGTCGCTCTCGGCGATCAGCGACAGCGGGCGTCCGAGGTGCGTGGACAGCGCCTCCACCTCGGCGGCGACCTCCTCCAGCCAGTGCACGGCCCGGCCGTCGGGCATGGCGTGCACGGCGTCCAGCCGCAGCCCGTCGACGTGGTAGTCGCGCAGCCAGGTCAGCACGCTGTCGGCGATGTAGCGGCGTACCCCGTCGGAGTGCGGGCCGTCCAGGTTGACGGTGCGGCCCCAGGTGTTGCTCTGCTCGGTGAGGTACGGCGCGAACCGCGGCGCGTAGGCCCCGGAGGGCCCGAAATGGTTGTAGACGACGTCGAGGATCACCCCCAGGCCCTTGGCGTGGGCGGCGTCGACGAACCGTTTCAGGCCGTCCGGGCCGCCGTAGGGCTCGTGCGGGGCGTACCAGCAGACGCCGTCGTAGCCCCAGTTGTGCTCGCCGTTGAACGCGTTCACCGGCAGCAGCTCGACCATGTCCACGCCGAGGTCGACCAGGTGGTCGAGCTTGGCGATCGCCGCGTCGAACGTGCCCTCCGGGGTGAACGTGCCGATGTGCAGCTCGTACAGCACGCTGCCGGGCAGCTGCCGGCCGGTCCAGGCGGCGTCGGTCCAGCCGAACGCCGCGTGGTCGTAGAGCCGGCTCGGCCCGTGCACCCCGGCCGGCTGCCAGGCCGAGCGGGGATCGGGCAGGGCCTGGTCGTCGTCGTCGAGCAGGAACGCGTAGTCGGTGCCCGGCCCGGCGCCGGGCACCTCGACCCGCCACCAGCCGTCCGGCCCGGGACGCATCGCGTGGTCGGCGACGCCGGGCAGGCGCAGCCGCACCCGGGCGGCCTCGGGCGCCCACACCGTGAACTCGGTCATGCGGCGGCCTCCACAGAGTCGGTGGGTGCGAGGAGGGCGACGGGATAGGTGCTCAGCAGATCATCGAGGAGCAGCTCAGAACCACTGTAGACCCGCCCGGTGAACAAGTCGGTGCACTGATGAACGGGAAGTGACACGGTCGTGTCCCGCCAGCCGCCGGAGCGGGCCAGCCGCAGCGGCAGCCGGGTCGTCACCGCGACCGCGCCGCCCCGGTCGAAGGCCACCGCGTGCGCGGCCGCCGGGCCGCGTGCCGGCACCGGCCGGTAGCCGCCGAACAGGTCCGGGCGGTCGCGGCGCAGCCGCAGCGTCCGGGACACCACGAGCAGCTTGGCCGCGCCGTCGGCGGCCACCGCGGGCCGCCAGCCGGCGTCGAGCCGGGCCAGCATGTCCCGGCGTACGGCGAAGTCGACCGGCCGGCGGTTGTCCGGGTCGACGAGCGAGTTCTCCCACAGTTCGGTGCCCTGGTAGACGTCGGGCACGCCGGGCATGGAGAGCTGGACCAGCTTCTGCCCGAGCGCGTTGGACCAGCCGGGCGGGGTGATCTCGGCGGCGAACGCGGTGATCTGGGCGTGCAGTTCCGGGTCGTCGTACATCCGGTCGACCAGGGCGTGCATCTCGTGCTCGAAGGCCGGGTCCGGGTCGGCCCAGCTCGTGGTGACCGACGCCTCCCGGGCGGCCTTCTCGGCGTACCCGTGCAGTCTCTCCCGTTCGATCGGCCACGCCCCGACGGCGGTCTGCCAGAGCAGGTGGGCCAGCGCGGGGTCGGCCAGCGGCGCGCGCGACATCCAGTCGGCGACCCGCTCGGCCCAGCGGCCGGGCAGCTCGGACAGCACCGCGAGGCGGGCGCGGACGTCCTCGCCGCGCTTGGTGTCGTGGGTGGAGAGCGCGGTCATACTGGCCGGCCAGCGCACGTGCCGGCTGGCGGCGAACCGGTGCAGCTCGGCCGGGGGCACACCGAAGTGGGCCGGGCTGCCGCCGACCTCGTTGAGGGCGACGAACCGGCTCCACCGGTAGTACGCGGTGTCCTCCACGCCCTTGGCCATCACCGCGCCGGTGAGCTGCGGGAACCGGGCGGCCAGTTCGTGGCCGGGGTCGCGCAGCCGGGCGGTGACCTGGTCGAGGACGCCGGTCAGGTCGGGCCGGCGGCGGCCCGCTTCGCTGCGGGCGGCGGCCAGGTGCCGGGCGCCCTCGGGCGGGTAGCCGCGGTAGACCGGGAAGCAGGCGGCCAGCTCGGCCAGGGCGGCGCGGACCTGCTCGCCCGGCAGCTCCGGCACGAGCGCGGCCAGGCGGGTCAGCTCGGCGCCGAGCAGCCGGGTGGCGGCCTCCAGCTTGGTGGCGTGCGTCAGGTCCTCCCAGGAGGTGTGCCGCCCGGTCAGCCGGCCGTCGAGCGTGGTGAACTCCGGTTCGGCGTCCGGGTCGACGAACAGCCCGGACACGGCGGCCAGCGCGTCGTAGCCGGTGGTGCCGTCGACCGGCCAGTCCGGCAGGTCCTCGCCGTACTCCAGGATCTTCTCCACCACCAGCCAGCGCTGCGGCGCGGCGGCGCGCAACCGGGCCAGGTAGCCGGCCGGGTCGCGCAGCCCGTCCGGGTGGTCGACGCGGATGCCGTCGACCTCACCGGCGTCGACCCAGCGCAGGATCTCCGCGTGGGTGGCGTCGAAGACCTCCGGGTCCTCCACCCGCAGGCCGGCCAGGTCGGACACGGCGAAGAACCGGCGGTACGTCAGCTCGGCGTCGCCGCGCCGCCAGTTCACCAGCTCGTAGTGCTGCCGGTCGTGCACCTGCCGGGGGGTTCCGTCGCCGGTGCCGTCGGCGACCGGGAAGCGGTGCTCGTGGTAGCGCAGCTCCCCGTCGACGAGCTTCAGGTCGTCGAGCGCGTCGGCGGTGTCGGCGAGCACCGGCAGCAGCAGCCGGCCGCGGTCCCAGTCGATGTCGAACCAGCGCGCGTACGCCGAGTCGCGTCCCCGCCGCAGCACGTCCCACCAGGCCGGGTTGGCCTCGGGCCGGGCCACCCCGGCGTGGTTGGGCACGATGTCCACGACCAGGCCCAGCCCGGCCGCGCGCAGCGCCCGGACCAGCCGCGCCCGGGCGGCCTCGCCGCCGAGCTGCGGGTTGACCGCGCGGTGGTCGACCACGTCGTAGCCGTGCGTGGAGCCGGGGGTGGCGGTGAGCAGGGGCGCGGTGTAGAGGTGGGTGACGCCGAGCGCGGCGAGGTAGCCCGCCAGCTCGGCCGTGGCGTCCAGGTCGAAGCCGGGCCGCACCTGGATGCGGTAGGTCGAGCGGGGGGTGTCGGGCATGGCTCAGGCCGTCCTCTCCAGGACCAGCAGTGAGCGGTCCGGCACGCAGACCGTGCCGCCCGCCTCGACGAGCGTCGTCTTCTCCGGATCGGGTTCCGCGGTGCTGATCACCAGCTCCCACCGGGTGCCGAACTCCTCGCCGGGCAGCGTGAAGTCCAGCGGCGCGTCGTGCGCGTTGAACAGCAGCAGGAAGGAGTCGTCCCGGTGGCGCTGGCCGTACTGGCCGCGTTCGCCGATGCCGTCGCCGTTGACGAACAGGGCGACCGAGCGGCCGAAGTCGTTGCCCCAGTCCTCGCCGGTCATCTCCCGGCCGTCCGGGGTGTACCAGGCCAGGTCCGGCAGCCCGGAACCGGCGGCCCGGCCACCCACCGGCAGGCCGGTGAAGAACCGGCGGCGGCGGAACACCTGGTGCCGGTTGCGGAACTCGGTGAGCCGGCGGACGAAGTCCAGCAGCTCGGTGTCGGCGCGGTCCCAGTCCACCCAGGCCAGCTCGCTGTCCTGGCAGTAGGCGTTGTTGTTGCCGCGCTGGGTGCGGCCCAGTTCGTCGCCGTGGCCGAGCATCGGCACGCCCTGGGACAGGATCAGCGTGGCCAGGAAGTTGCGCCGCTGCCGGGCCCGCAGCGCCAGCACGCCCGGGTCGTCGGTCTCGCCCTCGACGCCGCAGTTCCAGGACCGGTTGTGGCTCTCCCCGTCCCGGTTGTCCTCGCCGTTGGCCTCGTTGTGCTTGTCGTTGTAGGACACCAGGTCGGTGAGCGTGAACCCGTCGTGGCAGGTGACGAAGTTGATGCTGTGGAACGGGCGGCGGCCGTCGTCCTGGTAGAGGTCGGCGGAGCCGGAGATGCGGGAGGCGAACTCCGCGAGCGTGGCCGGCTCGCCGCGCCAGAAGTCGCGTACGGTGTCGCGGTACTTGCCGTTCCACTCGGTCCACTGCGGCGGGAAGTTGCCGACCTGGTAGCCGCCGGGGCCGACGTCCCACGGCTCGGCGATGAGCTTGACCCGGCCGACCACCGGGTCCTGCTGCACCACCTCGAAGAACGTGGACAGGCGGTCCACCTCGTAGAACTCGCGGGCCAGCGTGGCGGCCAGGTCGAACCGGAAGCCGTCGACGTGCATCTCGGTGACCCAGTAGCGCAGCGAATCCATGATCAGTTGCAACGAGTGCGGGCTGCGGACGTTGAGGCTGTTGCCGGTGCCGGTGTAGTCGACGAAGTAGCGCCGGTCCTCCTCCGAGAGCCGGTAGTAGCTGGGCGTGTCGATGCCCTTGAAGCTCAGCGAGGGGCCGAGGTGGTTGCCCTCGGCGGTGTGGTTGTAGACCACGTCGAGGATGACCTCGATGCCGGCGGCGTGCAGCGCCTTGACCATGCCCCGGAACTCCTGCACCTGCTGGCCCAGGCGGCCCAGCGCGGAGTAGCCGTGGTGCGGGGCGAAGAAGCCGATGGTGTTGTAGCCCCAGTAGTTGCGCAGCCCCAGGTCGGCCAGGCGGTGGTCGTGCACGAACTCGTGCACCGGCATCAGCTCCACCGCTGTCACGCCGAGCCGCTTGAAGTGCTCGATCATCACCGGGGAGGCGATCGCCGCGTACGTCCCGCGCAGCTCCTCCGGGATGCCCGGGTGGCGCATGGTCAGGCCGCGCACGTGCGCCTCGTAGATCACCGAGTGGTGGTACGGGGTGCGCGGCGGCCGGTCGTTGCCCCAGTCGAAGTACGGGTTCACCACCACCGACTTCGGCATGTACGGCGCCGAGTCGGCGGTGTTCATCCGGTCCGGGTCGCCGCCGACCTCGTAGTCGTAGACCGAGGGGTGCCAGGTGACCTCCCCGTCGACCGCCTTCGCGTACGGGTCGAGCAGCAGCTTGTGCGGATTGCAGCGCAGCCCCTCGGCCGGGTTCCACGGCCCGTGCACCCGGTAGCCGTAGCGCTGGCCGGGCTCGACGCCGGGGATGTAGGCGTGCCAGACGTACGCGTCGACCTCGCGCAGCTCCACCCGGCGCTCGGTGCCGATGTCCCACTCGTCGAACAGGCACAGCTCGATCTTCTCCGCCACCTCGGAGAAGATCGCGAAGTTGGTGCCCATCCCGTCGTACGTGGCGCCGAGGGGGTAGCTCTCGCCCGGCCAGACCTGCATGTCGCTCCTTCGGCCCATGATCGTGAGCGCATCGGGCGGGGGGCACCGCCGATGCGCACGCCGGTGATGCCCCGTCGTACCGCCCGTCAATCCACCCGTTCGGACCGTAACCGAATCCGCCCTCCTGAGTCCGGACAGACGTTCGGGTGTCATCCGTCACGATCGACCTTTTCAAGATGCGGACCGGCGGCAGATGGACTTTCCTGGATCCGGGTCCACGCGCGCGCGGGCCCGCCCGGCCGTTCGGCCACCCCTCACCACCGCTCGTCGCCGCCACCGATGCCGGCGTGCCTCACCATGCATGGACGGAGATCGACGTGACCACTCTGCGGGTCGGCGCTCAGCCCGCCACCGCGACGGACCGGCTCCACCGGCCCACCCTCACCTCCCGCCCGGCGCCCCCGTCGCCGGCCGGGGCCGGGCCCCGGACCCGGCGCATCCTGATGCTGTCGTGGGAGTACCCGCCGGTGCTCGTCGGCGGCCTCGGCCGCCACGTCCACGCGCTCTCCGTGGCGCTGGCCGCCGCCGGGCACGAGGTCACAGTCGTCACCCGCCACGCCGAGGGCGCTCCCCTGGAGGAGTACGCCGACGGCGTCCGCATCGTCCGCGCCGCCGAGGACCCGGTCACGTTCCCCCTCGCCACCGGATCACTGCTGGCCTGGACCATGGCGTTCAACCACACCCTGACCCGGGCCGCGCTACGCGCCGCCTCCGCCGGCTCCTACGACGTCATCCACGCCCACGACTGGCTCGTCGCGCACACCGCGATGACGCTGCGCGAGCACCTCGACGTGCCGCTGGTCAGCACCATCCACGCCACCGAGGCGGGCCGGCACCAGGGCTGGCTGCCCGAGGAGATGAACCGCACCATCCACGGCGTCGAACACTGGCTCGCCGGCGAGTCCGGCCGGGTGATCGTCTGCTCCGGTTACATGCGCGACGAGGTGGGCGCGCTCTTCGGCGTCGACGCCGCCCGGGTCGACGTGGTCCCCAACGGCGTCGAGCCGCACCGCTGGCGGGTGCCCGCGTCGGCGGTCGCCGCCGCCCGGGCCCGGTTCGCCGCCGACGGCCCGCTGGTCACGTTCGCCGGCCGCCTGGTGTACGAGAAGGGCGTGCAGCACCTGCTGGCCGGGCTGCCCCGGCTGCGCGACCGGCACCCCGGGCTGCGCGCGGTGATCGTCGGCGACGGCCCGTACAAGGCGGACCTGGAGGCCGAGGTGCACCGCCTCGGGCTGGGCGCGACTGTGAGCATGCCCGGGTTCCTCGGCGGCACCGACCTGCCCGCCGTGATGGCCGCCTCGGACTGCTTCGCGGTGCCGAGCATCTACGAGCCGTTCGGCATGGTGGCGCTGGAGGGGGCAGCCGCGGGCGCGCCGCTGGCGGTGGCCCGTACCGGCGGACTGGCCGAGATCGTCGAGCCGGGCGTCACCGGGATGACGTTCGCCCCGCACGACCCGGACGGGCTGGCCGAGGCGGTGCACACGCTGCTGTCCGACCGGGACCGGGCGCGTGCGCTCGCCCGGCGGGCCCGTGCCATGGTGCACGAGCAGTACGGCTGGGCCGCCATCGCGTCCCGCACGGCCGCCGCGTACGCCGCCGCCATCGCCGGCGACCCGGCGTTCACCGCCGCCCGCGCCAAGCACCGCATGGCACACGGCCACCCCGCGCCGCGCGTCCCCGAGGGCAACCTCCTCACCGCCGCCGGCCTCCGCTAGCGCCCCTTCTCCCCCTCTCCCCCTCTCCCCCTCTCCCCCGCGATCTTGCACTTGGTGCCCCCAGGAGGGCCGCAATGCCCGCAATGCCGGGGCACCGAGTGCAAGATCAACGGGAGTGGGGGCGGGCGGGGGCGCGTACGGGAAAGGCCGCCGGCCTCCGGACGGAGGCGGCGGCCTTTCGCCGGGGTTGGGTCAGCGCTGGGCGGCGGGGACGTAGTCCCGCTCGGTGGCCCCGGTGTAGATCTGCCGCGGGCGACCGATCTTGGTCTCCGGGTCGTTGATCATCTCGCGCCACTGCGCGATCCAGCCGGGCAGCCGGCCGAGCGCGAACAGTACCGTGAACATCTTGGTCGGGAAGCCCATGGCCTTGTAGATCAGGCCGGTGTAGAAGTCCACGTTCGGGTAGAGCCGCCGGGACACGAAGAAGTCGTCGGCGAGCGCGATCTCCTCCAGCTGCACCGCGAGGTCCAGCAGCGGGTCCGGCTTGGCCATCCGGCCGAGCACGTCCTGGGCGGCCTTCTTCACGATGGCGGCGCGCGGGTCGTAGTTCTTGTAGACCCGGTGCCCGAAGCCCATCAGCTTCACGCCGTCCTGCTTGTCCTTCACCTTCTGCACGAAGGAGCGGACGTCGCCGCCGTCGGCCTGGATCTTCTGGAGCATCTCCAGGACGGCCTGGTTGGCGCCGCCGTGCAGCGGGCCGAACAGCGCGTTCACGCCGGCCGAGACCGAGGCGAACAGGTTGGCGTTGCTGGAGCCGACCAGCCGCACGGTCGAGGTGGAGCAGTTCTGCTCGTGGTCGGCGTGCAGGATGAACAGCATGTCCAGCACCCGGGCCACCACCGGGTCGACCTCGTACGGCTCGGCCGGCACGCCGAAGGTCATCCGCAGGAAGTTCTCGACGTAGCCCAGCGAGTTGTCCGGGTACAGCAGCGGCTGCCCGATCGACTTCTTGTACGCGTACGAGGCGATGGTGGGGACCTTCGCCATCAGCCGCACCGTGGACATCTCCACGTGCTCGGAGTCGAACGGGTCCAGGCTGTCCTGGTAGAAGGTCGAGATGGCGCTGACGGCCGAGGAGAGCACGGCCATCGGGTGCGCGTCGCGGGGGAACCCGTCGAAGAAGCGGCGCATCTCCTCGTGCAGCAGGGAGTGCCGCCGGATCCGCTCGCTGAACTCGGTGAGCTGCGTCTGGGACGGCAGCTCGCCGTAGATCAGCAGGTAGGAGACCTCCAGGAAGGAGGACTTCTCGGCCAGCTGGTCGATCGGGTAGCCGCGGTACCGCAGGATGCCGGCATCACCGTCGATGTAGGTGATGGCGGACGAGCAGGACGCGGTGTTCACAAAACCGGGGTCGTACGTGGTCATCCCGGTTTCCTTGAGCAGCTTGCTCACCCCGATCCCGGCGGGGCCCTCAACCGCGGACTGCACCGGCATCGACAGCTGCCCACCGGGGTGGTCGAGCTTGACTTCCGTCATCTGTTCCTCGCTTCGCCGGCAAGATCTTCGTTGAATTGCCTTCGCTTCTACCGTAATCACGGCGCGGAGAACACCGCTCGTCATGGTTTGAGGGTGAGGTGTGCGTCACCTGTTTCCCGGCCAGCCGGTCCGGAAACCGGATGGGAGCGCGGCCATGGGCACGTTCGGGAGGTCCGTCACGACAGCGTGAGCCGCCGCAGCGTCCCGTCGTCACCGACCCGGTAGAGGTCGAGCCGGTTGGCTCCGGCGGCGAACAGCCGGTCGTCGGCGAGCAGCGCCGCGAAGCGCCGTCCACCGGCGTCCGGCGGCACCACGGGCACCACCGCGCCGACCGTGCCGTTCACCGCCACGGCGAGCCGGGCGCCGTCGGGCACGCCGTCCGGCACGGTGCCCCAGACCAGCGCGGGCAGCCCGCCGCCGGCCGGGTCGACCGCGTCGAACGCGTCCCGGTTCGCCACCGTCGCGGACCCGCCTGCCGGCACGTCCCCGACCCGGGTGCCGACGAGCGGGTCGACCGGGAGCGGCGGGAGCGGGGCGGGCACGCCGCCGGTGACGGTGACCGGCTGGCCGGGGCGGTCGTAGAAGCGCTTGTCGGCCCGCTCGCGCGGCGCCGCCTTCGCCGACCGGCCGTCCATCCGCCAGGGCACCCGCATGTGCGTCTCGTCGGCGATCGTGGGCAGCAGGTCGACGTGCTCCCAGTTGCGGTCGTCCACCCGTCCGGCGCGCTGGCCGGGCTCCTTGACGAACATCGGCACCCAGGCCACCTCGTTCGCGGCGTGGTCGATGGCGTCCATCCCCCGGCCCTGCCAGTCCCGGCGGAAGCTCACCCCGTGGTCGGCGGTGACCACCACCAGCGCCTTGTCGTAGAGGCCGGTGGCGCGCAGCGTCCGCAGCGTCTCGCCGATCAGCCGGTCGGTGTAGCCGAGCTGCGCCAGGTGCCGGGCGCGGGCCAGGTCGACCCAGCCGGCGCCGTCGTTGGGCAGGTCCTCCGGCGCCGCGTAGTGCGCCCCGGACGGCAGGTACGCCCACGGCGAGTGCGGCATCAGCAGGTGCAGGAAGTGCAGCGTGGGCCGGGTGTCGGGGCGCAGCCCGGCGAGGAACGAGGTGAACCGGGCCGGCTGGTTGTCGTCGAGGGTGTCCCAGCGGAACTTCGGGTCGTCCGGCACCGGCTCGGCGGCGTCCAGCCCGGCCTCGGCGGCGGTCCGCTCGCGGTAGGAGTCCTCCGGGTCGACCCGGCTGTCCACCGGCGCGGCGATTCGGCCGAGCAGCCGGCCGCTCTCCCGGACCAGCACGCCGAGCCCCTGTTCCGGGGTGGTGGCCTGCTCGCAGCGGCTCGGCGGGCAGAGCCGGGTGATGCTCTCCTCGGCCTTGATCCGGTAGAGGCCGCCCAGCGCGGTGAACAGGTTGTCCGGGTACTGCGAGTAGTGCGGCGCCGCCCCCCGCTCCGGGTAGCGCCCGGTGAGCATCGCGGGCAGCGCGTAGGGCGTCCAGCCGCTGACGCCGGTGGCGTTGCGGTACCACGTCGACCCGCCGGCCAGCGCCGCGAAGTTCGGGTAGCGCTCGGCGTCGATCCGGCCGTCCGGGCCGAGCAGGGACACCAGCGGCAACTCGTCCAGCACGATCATGACCACCGGCGGGTGCGCGCCCGCACCGGCCACACCGGCCGCGCCGCCCTCACCGCGCGGCAGCACCACCGCCGACGCGGGCGAGGCGAACAGGAACAACCCGACGAACACCAGCGGCCCGGCGGCGGCGACCCGCAGCACCCGCCGGGGCGCCCGCCACCGCCGGTGCGCGGCCGCGCCCGCGGCTCCGGCCGCACCGGCGACGACAAGCAGGGGTACGCCCCGAAGCGGCGTGACGTGCCGGCCGACCTGGACCGCCAGCGCGGCGAGCAGCAGTCCCACGAGCGCGGTGTGCGCGACGGACCGGGTGAGGCGTCCGGCGGGCAGCGCGAGCGCGCCCAGCAGCGCGAACACCATGGTCGGCGCGAGCGCGATCAGGGCGACCAGCAGCAGCACGTCGGCCCAGGAGGCGCGGTGGAACAGGAAGAAGTCGGGGCTGCGGCCGAGCACGTCGAGCAGCGGCTGGGTGACCACCAGCCCGATCAGCGCGGCGACCTCGGCCAGCCGGGCCGCCTCGGCCCGCCACCAGGGCCGGCGCTCCCGGCGGTCCGGTCCGGCCGCGCGTTCCCGGGGTGGTGCGAGGGTGTCCTCAGCCACCCACCACCACCTGGTAGAGCGTGCGGGTGCCGGACGGCAGCTCGGTCCGGGCGACCACCCGGCCCCGGCGGGCCAGCAGCGCCTCGAAGGCGTCCCGCCGGTAGTCCGGGAACAGGCCGTCCGGCTTGTTCGCCAGCAGCCGGCGGGCCATCGGGTCGTCCGGGTGGACGAACTCCACCACCAGGCTGCCGCCGGTGGCGGTGAGCGCGGTCAGCTGGTCGAGCACCTCGGGCAGCGGCACGTTGCGCCCGATCGCCAGGTGGTGCACCACGGCCAGGGCCAGGACAGTGTCCGCGCGGGCCCGGTCGGCGAACGCGGCCCGCTCGACGCCGCGCCAGCCGCCGCCCGGCGACGGGTCGGCCAGGTCCATCACCAGCGGCAGGATCCGTGTCTCGCCCTCGTCGCGCAGCGCGCGGTAGAGCGTGTCGACCACTCCCGGGTCCTGCTCGACGGCGACGACGTGCGCGGCGTGCCGGGCGGCGATGCGGGCGTACCGGCCGTCGTTGGCGCCCAGGTCCAGCGCCGATCCTCCGCCGACGGCGGCCACCGCCCGGTCGACGAACTCCTCCTTGGCCTGCCGGTCCGGCACCGAGTACGCGCAGGTGCGCTGGTAGTCCGACCAGTGGCTGTCGCCGGGCCGGTGGTCGATCCGGCGGACCAGTTTCGTCAGCCCGCGTACCGTGGCCAGCGCCAGCTCCCGGGAGAACCCGGCGGCGCGCAACTGGGCGCGGACGTCGGTGGTGCTCGCGGCGGAGTTGCGGTTTTGCATGGCGCCGTGCAGGTGCACGTGGGTGGGGACGCCGGCTCGCCAGCGCCGGGCGCCGCCGAACAACCGCCGCATCTGGTCCGGCTCGACGCCGTCGACGCGGGCGCGCAGGAACGGCTGGAAGTCCAGCCCGAGGTGGGCCTGGATCAGCAGCGGGTAGAGCAGCGTCTGGCAGAACTGCCGGTAGCCGGCCCAGGGTTCGCCGTCGCGCAGCGCCTCGAACGAGCCGACGTCGATGAAGACGGGCCGGGCGCCGCGCCACTGCACGTTGTAGGCCGAGCCGTCCTTGGTGGTGAAGCCGGCTTCCAGGGCGGCCCGCAGCACGTCCAGGTGCAGCAGCGCGGCGTCGCGCAGCATCGCGTACGACCACTCGTAGGGGTGCGAGACGAACGGGATCCGCTCGTGCCGCAGCACCGCGGTCCAGGGCGCGTCGACCGGGGTCGGGGTCAGTTCCTCGGTGCCGACGATCTGCCCACTGGTGGTGGCCTGCCGGAAGAAGTCGGTGACCGCCAGCGCCCGCCAGTCGCGGGCCGAGCGCTCGTCGAGCCCGCGCAGCACCTCGTCGCCGCGGTGGAACACCCGGTTGCCTGGGTCGCGGAAGGAGCCGGGTTCGACGCGGACGCCGGTGTCGGGGATCGTCACGCCGCCGGGCCCTGGTCGGTGGGCTGACGCCGGAACCGGGACACCAGGCGGCGCCAGTAGAGCTTGGCGGCCACTGCCACCCCGGCCACCCCGCCGACCACCGCCTGCACGATGAGACTGCCGGATCCCGCGTCCAGGTAGGCCAGATGCGTCACGGCTGCTTTTCCTTCCCTCGCCGGTCATCGGTGCACGTCCGGAATGCGAGCTTTGTTACTCGAAGCCGGACTTGTCCCCCACCGTAACGTCTCGGCGACCGGCCGCGCGGCCACACCGGCCACTCGTCCCCCGTCCGATCCGTTCAAGACGGGCCGGGCCGGGCGCGCCTACCGTGGCCGGCATGACACCGCAGTTCGATCTGGTCGGGACCGTGGTCACCGACATGGCCCGCACGCTCGACTTCTACCGGCGGCTGGGGCTGCCGATCCCGCCCGGCGCCGAGACCGAAGGGCACGTCGAGGTCACCCTGCCGAACGGCGTACGGCTGGCCTGGGACACGGTCGAGACGATCCGCAGCTTCCACCCCGACTTCGACCCGTCCGGCGGCAACAACCGGATGAGCCTGGCCTTCCGGTGCGCCGACCCGGCCGAGGTGGACCGCTGGTACGCCGAGCTGACCGGCGCCGGGCACCACGGTGAGCTGCCGCCGTGGGACGCGTTCTGGGGCCAGCGGTACGCGGTCCTGCACGATCCGGACGGCAACGGCGTGGACCTGTTCGCCCCGCTGCCCACGGCCGAGTAGACGCGAGCCGGCTCGCGCGCGGCTCCGTGCCGGTCAGCTCGCCTGCGGGCGGCTCCGGGCCGGGGCGATCAGCCGGGTCGGGGGCACCCCGGCCAGCTCGCGCACCTCGCGGGTCAGGTGGGCCTGGTCGGCGTACCCGCTGCGCACCGCCACCTCGGCGAGCGGCGCGCCGGCGCGGGCCAGGTCCAGCGCGCGGCGCATCCGCAGGATGCGGGCCAGCGTCTTCGGGCCGTACCCGAACAGGGCCCGGCTGCGGCGGTGCAGGGCGCGCGGGCCGAGGCCGACCTCGGCGGCGGTCGCGGCGACGGTGGCCCCGGCGGCCAGGCGGGCGGCGACCCGCGCGCCGACCGGGTCGGGGCCGCCGGCCGCGCGCAGCCGGTCGCGGGCGACCCGGGTGAGCACCCCGGCAGCCTCGTCGCCCGGCGTGGCCAGCGCCGTCTCGACCCGCTCGGTCACCTCGGCGGCGGCGCGGCCCCACAGGTCGGCCAGCGGCACGCGGCGGTCCCGCAGTTCCTCGGCCGGCACCCCGAACACGGCCGGCCCGGTCCCCGGCGGCAGGCGCAGCCCGATCCACCGCTCCCCCGGCGCGGACCGCGACAGGTGCGCGGTGCGGTCCGGGCCGGCGACCAGCAGCCCGGACCGGCTGGACCAGAGCAGGTCCAGGCACCCGTCCGGCAGCACGCGCGTCTCGCCCCCACCGGAGACGCTGCCCCACAGCACCCCGCCGCGAATCCCCGCGACCTTCCACTCCCGGGACACGCTCCCCACCCTCCCACCCGGCCACCACCCCGTCGATCATGAAGTTGACGGCACCGGCGCCCGGCGTGTCGCGCCGCCAACCTCATGATCGACGGGATGTTCCTGGGGGTGGGGGGCCGGGGG
>NZ_JAMHIU010000029.1:0-59745 GCF_023896895.1 Micromonospora sp. CPM1
ACCCCCACCCGCCCCCGGCCGCTCCCCGCGATCTTGCACTTGCGGCCCTGTCGATGTCGCAGATGTCCCATCTGACCGGGCAGAAAGTGCAAGATCGCCGACGAGGGCCGGTCCCAGGCGCGTCATGTCCCCCCGTCACGTATCCCGGGAGCAGCCGGAGATCTTGGTACGAGAGCGCCCTCGTGGGGGCCGTTCCGTACCAAGATCTACGGGCGGCTCGGGTCGCCGGGGCGGGCGAGGCTACAGGCGGCGGCCCTGGGGGTCTCGGGCGGTGATGCCGTCGAGCGGGGTTCCCGGCGTGAGGGTCGCCGGGTCGAACCAGAAGATCACCACCTGTCGGTCCTCGCTCCACCGGGCCAGTTTCGCCTCGACCTGCCGGCCGTCGACTGTCCCGACGATGCGTGCCGCCGGGCCGACGAAGTAGCCGAACGTGGGGATCGACGCGTCGGCGGGCACCCGCTGCTGGTCGTACCCGATCTCGTGGAAGCCCGGCCGGCGGTCGCTGCCGGACACGTCGTTGACCAGGAAGTCGGACGTCAGGTGGCCGTCCGGCGCGCGCCGCCCGGCGACCAGGCCGATCGTCACACGTGGCAGTTCCGGCACGTCGACCGGGACCATGAAGAACACGCGCGCGTCGGCGCCGTACCGGATGCCGCTGTCCACGACGGTCCCGAGCGGCCGCAGCGGCGACTCGGTTGGGGCCGGCGCGGCGGTCGGCGCGGGTGGGGGAGTGGCGGTGGACGCGGTGGCGACCGGCTCCCCGGCCGGGAGGTCCGGCGGGCCGGGCCGCGTCGCCACGGCGTCGACCCCGACCGCCACCGCGACCGTCGCCACGGCCGCCGCGACCCCGGCGCCGACCCGCCGGCGGCGGCGCAGCCGGCGTCCCCGGCGCATGATGTCCGCGATGTCCAGGCCGTCGGCCCGTTCGGTCGCCCGCATCGCGCGGCGCAGCTCGTCCATCTCGGTCACCGGCACGTCTCCTGCGGTCGGGGCGCGGACAGACCGGCGGTACGCAGCTTCTCCAGCGCCCGGGACGAGGTGCTCTTGACGGTGCCGACGGACACGTCGAGTTCGCGGGCCACCTGGGCCTCCGGCAGGTCGAAGTAGTGGCGCAGGACGACGACGGCGCGTTCGCGCGCGGTGAGCGTGCCGAGCGCGGTGACCAGCCACCGCCGCGTCGCCACCTCCTCGGCCATGTCGCCGCCGCGCCGCTCCGGGAGGTCGTCGCTCGGGTACTCGCGGATCGGCCGCCGCCAGGTGTCGACGAGGTGGTTCACCAGCACCGAACGGGCGTAGCCGTACGGGTCGCCGTTGCGGATCCGGGACCAGGACGCGTACGTGCGCACGAGCGCGGTCTGGGCGGCGTCCTCGGCGTGGTGGTGGTTGCCGGTCATGAGGAAGGCGGCGTGCGTCAGCCGCGCGGAGGACGCCCGCGCGAACTCGACGAACTCCGCGTCACCCCGGGCCATGCCGGTCCTCTGCACCTCTCACCCCGGTAGGGACGTGCGGGACGCGGAAAAGGTTGAGTCCCCGCCGGACCAACTTTCGCGGCGGGTCACCCGTCCTCATCCCCGCGCCCCCGACCGGGCGCCGAGGGGAGACGAGATGACCAGGACCGTGGACCGGACACGCGGCGGCGCGGCGGTGATCGCGCTGGCGGTGTCGCTGGCCGGTTGCACACCGGCAGGGGCCGACCAGCCCGCAGTCGCGCTGTCCGAGCCGGCCGGGCCGTCCGCTGCCGCGCCGGCCGCGTCGGCGGCGGCGCCCGTCCGGTCCCGGCCGGCGCGGATCGGCTATCCCGCCGAGGGTGGCAACCGATGGCGGTACGCCGCCGCCGAGCCGGCCACCACAAGGGGTACGGGCCGGCTGCTGCGCTACCGGGTGGCGGTGGAGCGCGACATCACGGGTCTGCCACCGGCCGAGTTCGGGGCGCAGGTCACCGGCATCCTCGCCGGCCCGGGTGGCTGGACGACTGACGGACGGATCGCCCTGCGCCGCGTCGGCGCCGGCGGGCCCGCCGACTTCACCGTCTACCTCGCCACCCCCGGTACGCGCGACGACCTGTGCGGGGACGGGCCGGACCGGTACACGTCCTGCCGGCGCGGGGACCGGGTGGTGGTGAACGTGGCCCGCTGGGTGCTCGGCGCGCCCGCCTACGGGAGCGACCTCGCCGCGTACCGCCGGTACGTGGTCAACCACGAGGTCGGTCACCGCCTGGGGCACGGGCACGAGCGCTGCCCGGGGCGGGGGCGTCCGGCGCCGGTGATGCAGCAGCAGACACTCGGCCTGCACGGCTGCACACCGAACCCGCTGCCGTTCCTGCGCGGCGAGCGGTACGCGGGCCGGTCCGGCGCGTACGACGACCGCCTGCCCCCGCCCGAGGGCGGCCGGCCGGGCTGAGGTCCGGTCCGGCGCCGGGTCTGTGCGGCCGGGCTGCGCGGACCGTCCGGTCGGGCGCGCCTGCGCCCGGCCGGGCCGGCGATCCCACCCGGCGCTCGGAACAGCATGACCGGGCCGGCGATCCCGCACGGCGCTCAGAACAGCGTGGCCGGGCCGACCGGCTCCGGCTCCGGCAGCGGCGCGAGCCCGGGCACCCGCTCGCGGACCTGGCCGTGGAAGCGGCGGGCCAGCTCGGGCGCGTCCGCGTTGTCCGGCGTGTGCACGAACACGGTCGGCGAGCGGCCCTCCCGCAGCCAGCCGGTGACCACGTCCAGCCACGGCTGCCAGCCCTCGACGGTGCGGGCCGGGTCGTCCCGGCCCAGGTAGCGCACGATCGGCCGGTCGGTCAGCGCCCGGGTACGCAGCGGCAGGCGCGGCTTGCGCGTCCACGCCTCCCGCTCCGCGTCGCTCGTCGGCGGCGCCCGGAAGAACGCTGTGGTGTCGAACGGGATCCACTCGGCGCCGGCCCGGTCGAGCGTCGCCTCCAGCGCGCGTACCGCACCGGCCTCGGTGAAGAAGGCGGGGTGGCGGACCTCGACGGCGTACCGGTGGCCGGCGGGCAGCGTGCGCAGGAACCGGTCGAGGTCGGGCACGTCACCGGGGCCGAACGAACCGGGCAGCTGGATCCAGAGCGCGTCCGCCCGGGGGCCGAGCGGCTCCATCGCGTGCAGGAACGCCCGCAGTTCCGCCTCGCCGCCGGTGAGCCGGCGCTCGTGCGTGACCACCTTCGGCAGCTTCGGCAGGAAACGGAAGCCCGGTTCGGTCTGCTCGGCCCAGGACGCCACCGTCTCCCGGGCCGGGGTCGCGTAGAACGTGGTGTTGCCCTCCACGGCGTCGCACCACCCGGCGTACGCGCGCAGCCGCTCGTGCGCGGGCAGCGGGTGCGGCAGGAAGCGGCCGGACCAGGACTTGTGCGTCCACATGGCACAGCCCACGTGCAGGCGCAGCCCGGTCACCGGTAGGGCCAACTCGTCGAGCCGCCGCGCAGAGCCGCCTCCCGGTTCCATTTCCGGGTGAGGTACTGCGCGAGGCAGCCGAGGCCGGCGAGCACCGGGGCGAGCAGCATGAGCAGCAGTCCGGCGCCGAGCCGGAACCGGTCGCTCTGGATGCCCTTGGCGGTGGTCAGCGCGAACGCCTCCGCACCGGCGCCGGTGCAGCTCACGAAGTCGGTCTCCATCCAGCCGGTGCCCTCGGTGGCCAGCACCGGAGTGAACTGCCGGGGTTCGCCGCGGTCGCGCATCACCGCCGCGGTCCCCTCGGGCCGGGCCCCGGTCAGCTCCCTGGTCCGCTGCTCGCCGGTGGAGTAGACCCGGCTCTTCGCGGTGCACCGGACGGTGGCGGGGTCCACAGTGGCGGGGGTGGCGAGGATCAGGATGTTGCCGGGGCGTACGCCGGTGTCCCGTACCTCGATCTCGGCGCCGGGAGCGAACTCGGCGGCGGCGGAGAAGGTCGACGCGGCGGCGAACGGACCCGTCTGGGTCAGCAGGGCGAGGCCGAGGAACCCGGCCAGCAGGAACCCGCCCCAGCCGACGAAGATCCACATCGCGACCACGGCGCGGAAGCGCTGCACGAGCGGGTTCACCGGACGCGGTCCATGTCGCAGGCGCCGTCGGCGACCTGTCCGGGGTCGGAGGAGTACACGCTGCGCTTGGCGTCCGGCACGGACAGCTGCACGCAGAGCGCCGACGCGTCGTTGTCGGTGACGAACGTGACGACGCCGATGCCGTCGTAGTCCCCGATCGACAGATCGCTCACGCCCCGGGGGAACTGCCCGGTCTCCTGCTTGACGGACACGGCCTCGCGCATCGCGTCGCGGAGGTAGGTCTCGGGATCGGTGCCGGCGTCCCCGCCGCCGCAGGAGGCGAGCGAGAGGGCCACTGTCGCCAGCGCCGCCGCCAGACCGGTCCTTCTCCGTCGCATCCGTCCTCCTCGCGCGCCACGTCGGCGGGCTGGGGCCGCCGGTCCGCCGCGCCCACGGTAGCCGGACCGGTCAGCGACGACGGATCGGGCCGCGACCGCCGGGCGTCACCGCGTCGGATCGGGTCGCGACCGCCGGGGCGTCACCGCGGCGGATTGCGCCCCGACCGGCGGGGCAAGAGGAGGCCGGAGGTGGTGACGATGACCGACGGACCGGGTCCGCGGCTGTGCCAGGTGGTGCTGGACTGCACCGACGCGCGCGCCCTGGCCGAGTTCTACCGCGCGCTGCTGGGCCTGGTCTACCGGCCCGGTGACGAGCCACCGGCGGCCGGGGAACCGGACGAGCGCGGCCGGGACTGGCTGGTGCTGCGGACCGCGGAGGGCGTGCCGCAACTGGCCTTCCAGCAGGTCGACCGGCTGCCGGAGGCGACCTGGCCGGAGGGGGAGGTGCCGCAGCAGTTGCACCTCGACCTGACCGTGCCGTCGGTGGTCGAGCTGGACCGGCAGCACGAGCGGGTGCTCGCGCTCGGCGGGCGGCTGCTGCGGGACCGGTCCGACGACCCGGACGAGCCGCTACGGGTGTACGCCGACCCGGCCGGCCACCCGTTCTGCGTCTTCGTCGCGTGAGGCCGGGCGCCGGGCCCGGACGGTGGAGCCGGCCGCCGACGGCGGGCACGGGTCACGGCCCGGCCCGCCCTACGGCCGCTCCACCCGTACCGGGTCGCCGCGCACGAGGTCGTCGTGGATGCGCCAGCGGGCGTCGACACCCGCGCGCCGGGCCGCCTCGTCGTCGGCGGCGATCCGCTGCCGAAGCAGCTCGACCGCGATACGGCGGTTGAGGTGCAGGTGCCGTTCGGTGTCGACCACCACGGTCCGGCCGGACGGGCGGTGCGTGGCGCGGACGGCGGTGCTGGCCTTGTTGCGGTGCTGGCCGCCCGGCCCGCCGGTGCGGCACGGCACGAACTCGATGTCGGCCTCGTCGAACGGCGTGACCACCACGTCGGTCCGGCACGTCCGCGCGGCGACGTACCAGTTCTTCCGTCCGTGACCCGTCCGGTACGGGCTGGGCGCCTGCCAGCAGAGCGTGCCGGTCCACCCGGCCGCGAACGCCTCCGCCCCGGCGCCGGTGATCCGGACGAGCACCGACCGGTAGGTGCCCGCCCGGTCGCCGGCCACCGTCTCGACCCGGTCGGTACGCAGGCCCCGCCGGGCCGCCTCGCCCTCCAGGCGGGACAGCAGCCGGGCCAGCGCCCACGCGCACTCGGCCGGTCCGCGTCCGGCGGACAGCAGCAGCTCGGTCACCTGCGGCCCTTCCGGCGCTCGTCGCGACGACCCACGTCCGGCGTCTTGTAGGTGACCAGCGGAACCGTCGTGGCGATCGGGGTGGCGAGGTCGTGCGCCACCAGGTCGCCGATCACCTGCTCGATGCGCTTGTACGCGGTGGGCGCCTCCTCGAACAGCAGCTGCCGGTCGCCGCACACCACGATCGAGCCGACCGGCGTACGGCGCAGCTCCTCGACGGTGTGCTTGGCCCGGCCCCGGCGCAGCGCGTCGGCGCGGGACATCTTGCGCCCGGCGCCGTGCGCCACCGAGTAGCCGGCCTCGGGCCCGGCGTGCGCCGCCACCAGGTAGGAGGGCGTGCCGCGGGTGCCGGCGATCAGCACGTCCCGGCCGTCGCCCGGCGCCGCGCCCTTGCGGTGCAGGTAGCGCCCGTCGCGGATCTCGACCAGGTTGTGGCACTGGTCGACGACCGGCTCGGTCGGTTCGGCGCCGAGCGCGTACGCGACCCGCGCGGCCAGCAGCCGCCGGTTGAGCGAACCCCACCGCACCGCCGCGTCGTGCCGGGCCAGGTAGGCGTCCGGGTCGGGTGCGGGGCCGGCGCCGTGCGCCTCGGTGTGCTCGCGCAGGATCCGTTCGCCCAGCCCGCGCGAGCCGGAGTGCACGACGAGCACCAGGTCGCCGGCGTCCAGCCCGAGCCGCGCGGCGTGCTCCGCCGCGAGGACGGGCCCGACGCGGGCCAGCTCGACGAAGTGGTTGCCGCGCCCGACCGTGCCGAGCCCGTCGAGGTGACCGGCCGGGATCTCGCCGTCCAGCACCGACCAGGCCGGGTCGTCGGTGTCCGGGTCGAGCGCCCGGTCCAGGTCGGGGAACCGGGCGGCGAGCCGTTCGGGTACGACCCGGCGCAGCGCGATCGGGAAGACCGCGATGCCGCACCCGATGTCGGAGCCGACCAGGAACGGGTAGAGCACCGTGGAGGACATCGCGGCGCCGATCGGCGCGCCCTTGCCGGGGTGCAGGTCCGGCATGGCGGCCACGTGCGCCATGCCGTCCAGGGCGGCGACCTGCCGGCACTGGTCGAGCGCGGCGGACTCGATCCAGCTGCCGGGGGAGGAGAAGACGGAGACGGTGGCGGGCACGACGGCCCGCCCGGAGGGGTACGCGGACACAGACGCTCGTTTCTGGGGAAGAACGCGGAGAACGGCGGACGGCAGGCGGCGAGGGCCTGCGGGCTGGGGTGCGATCCGTCAGAACGTCATGCCGCTCAGCCTCCCGGAGGCGCCCAGGGCCGGCAACCGACTTTCGACCCGCCGAGCGCCCGCGTCGACATCGGATGAGCTGATCCATAGACTCCGGTCGTTCTGGTACCACGAGTCCAGGGAGGACCACCGTGTCGAGCGAGACCCGAACGCACGCCGCCTTACCCCTGCTGGCCCGCCTCGCCGGGGTGAGCCTGGCCGCCGCGACGATCGTCGCCGCCGCAGGTGTCGCCGCGACCGCGGCGCCCGCCGCCGATCCCGCGCCGACCAAGGGACCGTGCGCGTACACGCCCACGCCGGACGAGCCGGCCGCCCGTCCGGTGCCGCTGCCGCCGGACCCGCGCCGGACGCCGGACCGGGGCACCGTCCGGGTCACGCTGCGCACCAACCAGGGACCGATCGGGCTGACGCTGGACCGCGAGCAGGCGCCGTGCACCGTGCAGAGCTTCCTGCACCTGGTGCGGAAGCGCTTCTACGACCGGACGCCCTGCCACCGGCTCACCGCGTACCCGACGCTCACGGTCCTGCAGTGCGGCGACCCGTCCGGCACCGGCGAGGGCGGCCCGGGCTACCGCTACCGCGACGAGCTGCCCACCGACCTGCCGCCCGCGCCGACCGACCCGACGGGTGTACGCCGCCTGTACGCGCGCGGCACGCTCGCCATGGCCAACGCCGGCCCGGACACCAACGGCAGCCAGTTCTTCCTGGTCCAGGCCGACTCGGCGCTGCGCCCGAACTACACCGTGTTCGGCCAGGTCGACGCGGCCGGGCTGGCCACGCTGGACCGGATCTCGGCCGGCGGCATCGCGCCCACCCCGGAGGATCCGGCTCCGGTCGACGGCGCCCCGGCGGTGCCGGTGGAGATCTGCCGCGCCAAGCAGGGACGCTGACGCGACGGCCCGGCGGGACGGCCGTCCAGGCCGCCCGCCGGGCCCGCGCCGCCCTCGGTAGCCTGCGGCGATGACGCATGAGCGGGAGATCACCGAGCCGGTCGACCTGTGCCGGCCGGACGGGCGGCTGAACCCGGACGCGGTCGGCTGGAGCCGCCGGCCACTGCACCGGGCGAACCTGCGTGGCTGGGGCCGGGCCAAGCGGTGGGAGCACTGGGGCGTGGTCACGCCGACGCACATCCTCGGCCTGGTCGCCTCGTCGCTCGACTACGCCGGGGTGCAGAGCCTCTACCTGCTCGACCGGCGCACCGGCCGGGAGACCACGGCGGAGGCGGTGGTGCCGTTCGCCCGGGGCACCGTGCTGCCGCCGGTCAGTGGTGCCGGTCCGGTCCGCGCCCGGGGCGGGAAGCTGACCGTCGCGGTGGACCAGGGCCCGGACGGCAGCACGGTGCGGGCGAGCGCGCCCGGCGTCGAGGTGGACCTGACCGTGCCGCTGCCGCCGGGGCACGAGTCGCTCGGCGTGGTGGTGCCGTGGAGCACCCGACGGTTCCAGTACACGGTCAAGGACATCGGCCGGCCGGTGCACGGCACGCTCACCGTGGACGGCACGGCGTATCCGGTGGGGGAGGGATCGTACGCGGCGCTCGACCACGGCCGGGGCAAGTGGCGGTACGCGGTGCGGTGGAACTGGGCGGCCGGCAGCGGCCCGGGCCGGGCGATCCAGCTCGGCGGCATGTGGACCGACGGCACCGGCTCGACCGAGAACGCGGTGTTCGTCGACGGGCGGCTGCACAAGATCGGCGCGGACCTGACCTGGGAGTACGACCGCACCGACTGGCTGCGGCCGTGGCGGATCACCGGCGACCGGGTGGACGTGACGTTCCACCCGTTCCACGAGCGGGTGGCGCGTACCAACCTGCTCGTGCTGGCCGGGGAGACGCACCAGTGCTTCGGGCACTTCAACGGCTGGGCGGCGACCGACGACGGTGAGCGCGTGGACCTGGACGGCCTGGTCGGCTGGGCCGAGGAGGCCCGCAACCGCTGGTGAGGCCGGTCCCCGCCGGGCCGGGCGGCCCGGCGGGGAACTCCCGGGGTCAGGCGGGCAGCCGCCAGACCTGGTTGGCGCCGCCGAAGCAGTCCCAGATCTGCAGCCGGGTGCCGTTGGCGGAGCTGTTGCCGGTGGCGTCCAGGCACCGGCCCGACGCGGGGTTGCGCAGCGTGCCGTTGCTCTGCGCCTGCCAGACCTGGGCGCCGGTGCCGTTGCAGTCCCAGAGCTGGATCTTCGTGCCGTTCGCGGTGCCGGCGCTCGTCACGTCCAGGCACTTGCCCAGCGCCCGCAGCGTGCCGTCGCCGCCGGCGGTCCAGCTCTGCGCGGCGGTGCCGTTGCAGCCGTAGAGCTGGATCGCGGTGCCGTTGGCGGTGCTCGCGGCGGCCACGTCCACGCAGGCGCCGCCGATGCCGGTGATCGGGCCGGTACGCCCGGAAGGCGGCGGGTTGCCGCCGCCGGTGACGGTGTCGTAGATCGCGCTGACCAGCGACGTCGAACCGGTGGTGTCCTGCGACAGCTCCCAGTTCATCATCCCGCCGGCGTTCGCCATGGCCCACTGCGTCTTGCGCTTGACGGTCGGTACGCCGTTGTAGCACTGCTGCGCGCCGCCGACTGTGGTGCAGTCCCGGTTGGCGTTGGCCGGGTCCATGCCGACGAGCGCCGAGTAGGTGTAGTAGCCGGGGCGGCTGTAGAAGGGCACGCCGAGCACCGCCTTGGCGGCGGGCAGGCCGCGCGACTTCCACCTGTTGACGCTGGCGATCGACCAGTCGTAGCCGGCGTGCGGGCTGCCGCCGTCGTACGCCATGATGTTCAGCCAGTCCACCGAGCCGAAGACGGCGGCGGGCACCCCGTCGACGTAGTAGCCCTCGGAGACCACGGCGGCGGTGAGCAGCTTGCCGCGGCTGTGCAGGGCGCTGCCGAGCTGCTGCATGAGCAGCGTGTAGTTGTTCGCCGAGGCGCCCGGGTCGGGGTACTCCCAGTCCATGTCCACGCCGTCGAGGTTGTACTGGTTGACGAACGCGATCAGGTTGTTGACGAACGCGCTGCGCGAGCCGGAGTTGGCGGCGAGCGCCTCGAACGCGGAGTCGTCGCCGTCGTTCCAGCCGCCCACGGCGATGGAGACCTTGACGTTGTTGGCGTGCCCGAGCGACACGAGCGAGGAGAGCTTGGACGGGTTCTCCACCGGGCGCAGGCTGCCGTCGCCGTTGGGGAGCACGAACGCGTAGTTGATGTGGGTGAGCTTGCCGTACTGGACGGTGTTGACGTTGCCGCTCCAGGACGGCATGTAGCCGACGCTCTTGAAGTTGTTCGGCAGCACCGCGGCCTCGGCGGCGGTCGGGGCGAGGGTGAGCGTCGCGGCGGTGGTGGCCAGCGCGAGCGCACCGGCGGCCAGGCGCCGCCGGAGGTGGGGTCTGGGCATCGAGGGCCTTCCCGGGGGACGGGGGCGGATGGGGGTCTTCCTCGAGGTGGCCCAAATATTAAAGAGTATTAACTAAGGCGTCAACGACACACTTCGATACGTGACGCGGCGTGCGCCCTCGGTCAGCGCAGCAGCACCGGCCCGGCGTCGATCGGCACCCGGAACAGCGCGTACGGCTTGCGCCGCAGATCCCGTCCGCCCTGGTAGGTCGCCTGCCGGTGCAGCTGGTTCGCGGTGACGTAGAGGTGGCCGTCGACTGCTACCGACATGGTGTCCGGCCAGAGCAGGCGCGGATCGTGCACCACCGTCTCGAACTCGCCGTCGGGGCGGCGTCGCAGCACCGCGTCGTGCTCGTACGCGGTCAGGTAGAGCGCTCCGGAGTCGTCGGTCTCCAGACCGTCGGAGCCGGTGCCCTTGTCGCCCTCGTCCACCACCGTGGCGGCCACCTGGTCGTCGCCGAGCGACCGGTCGGCGAGCGCGTCGGTGGCCACGCTGTACCAGCGGCGCGAGGCGAGCGGGCAGTAGTACAGCCGGGCACCGTCGGCGGAGATCGCGATGCCGTCCGCGCCCATCGACACCGGCTTCGCCGGCCCGTCGGCCGGGCGTTGCAGGAACGGCCGCCCCTCCACCACCGGCCGGAACGCCGACAGCGGTTCGGCCTTGGTGGACGGGTGCTCGTGCAGCCGGCGCCAGGACTCCCCGGTGGCGAGGTCCACCACGATGAGACCGTTCGGACCGGAGTCGGAGGAGTCGGTGATGTAGGCCAGGCCCGCCTCGCCGCGGCGCAGGTCGAACCGGACGTCGTTGAGGTACGTCGTGGGCAGCGCCACGTCGGCCGGGAAGGTGATCACCTGTCCGACGGAGTCGGTGTCCAGGTCGACGCGGACCAGCTTCGGCCCGCCCGGCTTCGTGGGCTGGAACATCGGGCTGCCGGTGTCGAGCACCCAGAGACGGTCGGCCGGGTCGACCACGATGCTCTGCACCGAGACGAACGCGCCCGCGTCGTCGTCGCCGGACGGATCGTTCCAGTCCCGGTCGGGGAACGGCACCTCACGGCCGTCGCGCAGCTCCACGACGGTGGCCGGCACCTCGTCGCCCCACTTCGGGAAGTTGACGAAGATCCGGCCGGTGTGCGACACGCTCACCCCGGTCGGCATCGCCCCGGTGAAGGTGTGCACCAGTTCCAGCTCGCCGACCGGTTCGTCGGCCACAGGCCCGTTCATCCACTGCTCGTTCCCGGGCGGGACCGCGGCAAACGTGGACGTGGGGCGGTCCCGGATCCGGGACCGCCCCACGCACGTGGACGAGATCAGGCGACCGAGGCCGGGAACCTCTCCCAGACCCGGTGCGCCGCCATCAGCCGCTGCACCTCGGCGAGCACCTCGGTGCCGGAGCCACCGGTGACCACACCGGGCGTGCCGGTGACACCGGCCTGGTTCAGCACCTCGGCGCCCGCGCCCCAGGCGCCGATCACCTTGGCGTGCCGCCACGCCTCCTCGACCAGCAGCAGCACCCGCGGGTCGACGGTGGAGGAGCCCGGCGCGCCGGCCTTGGCGTCGCGGGCCGGCAGCGCGTCCGGCGCCGGGGCCGGCGCGCCGGCCAGCAGCACCGCGTCGAACTCGACCGAGCGGCCGGTGGCGAACGTGCGCTGCACCGGCAGCCCGTCGACAGTGCCGCCGTGCGCGGCGATCAGCAGCGGCACCATGCCGGCGGCGAACACCTCCCGGCGTACCTCGTGCACGTCGCCCAGGTCGGCCTGGGCGTCGACCACGATGCCGACCATCCGGCCGTCGGCCGGCCACTCCCGGCCCACCTGGGACAGCGCCGGGCTGGGCTGCACCTCAGCGAGCGGCACGGTGGGCTGCGGCGCGGGCAGGCCCAGACCGATCGCCACCTGCTCGCACAGCACCGGGTCGACGTTGGCCAGGCACTGGAGCTGCCGCTCCTTGATCGCCTGGTGGTAGCACTTGCCCAGCTCGAACGTGTACGCCCGGATGATGTGCTCCTTCTCCACCGGCGACATGCTCTGCCAGAACAGGCGTACCTGGCTGTAGTGGTCGTCGAAGGAGGCCGGCGAGGCGCGCACCTTCGGCGCCTCGGCCACCGTCACCGGCGTGTCCACGAACGCGTGCTCCCGGTCGCCGGCCGGGAACGGATTGCCGCCGTCGAGCGAGTTCGGCCGGTACGGCGCCACGCCCGCGTGCACCGCGTGCTGGTGGAAGCCGTCGCGCAGCATGTCGTTGACGTCGGCGTGCGGCCGGTTGATCGGGATCTGGGTGAAGTTCGGCCCGCCGAGGCGGGTGAGCTGCGTGTCCACGTACGAGAAGAGGCGGCCCTGCAACAGCGGGTCGTTCGTCACGTCGATGCCCGGCGGCAGGTGCCCGACGTGGAACGCCACCTGCTCGGTCTCGGCGAAGAAGTTGCGCGGCGTCTTGTTCAGGGTGAGCTTGCCGATCGGCTGCACCGGCGCCAGCTCCTCCGGCACGATCTTCGTCGGGTCGAGCAGGTCGATCCCGGCGAACGTCTCCTCCGGCGTGTCCGGGAAGACCTGGATGCCCAGCTCCCACTCCGGGAACGCGCCGGCCTCGATCGCGTCGTACAGGTCGCGGCGGTGGTAGTCCGGGTCGATGCCGCCGATGAGCTGCGCCTCCTCCCAGGTCAGGGAGTGCACGCCCAGCTTCGGCTTCCAGTGGAACTTGACCAGAACCGTCGCACCGGCCTCGTCGACCATGCGGAACGTGTGCACGCCGAAGCCCTCCATGGTCCGGTAGGACCGCGGGATGCCCCGGTCGGACATGTTCCACATGGTGTGGTGCTGTGCCTCGGTGTGCAGGGACACGAAGTCCCAGAACGTGTCGTGCGCGCTCTGCGCCTGCGGGATCTCCCGGTCCGGGTGCGGCTTGCCGGCGTGGATGACGTCCGGGAACTTGATCGCGTCCTGGATGAAGAAGACCGGGATGTTGTTGGCGACCAGGTCGAACGTGCCCTCGTCGGTGTAGAACTTGGTGGCGAAGCCGCGGGTGTCGCGGACCGTGTCCGCCGAGCCGCGCGAGCCCAGCACCGTGGAGAAGCGGACGAAGACCGGCGTCTCGCGGCCCTTCTTCAGGAACCCGGCCCGGGTCACCTCCTCGGCGGTGCCGTACGCGACGAACGTGCCGTGCGCGCCCGCGCCCCGGGCGTGCACCACCCGCTCCGGGATCCGCTCGTGGTCGAAGTGGGTGATCTTCTCCCGCAGGTGGTGGTCCTGGAGCAGGACCGGGCCGCGCGGACCGGCCTTGAGCGAGTGGTCGGTGTCGCGCAGTCGCGCCCCGTTGGCGGTGGTGAGGTAAGCCCCCTGCTGCCCCTTGGCGATCTTCGGCACGCCGGTCTCGGCGCCGGTCGGGGTCCGGGTGTCCGGCGCGCCCTGCTCGTGCTTGGGCGGCAGCGGCCCGTGCGGGGTGGTCGGCTCCTCCAGCGGTGGTGGCGCGCTGCCGGGAGCGCCCGGCACGTCCGGAGTCAGCGCGTCACCGACCTTCTCGACGGCGGCTTCGACGACACCCTTGACGATCTGGGCGGGCTTGCTGGATTCCATCAGGACCTGTCCTCCTACAGCGAAATGTCCAGGCCCCTTCCGCCCTACCCCGGCTCAGGGCGGGCAAACCGGAACAATCGCGGGATCACAGGTCAGGACCGGTGCGGCACGGCCACGGCGGTGAGCAGCAGCCCGCCGGCGACCAGCCAGCGGCCGTCCAGGACGTCCAGCGGCGGGCCGCCGTCGGTGCGGGTGCCGTCGACGAGGATCCGGGCGGCGAACCGGCCGGACCGGTCGAACGTCAGCTCCGCCTCCTCGAACCCGAGCCAGCGCCCGGTCAGCGGGTACCACGCCTTGTAGACCGACTCCTTGGCGCTGAACAGCAGCCGGTCCCAGTGCGTCGCCGGGTCGGCGGCGCGCAGCGCGGCCAGCCGCTCCGGCTCGCCCGCGGTGAGAACCACGCCGGCCACCCCGTCGGGCAGCGGCTCGTGCGGCTCCGCGTCGATGCCCAGCCCGGCCAGCGCCCCCGCCGGCGCCACCGCCGCCGCCCGGTAGCCGGTGCAGTGCGTGATGCTGCCCACCACGCCGGCCGGCCAGACCGGCTCCCGCCGGGGACCGGGGCGGATCGGCGCCGGGGCGTACCCGAGCCGGGCCAGCGCCTCCCGCGCGCAGCGGCGGGCCGTGACGAACTCCTGGCGGCGCGCGGCGACCGCGCGCGCGACCAGGTCCTCCTCGCCCGGGTACGGCGCCTCGTCCGGCACGTCGGCGAACGCCTCGACGGCCAGCGCCCCGGCCGGCAGCAGCGCCCCGATCATCCGAGGATCCGCTTCATCGGCGCCGGCTCGCCGCCGCGGCGCCGCCACTCGCGCGGGTAACCCAGCGACACCTCCTCGAACCGCACCCCGTCGTAGTGCGTGGTGCGCGGGATGTGCAGGTGGCCGTAGACGGCGACGGTGGCGCGGTGGCGCACGTGCCAGTCGGCGGTCTGATCGGTGCCGCACCACTGCGCGAACTCCGGGAACCAGAGCACCTCGGTCGGCTGACGCACCAGCGGCCAGTGGGTGACCAGCACCGTGGGCAGCGCCGGGTCGGTGGCCGCCAGCCGCCGCCGCGTCTGCTCCAGCCGGGCCGCGCACCAGGACTCCCGGTCCGGGTACGGGTCGGGGTGCAGCAGCATCTCGTCGGTGCACACCACGCCGGCGTCGTACGCCGCGCGCAGCGACTCCTCCTTGGTCGTGGTGCCGGGGGCGCGGAACGAGTAGTCGTAGAGCAGGAACAGCGGCGCGACGGTGACCGGCCCGCCCGCGCCCCGCCACACCGGGTAGTCGTCCTCCGGGGTCAGCACGCCCAGCTCACGGCACATCGCCACCAGCGCGTCGTAACGCGCCACCCCGCGCAACGTCACCGGGTCGTTGGGGTGGGTCCACAGCTCGTGGTTGCCCGGCGCCCACACCACAGTCGCGAACCGGTCGCGCAGCAGCCGCAGCGTCCGTTCCACGTCGGCGAAGACCTCGCCGACGTCGCCGGCCACGATCAGCCAGTCGTCCGCCGTCTCCGGCCGCAGGCCGTCCACCACCGCGCGGTTCTCCGCGTACGACACGTGGAGGTCACTGACCGCGTACAGCGCACCCGTCACCCGGCCGATCCTGCCAGCGGCGCTCCCGGATGACCAGGCGCGGACCGGTGGGGTCCGGCGCCGGTCAGCCGACCCTCGCGGTCACCTCGTCCAGGGCGCGCAGCACCTCCCGGGTCACGCCCGGCTCGGCCGCGGAGTGCCCGGCGTCCGGCACGATCCGCAGCGTCGCCTCCGGCCACCGGCGGGCCAGGTCGTACGCGGACACCGGCGGGCAGCACAGGTCGTAGCGGCCGTTGACGATCACGGCGGGCAGGTGCCGGATGCGGTCCACGCCGTCGAGCAACTGGCCCTCGGCGAGGAAGCCGCCGTGCACCGCGTAGTGCGACAGGATCCGGGCCACCGGCAGCGCCTGGTCGTCGGCGGTGAAGTGGGCGAGCAACTCCGGGTCGGGCCGCAGCGACGAGTTGACCGCCTCCCACCGCCCCCAGGCCCGCGCGTACTCCCGGGCCCGCGCCTCGTCCGGGCCGTGCAACCGCCTGTGGTACGCGGCCAGCACGTCGTCGCGCTCGTCCGGCGGGACCGGCGCGACGAACCGCTCCCACTCCTCGGGCTGGAGGTGGCGCAGCCCGCCCTGGTAGAACCAGTCCCGCTCGCTGCGCCGCAGCAGCAGCACGCCGCGCAGGACCAGGCCGGTCACCCGCTCCGGGTGCGTCTGGGCGTACGCCAGGCCGAGCGTGGTGCCCCACGAGCCGCCGAACACCAGCCAGGAGCCGATGCCCAGCCGCTGCCGGATCGTCTCCAGGTCGGCCACCAGATGCCAGGTGGTGTTGGCGCGCACCTCGCCGTGCGGTGTGCTGCGCCCGGCGCCGCGCTGGTCGAACAGCACGGCCCGGTGGCGGGCGGGGTCGAAGAACCGGCGGGCCACCGGCACCAGGCCGCCGCCGGGCCCGCCGTGCAGGAACACCACGGGTACGCCGTCCGGCCGGCCGACCTCCTCGACGTACAGGACGTGGCCGTCACCGACCGGGACGCGGTGGGTGGCGTACGGCTCGACGGGCGGGTGCAGACCGGTCATGCCCGGTCATTGTGCCCGCCGCGGGCGCGCCGGGTGGTCCCGGTCAGCAGGCGACGTTGCCGCCGAGGTTGTCCAGCAGCGCGTCGGCGACCCAGCCGGAGACACCGGTGGTGACGTCCCGCAGGTACGTCCACGTGTAGGTGGTGTGGCCGTTCGCGCTGACCCGGTCGCCGCTGGCGAAGCAGTGGAAGTCGACCGTGTGACTGAGCTGCCCGTAGCCCAGCGAGGCGCAGGTGGTGTGCGGGCCGGTGCGGATGTTGACGTTCGTGGCGTTGAACAGCTGGCCGAACTTGCTGTCCACGTTGGAGTGCGAGTGGCTGCACCCGGCGCTCGCCGGTCCGGCAGTACCGGCCACCACGGCGCCCGCCGAGGCGACGGTCAGGACGACGGCGGCACCGATCGAGCAAATCTTCCGCATACCCGTCAACCCCCGGATAAAGATCGAGACGCATCAGCAGATCGATCCAAATATTTGCATATAGCAAGGTCGATGGGCAAGATGCGGCGCCGCCGCCGGCCCGGCCCGGACCGGCGGCGACGGTTGCTCAGGCGGTAGCCGGTACGCCGTTGTCAGTACCCGTGGTCTCCACCTCGGGCACCTCGCGCGGGGCCGGCGTGCGGACCGCGAACGCGTCGAAGCTCGGCCCGTCCAGCCGCTCGACGATCGGCTCCACCGCGGGCGGCTCCGACCGGTCCGGCTCGATCGCGTCCGGCTCGATCCGCCCGTCCACCGCCCGGGGCGCCACCTCGGCCGGGACGGTGATCGCCGGGCGCGTCGCCACCTGCGGGTACTCGGCGGTCTCCCCACCGCCCGCGGCGGCCGCCATGACCGCCGCCGCGGCCAGGTCGGCGACCCGCTTGGCCTCCCGCTGCACCCGGGCCCGGGTCTCCTTGGCGTGCTGCTCGGCCAGGTCCGCCGCGCGCCGCGCCTCGTCGAGCCGCCTGCTCTCCGTGGCCAGGTCCCGGCGTACGCCGACCAGCCGCTCCTCCAGCTCCGCGCCGGTCCGCTCGATGGTGGCGATCTCCCGGCGGGTGTCCTCCAGCTGCCGGCCGGCCGTCTCCAGCTCCGTCTTGAGCCCGGTCAGCGTCTCCTGCCGCTGCTGGATCTCCCGCTGCACGCCGGCGAGCTGCTCCTGGTGCGCCGCCGTCTCCTCGTCGGCCCGCTCCCGGACCTCGTTGGCGTACTGCTGCGCCTCGGCGACCAGCGCGGCGATGTCCTTCTCGGCGGCGGCGGCCCGGTCGGCCAGCTCCTGCTCGGCGGCGGCCCGCCGCTCGTCCAGTTCCTTGGCCATCGTGGCCTGCCACTGGGCCAGTTCCTGCTGGGCCTTGCTGCGGTTGGCCTGGACCTCCTGCTGGATCTGCGTCCGCGCGGCCTTCACCAGCGCCTCGGACGCCGAGCGCGCCTGCTCGACCTGCTGCGCGCTCTGCTCGGTGATCCGCTTCGCCTCCTGCTGGGCCCGGTCGTGCACGGCCTGGCCCTCGACGCGAAGCTTCTCCGCCAGCTCCCGTACGGCGGTCAGCTCCGCCTGCGCGGCGGCCCGCCGCTCCTCGTCCACCCGCTCCTGCTCGGCCCGGCGGGCGGACAGCTCCTCGTCCAGCTCACGCCGCTCCCGCGCGGCCTGCTCCTGCGCCGCCGCGAGCAGCTTCTCCGCCTGCCCCTGGACGTCCTCCGCGCGCCGGGTGGCCAAGTCGGTGATCTGGCCGGCCTGCTTCTCGGCCAGGTCCAGGATCTGGTCGACCATCGGGCCGAGGTCGCGGAAGGACGCCCGGTCCACAGCAGTCGGACGGTCGCGCAGCTCCACCGTCTCGGCCTGCGCCCGCTGCACCTGCGCGGTCAGGTCGCGCACCTGCGCGTACGCCCGGTCCCGCGCGGCGGTCAGCGCGCTCACCTCGGCGTCGACCTGCTCGACGTACCGGTCCACCTGACGTTTGTCGTAGCCGCGCAACGCGGGATCGAACCGCGGACGCGCGGACAGGTCGTCGTGGGATGCGAACGGCTCGGCACCGTTTGACATGCGCCATCCTCCGTCGGTTCGCCAGCGCCAGGCCGGCGGATGACCGCCCCGCAGGGCACGATGAGGCGCTACGGTACCGCGTCCGCGCGCGGGGCTCGCCCCGCCCCGCCCCCTGCCCGCCGACCGGCGGCGCGGTCAGACCGGGAAGTGCGGGTTCCCCGCCGTCAGGCGGATGGTGAAGCCGCCCGCGTCCCGGTGGTACGTCACGTGGTCGCAACTCTGGTGGCTGATCCACAGGCCCAGCCCGCCGTCGGAACCGTCGCCCGCCGGCAGCAGCCCGGCGTACGGATCCTTGGGGCCGCTGCCCCGATCGTGGACGGTCACCACCATCCGGTCCGGCGCGCGCCACAACCGCAGGCACACCGGCGGCTCACCGTGGCGCAGCGCGTTGCTCACCACCTCGCTGACGGCGATGACCAGACCGTCGAGGCCGTCCGGCGTGAGCAGGCCACGGTCGGCGGCGCGCACCTCGGCGCGGGCGCGGGCCGGCGTCGGGTCGATCAGCTCGACCAGCGGCGCGGTCCGCTGCACCGGGTCCGCGGGCGCCGGACGGAACTCGGTCAGGTAGCTCGTCGGCTCGGTGTAGAGACCGGCCGGCTCGTGCCCGCCGTCCGGCCGGGCCATCAAAGGATGGGTACGTGCCACGTCGGCGAGCACGCGCGCGGGCGTGCCCCGGCGGTCGTAGGCGCAGATGCCCCAGAGCGGGAAGTCGTCGTAGGCGTGGTTGATCGCCGACTCGTAGCGCGCCCACCAGTCCCAGGTCGCGCCGAGCAGCACCGGAGGCAGCTCGCCGACCAACCGGATCTGCGCCGCCCCCGCCGCCACGTACGAGGCCAGCAGCTCCCGGTAGGAGCGCAGCGCGACGCTGGGCCGAGCGTAGACGTCGCCGACCGGCAGGAACGTGACATCGGCGCCCGGCGGCAGCGCCCGGCGCACCAGCTCGGCGTTGCGCTCGTCCAGGTTCACCGCCGTCGGCTCGCCGGCCGCGACCCCGTCCAGCAGGAACGGCAGCGCCACCGCCAGCAACTCCTCGTCGGAGTCGTAGACGAACGCCTCGTGGAAGTAGCCCACGTGGCCGGAGGCCGCGCCGCTCCTCATCGGACGACCTCCACCCGTACCTCGGACAGACCGAGCAGGTCGACCAGCCGGGCCGGGGCGCGGCTCGGCGTGCGCAGCACCGCGACGGCGTCGTGCCGGCGGGCATGGTCGCGCAGGTGCAGCAGGCTGCGGTGGTCGACGAACCGCAGCCCGGCGGCGTCGAACACCAGCCGTCCCGCCACCGGCCGCGGGTCGGCCCGCTCCAGCGCGGCGGCGAAGTCCCGGTGGTTGGACGGGTCCAGCTCGCCGGCCAGCGCCACCGCCGAGTCGCCGCCGCCGGCGTGCAGCCGGAACAGCACGTCGGCGTTGGTCTCCGGGTGCAGGCAGGCCAGCTCGGCGATCGCCGCGTCGTCCAGTTGCCGGCGGTCGTAGGCGCAGATCGCCGACATCGGCCGGTGCCGCATCCAGTGGTCGATGCGGTGCTCGTAGCGGGCGAAGGCGTCCCGCTGGGCGGTCGTGCGGACCAGGCTGGTCGCCTCGGCCAGCACCCGCAGGCCGGTGTGCCCGGCGGCCAGCGCCTCGGTGGTGGCCCGCACGTACGCCCGGACCTGCCGCTCCGGGTCGACGACCTCGTCGTGCCGGTACGCCTCGCCGACGGGAACCAGCCGGAGCGCGTCCCGCCGGCGCGCGGCGTCGATCCCGGGGACCGAGGCCAGCCAGCCGCTGACAGTGGCGCGATCCTGCGGACATACCACCCAGACCTGCTCACCGGCGGCCAGACCGGCGCTTACCTGCTGCACCGCCAGCGCGCGCAACGTGGCCGGGTCGTCGTAGGCGAGGCAACCGTGGGAGTAGCCCGGGTACGACGTGCTACCGCTGGTCAACGACTCCGCCTCATGGGTCCAGTCTATGCCGGGCCCACCTGGAGATCGCGCCAGGCCGTGGCCTCGGGCGGCGGGTCGCCCAGCTCGAACTCGGCCCAGTTGTTCCAGTACGCGATCGCGTCCACGTCGTTCTGCTGGCGCAGCCAGGTGACGTGCTCGCGGATCGTCCGCGCCCGGCCCGCGCCGGTGGTGTCGGCGGCGGTGCGGCTCAGCCCGTACTCGGGCACCAGCAGCCGGATGCCCGGGTACGCGGCGCGCACCTTGCCGAAGGCCACGCCGAACATCCGGGAGGCCGGCCAGTACGCGGCGGTGTCCCGGGAGTAGCAGTCCACGCCGTAGTGGGTCATGCCCGGGTAGCCCCAGTCGGCCGGGTTGCCGCGCCCCTCGTCGAGCCAGTAGCGGGTCACGATCGGCCCGTGCCCGAGCACCCACCGCCGGTTGCGGTGCGCCGCCACGATCTGCGTCACCCGGCTCGCCGTCGCCCGGTACGTGGCCGGGACCACGTCGCCCATCGGCTCGTGGTACCAGGTCAGGTAGATCGGGCGGTTCACGCCGTCGAGCCATCCGGCGAGCTGCTCGACGTCGTCCTTCCAACTGACGTGCATGACGGCCGAGGGCGCGTCGGCGAACTTGCCGGCGTTGAGCGCGGGCAGCTCCGGCAGCGTGTCCGCGTCCGGGCCGTCCGTGCCGAAGTCGCGCATGTAGCGGATCCCTGGGTAGTCGGCCACCGCCCGTTGCGTCCGGGCGCCCTTCTCGGCGCTCATCCCGACCAGCAGCGGCACGGTCAGCGTGGTGGTGCCCGTGCCGGTGCGGCCGGCGCCGTCACGCGCCGTCGCGGTCAGCGTCACCGTGCCCCGGCCGGCCAGCACGGTGACTGTGAAGCGGCCCGGATCGGCGCCGCTGGGTGTGATGGTCACCCCCGGCGAGGCGCTGGCGAGCTGGACGGTCAGCGGGACGCTCAGATCCACCCGGATGGGGCTGTCCCAGGTGACGCCGGTGGGGTCGCTGACCCGGCCGGCGAGCGTCAGCAGCCGCGAGTCGGGGTGGAAGGCGTCGACCCGTACGGTGGTCGGCTGCCCGGGGAGCAGGACGGTCTGGTCGGCGGTGACGGAACGGACGACGGGTGCGGCCATGAGGCTCTCCTTCGACGAGCTCGGCTGCCGCTCCGGCCGCACGTCTTCGGGTGGCCAGAGTGGCTCTGACCTGCGCTTTTACCAGCTTGCTTCGGTTCGGCCCCGATCGTCAGGGCAGCCGCAGATGGCGCGAAACCCGGTCGCCGCCCCGCTGTCCCGCCCGCATCCTGAACCGATGCCGATCACCGTGCGGAACCTGCGCGTACCGGACTGGCCGCAGCTGTGGCCGATGCTGCGGGACATGGGCGTCGGCGACGACCCGCCGGAGGCCCACCGGCTCCGGTTCGCCGCGCTGCTGGCCGATCCCCGCTGGGCGCTGCTCGGCGCCACCGACGGGGGCGGGTTGATCGGGTACGCCGCCGCCCAGGACCACGGGCCGCACCTGCGTTCCGGCGATGCGCACCGCACCGTACGCCTGCACGACCTGTACGTCCGGGCGGACCGCCGCCGGGACGGGGTGGGCCGTTCGTTGTTCACCGCGGTCCACCGCTGGGCCGGCGGGCGGGCCCGGCACCTGGAGTGGCAGGCCCACCACGAGCGGGCGGCGCCGTTCTACGAGCGGCTCGGCCATCGGGGTGACCCGTGCCCGCAGCCGGACTACCCGAACTTCCTGCTCGACCTCGCTCCGCAGTGACCCGCCTCCCCTTGACGTGACCGGCTCACCGCCCGCTCATGATCGACACCGGGTCGGGGAGGTGGCGGTATCCGCGGGGGTCTGATGCCACCGTTTCCCCGATCTGGTGTCGATCATGGGGCGGGATGCACGTGTCGGGGAAGTGGGGCTGTCGGCGAGGGTCTGATGCCACCACCTCCCCGAACTGGTGTCGATCATGGGGGCGGGGAGGGTGTCAGGGGAGAGGGTGGGAGATGTCGCGGGCGTGGTCGGCTACCGCGGCGCCGACCACCGTCGCGGTCAGCGGCAGCACCTCCAGGCACCGGCGTACCGCCGCGCCCATCAGCGGGTTCGGCACCCGCATGGACAGCGTGCAGTGCGGCACCCAGCGGCCCGGCCGGTAGTGCTCCACCACCTCGACGCCGGCCCGCGCCAGCCGGTCGTGCACCGCGGCGTGGTGCGCCAGCAGCTCGGGCGTCGGCGCCGGCCCGAGCCAGAGCACCCGCCCGAGGAACTGCCCGGCGTGCTGGAACTCCAGCCGCAGCGGCGCGGCCACGACGGTCCCGGCGAGCGCCTCGGCGACGCGGTGCGGGTCCAGGCGGGGCGCGACCGCCAGCGAGACGTGCGGGCGGTGCCGCTGCGCCAGCAGGGACCGCATGCTCGGCACCCCGTCGGAATCCAGCAGGTCCCACAGCACCCGGATCCGCCGGGTGGCGTCGGTGTCCAGATACAGCTCCAGCGCCGCGACCACGCGATCACCCTAGAGGCGGTGCCCGTGCCGAGGTTTGCCGGGCACGCTGGGCGGTACTGCCCGAGGGGACGGCAGGAAAGCCGAGGGGACGGCAGGAGACGGCAGGGGAGTGAGGGACGCGTGGACGCGACGGACGTGCTGACCGAGGCGTACGGGCGGCTGCCCGATCTGGTCGCCGGGGCGCTCGACGGGCTCGACGCGGCCCAGCTGCGGCGGGCGCCGGCCGACGGGGCGAACCCGGTCGGCTGGCTGGTCTGGCACCTGACCCGGATCCAGGACGACCACGTCGCCGACGTGATGGGCCAGCCGCAGCTCTGGGCCACCGGCGACTGGGCGGCGAAGTGCGGCCTGCGGCCCGACCCCGCCGACACCGGCTTCGGGCACGGCCCGGAGCAGATCGCCGCGGTACGCCCGGAGAGCGGTGAGGTGCTGCTGGACTACCACCGGGCGGTGGTGGACCGGAGCCTGAAATACCTGCGCGGGCTGCGCCCGGCCGACCTGGACCGGGTGGTGGACGAGAACTGGGATCCGCCGGTCACGCTCGGGGTGCGGCTGGTGAGCGTGCTCGACGACGACTTCCAGCACGTCGGTCAGGCCGCGTACGTGCGCGGGCTCATCCTGGGCTGAGCGCCGCACCGGCCCGGCGCAGCGCGGCGTGCCCGAGCAGGTGACACGCCTGCGCCTCGGGCGAGGTGCCGGAGCGCTCGAAGTCCGGCGCCCCGCTGACGCCCGTCACCCGGCCGTACGCGTCGATGCGCCGGCCGGCGGCGGCCAGCAGGTCCGCTCCCACCTCGTACCAGGACCGGGGCAGCCAGCCGTCGGCCACCCCGGTGAGGGCCGCGTACCCGAGCAGCTGGGCGGTGTTGGCCTCGCGGAACGCGCCCGGCTCGTCCAGCACGTCGGGGAAGAGCCCGTCCGCGCCCCGGTACGCCAGGCAGGCGGTCAGCACCTCCTCCACGTGCCCGGCCAGCTCGGCGCGGAGGGTGCCCGGCCACTCCGGCGAGAGTCGCAGCGCGCGGGCGATCCCGGCGACCACCCAGCCGTTGCCGGTGCCCCAGGGGCCGGGCCGGTCCAGTTCGCCCCGGTCCTCGTCCCAGCGGGCGGCGTACAGGCCGGTGCGCGTGTCGTACAGCCGTCGCCGGTGCCCCGCGACCTGCGCGGCGGCCGCTTCGGTCCGGCCGGTCAGCGCCAGCAGCGGCACCACCATGTAGATGGTGTCCGCCCACACCTGGCGGCCGTCGAGCAGGTGGAACAGCGTGCCGTCGGCGGCCCTCGGCGCCCGGCGGGTCAGCCAGTCGAGCTGGGCGTCCAGCGCCACGGCGTACCGGCGGTCGCCGGTGCGGCGCGCGGCGTGCCGGACCACCTCGCCGCACGCGGCGCCGTTCACCACGCCCACCGAGCCGGGCGGCTCCCCGAGCCGCCCGTCCGGCCGCTGCCGGGTCACCGCGGCGTCGGCGACCAGCACGGCGGCCTCGTCCAGGCCCAGGTCGAGCAGCGCCTGACCGAGGATTCCCTGCTCCCACGATTCGCGCTGCATGGTCAGCAGCGCGAGCAGCACCCGGTCGGCGGTGGCGTCCCCGGTCGTCGGCACGGCTCAGGGATACCCGCCGGACCGCCGCGGCTCACCCGGACCGGGTGAGTTCGCCTCACCCGCAGCGCGGGGACGCTGCGGGACGAGCGGCGCCGGCAGGCGGGCGGCCGCGACCACCGACGAGGAGGGCCCGATGAGCGTCTCGGCCGTGGAACACCTGGCCCGCGGGACCGCCGGCCGGCACCCGGAGCTGCCCGAGACCACCTCCGGCACCATCCGCCTGGACCTGCGCGACGACGGGCACACCGAGCACTGGTACCTGACCATCGACCGGCAGGACGTCCGGGTGGAGCGCCTGGCCGAGGAGGCGGACCTGGTGGTCGGCGCGAACCGGGAGGTGTTCGACCGGATCGCGGCGGGGCGCCTGCACCCGGCCGCCGCGCTGCTGCGCAACGACCTCGCCGCGCGGGGCGAACTGAAGCTGCTGATGACGCTGCGCCGGATCTTTCCCGGCCCGCCGGACGCCCGTGATCCCCGCGACGTGCCCGGCGAGCGGGCGGCGGCCCGATGAGGCAGGAGCTGGTCCACGTCCTCGCCGGCAACGCGTTCGCGTTGAGCGACGCGCAGGGCGACATGGAACGCGACCCGTCCGCCCCGATCGGCCTGTTCTCCTTCGACACCCGGTTCCTGTCCCACTGGGTGCTCACGATCGACGGCGAGCGGCTGCACGCGTTGTCCCGCGACGACCTGACCTACTTCGAGACCCGCTTCGTGCTGGTGCCGGGCGCGGCCAGCCACTACGTGGACGCCGACGTCTCGGTGATCCGGCACCGCTCGATCGACGAGGCGTACCACGAGAGCCTCACGGTGCTGAACCACTCGGCCGAACCCGCCGAGTACACGGTGCGGATGGAGATGGCGGGCGACTTCGCCGACACCTCCGAGATCCTGCGCCCCGGCCCGCGCCGCCCCACCGTCGTCCCCGATCCGGAGGGGCGGCGGTTGCGGATCCGGTACGAGCGCGGGCGGTTCGTCCGGGAGACGTGCGTCTCCAGCACCGCCCCGGCCGAGGTGGACGCGCGGGGGATGACCTTCCGGATCCGCGTCGAGCCGCAGGGTGAGTGGCACGTCGACCTGCACGTCGCCATGATCATCCAGGGCGCGGGAGGGCGGGACCTGCGGGCCGACATCGAGTCGCACCGGCAGCACGTCCGGCAGGACATGCGCGGGGATCTCGAACGGTGGTACGAGCGGGCGCCGCACCTGGTCTCCGACCGGCCCGCGCTCACCGCCGTCTACCGGCAGGCCCTGACCGACCTGGCCGCGCTGCGCTACATGCCGCTGGCCTACACCGACCCGGTGCCGGTCGGCGGGATGCCCTGGGCGATGACGCTGTACGGGCGCGACGCGCTGTTCACCTGCCTCCAGACGCTGCCGTTCACGCCCGAGCTGACCCCGGCCACGCTGCACATGCTGGCGATGTTGCAGGGCGGCCGGCTCGACGACCGGCACGAGGAGGAGCCCGGCAAGATCGTCGCCGAGCTGCGGTACGGCGAGGCGGCCGCGTTCGACGAGCAGCCCACCGCGATCTACTACGGCGCGGCCGACACCACGCCGCTGTTCGTGATCCTGCTCGACGAGTACGAGCGCTGGACCGGTGACGCCGACCTGGTCCACGAGCTGCGGCACCCGGCCCGGATGGCGCTGGACTGGCTGACCCGCTACGGCGACCAGTGCGGCGACGGCTACCTGCGCTACCGGCCGCGCAACACCGACAACGGGGTCGCCAACCAGACCTGGCGCAACTCCCCGGAGGCGATCGTCGACCGGTACGGCGCGGAGCCGCCGTACCCGCGCGCCACGTGCGAGCTTCAGGGGTACGCGTACGACGCGCGGATCCGGGGCGCCCGCCTGGCCCGGGAGTTCTGGAGCGACCCGGGCTACGCGCAGCGCCTGGAGGCCGACGCGGCGCGGCTGCGGGAACGGTTCGACAGTGATTTCTGGCTGCCGAAGCAGGGCTACTACGCGCTGGCGCTCACCCCCGACGGCGAGCCGGTCGACGCGCTCACCTCGCATCTGGGGCACCTGCTGTGGAGCGGCATCGTGGAGCCGGACCGGGCCGGCGCGCTGGCCGCGCACCTGCGCGGGCCGGACCTGTTCTCCGGCTGGGGCGTGCGCACCTACGCGCAGGGGCAGCGGCCGTACAACCCGGTCGGCGCGCACCTCGGCGCGGTCTGGCCGTCGGACAACGCGATCGTCGCGGCGGGCCTGCGGCGGTACGGCTTCGACAAGGAGGCGGCCGACATCGCCGCCGGTGTGTTCGCGATGGCGGAGACGCTCGGCGGGTCGGTCCCGGAGGTGATCGCCGGCTACCCCCGCGCGTTGACCAAGTACCCGGTCCAGTTGCCGGAGGCCGGGCGGCCGCAGTCGTGGGCCTCGGGTGGGCTGCTGATGCTGCTGGGGACCATGCTGGGGCTGCGCCCGTGCGGGGAGAACCTGCTGGTGAACCCAGCGATCCCGACCGGGTTCGGGCGGATCGAGCTGCTCGACGTGCCGGGCCGGTGGGGACGGGCCGACTCGTACGGCCGGGAACGCGGCGCGGGCCGGCGGATGCGCGCGGGTCAGCCCACCCACCGGGCCGCGTGACCCGCTCGCCGCTCAGCCCGAGCCGCTGGTCTCCCGCTGGGCCACCGGGGGCTCCACCGGTTCGGCCGCGGCCGGCGGCTCCGCCGGCTCGGTGCGCCCGGCCCGGGCGAGCAGCCGGTCCACGCCCACGAACAGCAGGCCCAGCAGCCAGAACACCGCGGCGAAGCCGACCGCGCTGACCGCGACCCCGTCGTAGCCCAGCTCGCCCGCGTCGATGAACGGGTACGGGTAGCTGCCCACGATCAGGCCGCGTACCAGCGCGAAGACGAGGTACCCGACCGGGAACGCCAGCCACCAGGCGGCGTACCGGGGGCGAAGCCGGCCGCGCCTGTCGAACAGCGCCCAGTCGGCGACCGCCAGCAGCGGCACCACTGTGTGCAGGAGCTGGTTGCCCCACCACTCACCCGGTTGCCGGTCCGGCTGGGCCATGGCGAACGGGCTGGCCGGGTTGGCCAGCACCAGGTGGTAGACGGTGCCGGTGATGGTGATGTAGAGGGTCACCGCGCCCTTGAGGACGCTCGGCGGCTCCGGCCGGTCGCGCAGCGCGCACCAGGCGCCGTACCCGGCGAGGACGCCGACCGCCACGTTGCTCTGGATGGTGAAGTACGGCAGCAGGCCGGTCACGGTGGCCGGACCGAGCGCGGTGAGCACGATGCCGGCCAGCACGGCGAGCACCACGGCGAGGCGGAGGAGGATCGCCGGTAGGCGACGCCGGGGGGTCACGGGGGGGCAAGTTACCAGCCGGTCGTCAGCCGTTACGCCGCCCGGGCGGGGTGCCGGACGGCGGCCCGGCGTGCTCGGGGGCGGGGCCGTCCACGCCCGGTGGCGTGTCGCCCACGCCCGGCGGCGTGCCGCCCGGGCGGACCGGGTGCTCGGTCCTGCCGCCGCCCCGCTCCTCGCCGGACTTCCCCGGCGGATCGTCGTCGCCCAGGAGCCCGGCGCAGTAGTCCGGCACGCGGTCGCGGCCCCCGGCGGCGCTGACGAGGTCGCCGAAGGCGGGCGTGCCCAGGGCGTGGCCCCGGTCCGGCTCGGCGACGGCCCGGTACGCGACGCACAGGCCGGACGGTTCGGACGGCTGTGGTGTCCCGGGCACCGGCGAGTGGGCCGGCGGGCTCGGGCGGTCCGGCGGCGTGGGCGGTGCGGTGACGACCGGCGGCGCCGCCGGTCGGACGGCGCGCGGCAGGTTCCCGGTCGCGGCGAGCGCGACGCCGCCGGTGAGGGACGCGGCGATCGCGGTCACCGCCAGCCGGACACCGAACCGGGCCGGGACGCCGAACCGGGCACCGCTGCGGCGCATCCGCCGGGCCGACCGGAACGCCGCGACGGCGGCCGCCTCGCCGTCGAGTTCGCCCGTGCCGGGAGCGGCGCGGACCGCGTCCAGCACGGCGGCCAGCCCCGGCGGGGCGGACGGCGTGTCGCCGGAGCGGCCGGCGAGCAGCCGCTCGACGGTTTCCTGGTCCAGGCCGGATGCGTCCATCTCGTGACCCTCAGCGCCGCCACCCGGCCGGGCGTCACACTCCGGCACGTCCGGCCCACGGTGAGGTCGGTCACCCGGTGCCGGTGACGGCCCGGAGGGCATCTCCGGTTGCCGATGTCCCGCGGTCGCGGTGAACTGAATTACATGGGTGTCATCAAGGTGGGCACGTCCTCGTGGGCCGACCAGATGCTGGTCCGCTCCGGCTGGTATCCGCGTGGGGTCAACACACCCGCCGGGCGGCTCGGCTGGTACGCCGAGCGGTTCGGACTGGTCGAGGTGGACACGTCGTACTACGCCGTGCCGGTGCCGGAGACCACGGCGGGCTGGGCGGAGGCGACCCCGGACGGGTTCACCTTCGACGTCAAGGCGTTCCGGCTGTTCACCGGTCACCACACGCCGGTCGACGCGCTGCCCCGCGACCTGCGTCCGGAAGGTGGCCCGAGCCGGATCCGCTGGCGCGACCTGCCCGCCGGGGCGTACGACGAGTTGTGGGACCGGTTCCACGCGGCGCTGGCGCCGCTCGCGGCGGCCGACCGGCTCGGTGCCGTGCTGTTGCAGTTCCCGCCGTGGCTGGCCCGCGGCGAGGCGGCCCGGCGGCGGATCCTGGACGCCGCGCGGCGCTGCCGCCCCTGGCCGGTGACGGTCGAGCTGCGGCACTCGTCCTGGTTCGACGGGGACGCGATGGCCGACACCGTCACGTTCCTGCGTGAGCACGACCTCGGGTACGCCTGTGTGGACATGCCGCAGGGGCACGTCTCCTCGGTGCCGCCGATCCTGGTCGCCACCACCGACCTGGCCGTGATCCGGTTCCACGGGCACAGCACGGCCTGGGAGAGCGGCGACAAGCAGGAGCGGTTCCGGTACGCCTACGGCGAGGGGGAGCTGCGGCGCTGGTCGGTGCTGCTGCGCGAGCTGGCCGACCAGTGCGCCGAGCTGCACGTGCTGATGAACAACTGCTGCGGCGACCAGGCCCAGCGCGACGCCGCCCGCCTGGCCGACCTGCTCGGCGTCGCGCCCGCCGCCGCGCGCGCCTGACGTTTCCTCAGCCGTCGTCCGGGTACCGCCGGGTGCATGGACGAGCGCGAAGGGGGATCTGTGGAGAAGCGGCGCGGCGAGGACGAGCGGGACCCGCGAGCGACCCGGGAGGCCGAGGAGGCGCACGGCGGCAGCATGGCGCCGGGCCTGGTCGACGACACCGGGCACCCGGTGGCCGAGTCACCGGTGCCGGACAACGAGCCGTCGGCGCCGGGCCGGCCGGGTGAGGACGGCACCGGCTCCTGAGCTAGGGACGCGTCTCCGGGTGCATCCCGGTGGCCTCCTCCAGCGCGTTGTCGCCGAGGTCGCCGTCCGCGCTGTCGTCCGGGAACGTCCGCCCCGACGGGGCCGGATCGGGCGGCGCGCCCGGCCCGGCCTCGGGCGTCCGGGTCGGTTCCACGGATCCGAACCCGTGCCGGCCCGCCTTCGGCCCGCCCGGCCCGGCGCCGGCCGCCCGGCGTTCGCCGAGCCGCCCCTCGGGTACGGCGGTCTCCTCGCTGCCCTCGTCCATCGGGTCGCTGTCGCCGGCGCCCCACGGCGGGTCGGCGTCGAACCCGTCGGTGGTGCCCCACGGCGCGGCCGACTCCGGCCCTCGCCCGTCACCCGTACCCGGCCGGTCCCTGCTGGTCATGGTCACCTCGCCTGGCTGCTGATGTCCGTGCCGCCCGCCGACGGACGGCCTGTCCCGGTGCACCGCGCGGCCGGTGGCCCACCCCGATGTGGGTCGCCGGCCGCGCGGTGGTCAACGGGCCGCTCCGACCAGGGAACGTCCGGCGGCGCCCATGGTGGCCACCTTGCCGATGTGCTTCGGCGCGGACATGATCCCGCCCGCGCGGTCCAGCATGCCCCGGAACACCTGGCCCGGTTTCTGCTGCTCACCCATGTACGCCGACACCACGACCAGCGCGCCGGTCAGTGCCGGGACCGCCCACTGGAGCAGCTTCATCTGCCGCTGGCTGGCGGCGACGTTGGCCGGGGTGTGGTGGTTGGGCTCGGTGGTCCCCTCGACCGGCGGCCCGCCGGCCTTCTCCAGCCGCATGCCGACCAGCCGGCTGTAGCCGGTCACCGCCAGCGCGCCGACCGTCAGCGCGGTCTTCACCGCGCTGACCCGTCCCACGCCCGCCTGGCGGGCCATCCGCGGGCTCTCGGTGACGAGTTCACCGACCGCGCCGGCCAGGTGCGCGCCGATCGCCGCCGCGTTGACGGGCGTCCACCGCGCCCAGCCGGCCGAGGCCACCGGCAGCCGCTCCGTCGTGTCGTTGATCCGTGCCGCCGCGCCGTTGACGCCCAGCGCCCCCATCAGGGAACCGCCGAACCAGGCCGCCAGGCCCAGGTCGTGCATCGAGCGCAGCGTGGTGTGCCGTTCTGACATCAGATCCCCCTCCGCCGTGTTCGGGCGGTGCGGCATACCCACGATCGGGCGACTCACGCCCGGCGTGGCGGGGAGGAGGAGGGTTCAGCGCCGGGGGAGCGTGCCGGCGAACGCGGCGATCCGGGCGGCCAGGGGACCCGACGCGCGTACCCAGGTGAAGTGGTCCAGCGGCGCGCCCGCTTCGGCGACGGTGTAGCGGTGCCGCGTCACGGGTGCCTCGGCCAGCTTCTCGCACAGGTGGTCGAGCGTCTCGTGCGGCGTGTACTGGTCGTCGTCCACGCTGACCGCGAGCACGGGCGTCCGGATCCGCCGCACGGCGGCCTCCGTGTCCACCCCGTCCAGCGCCGGGAACCGGCCGGTGCGGGCGGTGTGCGCCCAGTCCCGGATCACGCCGGCGGCCTGCCGGCCGCCGAAGCCCCAGCCGGGCCAGACGCCGAGGAGCCGGGCCGTCGCCGCGATCCCCTGGGTGTACGGCAGCACGCCCCACCCGCGCCGGCCCGGGTACCGCCGCCACCACGGCAGCCCCACCGCCACCAGCGCCAGCCCGTCCACCCGGCCGTCGTCGTGCAGCGCCTGGTGCAGCACCGCGACCTGACCGCCGAGTGAGTGCCCGAGCAGCAGCCGGGTGCGGCCGTCCAGCCGGGGCTTGAGCGCGTCGAGCACGGCGCCGATGTCGGCGGCCATCTCCTGGTAGCCGTACCGGCAGGCGCGCGACGGCGCGGGGGTGCTCTCGCCGGTGCCGCGCAGGTCGGCCACGATCACCGCCAGCCCGGCGTCGCGCAGCGCGGCGGCGAACGGCCGGTAGTAGCGGGCGCGCACGCCCATCGCGGGCCAGATCAGCACCACCGGCGCGCCGGGCGGACCGGCCGGCTCCGGGTAGACCTGCACGCCGATGCGCGCACCGTCGACGTCCACGTACTCCTGGGTGTAGTCCCCGCTCACCCGGGCAAGCCTACGGCCCTAACCTACCGGCGGGTAGTAAGGGGTGTCCGCGCCCGCTGCACCGGCACGCGTGGGCGGTGCCGGGCGGCCCGTTCCACCCGGTCCACGGCGGCCAGCACGTCCGGCACGTCCAGCGCGGCGAGCGCCGGGTGCACCTCCTCGTCCCCGGCGGCCGGACGCGGACCGGCCCACAGCGCCTCGTGCCACGGCCGGTCCGGCGGCGGCCCCCACCACGACGGCGGCACCGGGCCGAACAGCAGCACCGACGGGGTGGCGTAGGCGGTCGCCAGATGCCCGGTGCCGGTGTCGCCGCAGAGCACCAGCCGGGCGTACGCGACGAGCGCGGCCAGCTCGCCCACGTCGGTCGCCCCGGCCAGCACCGCGTCGCCGGGCAGCCCGGCGGCCCGGGCCACCGCCGTCGCCAGCCCTCGTTCGGCCGGGCTGCCGGTCACCACCACCCGGTGCCCGCGCCCGGCCAGCTCCCGGGCCACCGCCGCGAAGCGCGCCACCGGCCAGCGCCGCTGCGCCGCCTTCGCCCCGGGATGCACGATCGTCACGCCGGCCGGGAACCCGTCCGGCGCCGGGCGGCGCAACGCCAGGTCGGCGCGGTCGGCGGGCACGCCGTACCAGGCCAGCATCCGGCACCAGCGGTCCACCTCGTGCTCGTCGGCCCGCCACGGCGGCCCGTCCGGCACGCCCGCCTCCGGGCTGGCGAAGGCCAGCAGCCGGCCCGGCCGCAGCGCGGTCAGCACCAGATGCGACTGCGGGCCCCGGCCGTGCAGGTTGACCGCCGTCTCCGGCGGCGGCCCGGACCAGGGCAGCGGCCCCAGCCCGTCCGCGTGGACCTGCCGGTCCACGCCGCCCACCAGCCCGACCAGCGGTGCCAGCCAGCGCGGCGCGACCAGCGCCAGCTCCTTCCCGGGGTACGCGGCACGCAGCGCGCGCAGCGCCGGCACCCCGGTCGCGAGGTCGCCGACGCCGAGCGCGCGCAGCACGAGGATCACGGGTACGACGACTCCTGCTCGGCGCAGACCACCAGCTCGCGTACCGCACAGCCGGGCGGCTGGGTCAACGCGAACATCACCGCCTCGGCGGTGTCCGCCGGGTCGTTGAGGATCGCGTCCGGACCGGGCTTGTACTTCTCGTCCCGCTCGTCGAAGAACGCGGTCCGCATCCCGCCCGGGACCAGCAGCGTCACGCCCACCGAGCCGGCCAGTTCGGCGGCGAGCGCCCGGGTGAAGCCGACCACCCCGAACTTCGCCGCGCAGTACGCCGTCGCGTCGCTCACCGCCTTCACGCCCAGCGTCGACGCCACGGTGACCACAGTGCCGTGCGCGCGTTCCAGCTCGGGCAGCGCGGCCCGGATCACCGCGGCGGTGCCGAGCAGGTTGATCGCCACGATCCGGTCCCAGACCGCGCCGTCGACGTCGCCCAGCCGCCCCGGCACGTCCATGCCGGCGGCGGTCACCACGCCGGTCAGCTCACCGGCCTGCTCGGCGATCCGCCGGGTGGCCGCCTCGGCGGCGCGGCTGTCGGCCAGGTCGCACTCGACCCAGGGCACGCCGTCGGCGGGCGCGCGGCGGTCCAGCACGTACGGCCGCCCGCCGGCCTTGGCCACCGCCGCCACGACCGCCGCGCCGAGCCCGCTCGCGCCACCGGTGACGAGCACCGCCTGGCCGTTGATGTCCCTGCTCATGCCGGACTCCTTCTCGCTCGTTCAGACCACTGTTCGGACCAGGTGCAGGCCGCGCTGGCGCGCGGCGGAGATGGTGCCGGTGGTGGACCGGCCGGACAGGTAGGGGACGGTGACCACCCGGCCGCCCCAGCGGCGTACCAGTTCCGCCTCGGGCAGCTCCACGTCGCCGTAGTCGCCGCCCTTGACCCAGACGTCCGGCCGCAGCCGGGCCAGCACCTGGTGCGGAGTCGGCTCGTCGAAGACCACCACCGCGTCGACGCAGTCCAGCGCCGCCAGCAGCCGGGCCCGGTCCTCGGCCGGGTTGACCGGGCGCTCCGGTCCCTTGAGCCCGCGCACGCTCGCGTCGGAGTTGAGGCAGACGACCAGGCAGTCACCGAGGCGGCGGGCCGCGCGCAGCGTGGACAGGTGCCCGGCGTGCAGGATGTCGAAGCAGCCGCCGGTGGCGACCACGGTGCCGCCGTCGGCGCGTACCCCGGCGATCAGGTCCTCGGCGGCGCGCGCCGGATCCCGCGGGGCCGGTTCGTGTTCCCGGCGCAGTCCGGCGGCCCCGCCCGCCGCCACGTACGCCGACGCGGCCTCCACCGCCGCGCGGACCGCCTCGGCGACCGGCGCGCCGTCGCCGAGCGCCCGTGCCGCGGCAGCGGCGAACCGGTCGCCCGCGCCGCAGGTGTCGTCGACGTGCTCCGGCACCGACGACGGGGGCAGCGCCAGCGAGGTGGCGCCGCCGTGGCACAGCACCGCGCCGTCCGGGCCCATGGTCACCGCCACCGCGCCGACCCGCCACCGGTGGCGCAGCTCCTGCCCGGCCCGGGTGGCGGTGGTGAGCGGCGAGCCGCCGCCCGCGTCGCCGGTGACCCGGCGCAGCTCGTCGAGGTTCGGTGTGGTCAGCCGGGTGCCGGGCACCGGGGCGGGGCCGCGCGGGTGCGGATCCCAGACCACCGGCGCGGTCGCCTCGGCCAGCGCGGCCCGCAGTGCCGGCTGGCGCAGCAGGCCGCGCCCGTAGTCGCTGACCAGGATCGCGCCGGCGCGGCCGAGCAGCTCCCGGACCGCCTGCGACGGCTCTCCCGGCTGCTGCGGGTCGCCGCCGCGGTCCAGTCGCAGCAGCGTCTGCCCGCCGGCCCGCAGCCGGATCTTCTCCGCTGTCGCGCCGGGCAGGCGCATCGGGTAGAGCGCGACGCCCGCGCCGGTCAGCAGCTCCGCCAGGCGCGCGCCACCGGCGTCGTCGGCCAGCGCGGTGACGAGCGCGACCTCGCCGCCGTCGGCGGCCGCGAGCAGCGCCGCGAGTCCGGCGCCGCCCGGGCGGTCGGTGGCGGTGCGCTCGTCGAGCACCGGCACCGGTGCGTCCGGGCAGACCCGGCTGACGGTGCCGTCCACGTCGCGGTCCAGCAGCGCGTCGCCGACGACGACCAGCGGGCCGTTCACGACTCCACCCAGCCGGTGCCGGTGTCGCCGTCGCGGCGGCGGCCGTTCGCCGCGCGTCCGTCCGCCGCGCATCCGTCCGGCGGCGCGAATCCGTGCAGGCCGTGCCCGTTCGGCCCGTGCCCGTTCGTGCCGTGCCCGTTGGGCCCGTGGCCGTTCGTGCCGTGCCCGTTGGGCCCGTGCCCGTTCGTGCCGTGCCCGTTGGGCCCGTGCCCGTTCGGGCCGTGGCCGTTGGCGCCGAACGGTGCCGCGCCGTCGACAGCGGCCAGCACCAGGCCGTCCCACCCGGCCCGGTCCGGCCCGCCCTCGGCCGCCGTTCGGCCGGTGCGATCCACCGATACGGAGTCGACCGGCCGCCACGGCGCGTGCGGGAGGTGCCGGACCAGCGGCAGCGCCTGGTCGACGTACTCGCACAGCAGGTGCGTGGAGACCAGGTGCAGTTCCTGCACGACCTGGCTGTCCGGCGACGGCACGGCCAGCACGTCGTGGCAGAGGTCGGCGAGGGGGTTGGGTGCGGGTCCGGTGAAGGCCCAGCAGCGCAGTCCGGTCTGGTGTGCGGCGTGGGCGGCGGTGAGGAGGTTGGTGCTGGTGCCGCTGGTGGACAGGAGCAGGAGGATGTCGTGGGGTCGGCCGTGGGCGCGTACCTGCCGGGCGAAGGTTTCGTCGTATCCGTAGTCGTTGGCGATGGCGGTGAGGGCGCTGGTTTCGGCGTGCAGTGCGATGGCGGACAGGGGTTGGCGGTCGTGGCGGAGTTTGCCGACGAGTTCGGCGGTGAGGTGCTGGGCCTCGGCGGCGCTGCCGCCGTTGCCGGCCACCAGCAACCGCCCGCCCCGGGCCAGCGTCCACGCCAGTTCCGTGCCCCAGGCGGCCAGCCGCTGCGCCTCCCGCCGGTACGGCAGCAGGGCCGCGGCCAGCCCGGTCAGGTGCGTTTCGAGCGGGTCGGGATGTGTCATCACGCCACCGCCGGTGTGGGCCGGGCCGCGCTGGTCAGCGTGCCGTAGACCGCGCCGAGCTGCTCGGCGCACCGCTTCCAGGAGTACCGGCTGCGGATGCGGTCGAGCGCGGCGGTGGCGTACGCGAACCGGCGCACGTTGTCGCCGAGCAGCCGGCGCAGCGCGGTGCCGAGCGCGCGGGGGTCACGCGGCGGCACCAGGTCGCCGGTGAGCCCGTCCACCACGCTGTCGGCGATGCCGCCCACGTTCGTGCCGATCACCGGCACGCCGCAGGCCATGCCCTCCAGCGGGGTGAGCCCGAACGGCTCGTACCAGGGGGCGGCCACGAGCACGTCCGCCGACCGGTACCAGGCGCCCATCTCCTCGCGCGGCACGCCGCCGAGCAGCCGTACCCGGTCGGCCACGCCGCACGAGTCGGCGAGCGCGGACAGCCGGCGGGCGAACGTGTCGGCGGGCAGCAGGTGGGCCGGCGGGCCGCCGACCACGACGCACTCGGCGTCCGGCACCGCCGGCAGCGCCCGCACCACGTCCAGGAAGCCCTTGCGTTCGACCATCCGCCCGACGGTGAGGATGCGCGGGCGCGCCGGGTCGCGCGGCGCGACCGGGCCGTCCGGGCGGAACACCGCCTCGTTGACGCCGGACGGGACCAGCGCCATCCGGGACCGGGGCACGCCCATCCGGACCAGCTCGGCGACCTCGTCCGAGCACTGCACGACGACCCGGTCCACGGCCCGGCCGAGCGCCCGCTCGTAGCCGGCGCGCCCCGGTGGACTGGTGTCCCGGGCGCCCTGGTGGCGGCGCTTCACGGTGCCGAGCGCGTGGTACGTCAGCACTGTCGGCACGCCGGTGCGGCGGCTCGCGTGCACGGTCGCCAGTCCGCTCATCCAGAAGTGCGCGTGCGCCACGTCCGGGGTCCAGCCGCCGCGCCGCCAGGTGTCGGCCAGCCAGCTGCCGAATTCCCCCATGTACGGCAGCAGGTCGTCCTTCGGCACCCGCCGGGCGGGACCGGCCGGCACGTGGCACACCTGGTAGCCGTCCGGCGCGCCGACCACCTCGGGCAGCGTGGGGGAGTCGCGGCGGGTGTAGACGCGGACGTCGTGTCCCGCGCCGGTGAGCGCGGACGCGAGTTCCGCCACGTGCGTGTTCTGGCCGCCCGCGTCCTCCTCGCCGAGGGCGGCGAGTGGGCTGGCGTGCTCGGAAATCATCGCGATGCGCATGTCTCCTCCTCCAGGATCCGGTCCCAGTCGGCGAGGAAGCGGTCCAGACCGAACCGTTCCTTCGCCACCTCGCGTGCCCGTGCGCCGAGCCGGTACGCGGCGTCGGCGTCCTCGGTCAGCCAGTGCGCCGCCTCCACGAGCGTGTCGACGCGGGTGGACAGCACCCCGGCGTCCGGTGGGACGGCGTCCACCGCTTCCGTGGTGGCCAGTGCCACCACGGGCATGCCCATGGTCATGGCCTCGATGAGGCTGAGGCCGAGTGAGGTCCAGCGGCACAGGTGCAGGTAGGCGCGCCGTTTGGCCAGTTCGGCGTGCATGGCGTGCTGCGGCAGGTCTTCGTGCCCGGTGACCGGCAGGCCCGGGAAGCCCGCCGCGGTGAGCGCGTCCGGCAGCCCGGCCACGCCCATCCCGTACACGTCGAGCGGGGCGACCGCCGCGAAGCGCGGCATGAGGTCGGTGCCGGTGACGCGCCAGCGGCGTACCGGCTCGTTGGTGACGACGGCGAGGCGGTCGAGTTCGCCGGTCCACTCGACGGCGGGCGGTACGACGCCGTGGTCGACCACTGTGGTCCTGGTGCCGCCGTTGTCCCAGAACAGCTGGTTGAACGCGGTGACGTGGGTGAGCAGCAGGTCGTCGCGGTCGGCCATCGGGTGGCGGGTGTTCGGCACGTCGCCTTTCGGGGTGTTGTGTTCGACGTAGATCGCGGGCACGTCGCGGCCGGGCCGGCGGCCGAGCCACTCCGCGGCCAGGTCGATCTCCTCCGGGCGTTGTAGGATCACCAAATCCACGTCGGTGTCGCGCAGTTCCTCGGGGGTGACCTCGACGGCGCTGTCCGGCCACGGGTAGGTGCGCGCCCGGCCCAGCCCGTACGGGCCGCGATCCGGGGTGACCGGCACCAGGTAGCGGTGCCGACCGTGCACGAAGGACGTCGTCCAGGAGCCGTGCACGTGCCACAGCAGTACGTTCATCTCTCTCCTCGGGGGCGACGGTTGCGGTGCTCGACGGCGGCGCGGGCGGGTCAGCCGGGGGCCAGCGTGCGGACGGCGGCCACCACCGCGCCCGGGTCGACGCCGCTCAGGCACGGGTGCCCGGGAACCGGGCAGACCGTGGCGCGGGTGTCCCGGCACGCGGCGCCCGCGTCACCGAGGCGCACCGTCGGCACCCGGTACGGTCCCCACTGTCCGAACGGCACAGTGGGTGCGAACAGGCTCACCACCGGCACGCCGAGCGCGGCGGCCAGGTGCGCCGGGCCGGTGTTGCCGACCACCAGGCACCGGGCGCCGGTGAGCAGCCGGGCGAGCCCGGCCAGGTCCGTCGTACCGCCCAGGTCCAGGCCTCCGGCGGCGGCCACCTCCGCGGTCAGCTCCCGCTCGTCCGGCCCGCCCGTCACCAGCACCCGCCGGCCGTCGGCTGCCAGCGCGGCCACGATCCGCGTCCAGAGCCGCGGCGGGCAGGCCCGGGCGGGCACCGACGCGCCGGGGTGCACCACGACGTACGCGCCGCCGGGCGGCTCCGGGTCCGGCCCGGTCCGCACGCGCAGCGCCGGTTCGTCGTGGTCGGGCAGCGCGAAGCCGGCGGCGGCGGCGAGGGACAGGGCGCGTTCGGGTTCGGGTACGCCGGCCGGGACGCGGTGGCGCACGTCGAGCAGGCTGCCGGGGTAGTCGTCGCTGATCGCGCTGATCCGGGGCACGCCGGCCAGGCGTAGCAGCAGGGCCAGGGGCAGCGCGGTCTGGTGGAAGGAGGTGAACACGACCGCCTCGTCGGCGCGTACCGCCGCGAGCCGGTCGGTGAGGCGGCGTATGTCGTCCGGGTCCACCGGCGCGGGGGAGCCGTCGATCCAGGGCAGGGGCCACTCGACGATCTCGTCGACGCCGGGGAGCAGTTCGGCGGCGGCCCGGCCGCGTGGCCCGCACAGCAGCACCACGCGACGCGCGCCGGCCGCTACCGCCCGGATGCCCGGACCGGTCACCAGCACGTCTCCGGCGGAGTCGCTGCGGACCACCAGCACCGTGCCGGTCGTCCGGGGCGTCACCGGCCGGACCGCCCGCGCCCGGCGCAGGATCTCGTCCACGGCGGCGGGCAGGTCCCGGGCCACGGCCGGCGCGGCGGCCACCTCCTCGGGCCGGGTGACAGGGGTGGGTACCAGCACACCAGTGGCGCCGGCGGCGAGCGCGGCGGTCATGTCCCGGCCGATGTCGCCGACGAGCACGCACCGGGACGGCGTGGTGCCGAGCGCGCGCGCCGCCTCGTGCACCAGGCCGGGTGCCGGCTTGCGGCAGGCGCAGCGGTCGCCGTCGTCGTGCGGGCAGATCGCCCAGTGGTCGAACGGGCCCAGCAACTCCTCGATCCGGGTGTGCACGGCGTGCATCTGGGCCTCGGTGAACAGGCCCCGGGCCAGGCCGGACTGGTTCGTCACCACCGCCAGCCGCAACCCGGCCGCGCGCAACCGGTCCAGCGCCTCCCGGGCGCCGGGCACCGGCCGTACCTTCTCCGGGTCGCCGTTGTACGGCACGTCCTCCACCAGCGTGCCGTCGCGGTCCAGCAGCACCGCGTCGTACAGCCCGCGCCGCAGCTCGGGGGTGGACATCAGCGGCCGTCCCCGGCCGGTACGGCGCGGGCGCGCCACCAGCCGCGTACCCAGTGGAGCGTCGCCAGCGGCGGGATGAGCGCGCTGGTGACGAGCATGGTGGCGACCTCGTCCGGGGTGCGCGGACCGGGTGCGATCCGGGCCCGGGCGAACTCGGCGGTCCCGGCCGCCCACCCGAGCGCGGCCAGGCCGCCCGCCACGCCGAGCGCCCGCCGCGCCGGGTGCCGGACGGCGGCGCGTGCCGCGACGGCGGCGAGGGCCAGCGCTCCGGCGGCGGTGATCGCCGTGTGCCGGGGCCGCCGCCCCGGCGGCAGGTCCAGGTCGGTGCGCCAGCGGCGGCCGTAGCGGCGGCGCAGCAGCGCGTCGTCGGCGTTGCCGCGCTGCGTGCGCAGGCTGACCCAGCGGCTCTCCGGTCGCACCGGGTGGGTCACCCGTCGTTCGCCGCGCACCAGCTCCCAGCCGGCGCGCCGGACCCGGTGGGCCAGCTCGGCGTCCTCCCGGTAGGCGCGCGGGAACCGCTCGTCGAACCCGCCGACGGCGGCGAGCGCGGCCCGCCGGTACGCCATGTCCGCGGTGATCCACCGCCCGTCGGCCAGCCCGGCGGTGCCGCGTTCCCAGTCCGTGGGGCGCCGGTGCTCAGGCAGCGGCACCTCCACCACGCCCTGCACGCCGCCGACCCGGCCGGGCACGGCCAGGTCGGCGCGCATCCGCGCCGCCCAGTCCGGCGCCGGCACCACGTCGTCGTCGAGGAAGACCACCCATTCGCCCCGGGCCGCGCGCCAGCCCAGGTTGCGGGCGGCCGCCGGGCCCGCGCCGCGCCCGGTCAGCACCTTCGTGTACGCGGTCAGCGCCCCCGGCACGGCCAGCTCCCCGGCGTCCTCGCCCCGGTCGTCGACCAGCAGCAGCTCGACGTCGCTCGCGGCGTCGCTTCTCTTCTCACCCAGTTGGGCGGCGAGCGCGTCCAGCAGCGCGGCCAGGCTGGGGCGGCCCAGCGTGGGCACCACCAGGCTGATCACCGGTCACCGCCGAACGCCCGGCGACGCACCGCGAACGGACCGAGCGCGAGCAGATCCACCGGCGCCGAGCCGAACAGCTCCATCGCCTCCCGCGGCGTGTCCACCATGGGCCGCCCGGCGGTGTTCAGCGACGTGTTCACCACCACCGGCAGGCCGGTACGCCGCTCGAACTCGGCCAGCATCTCCGCCACCAGCGGTTCCGTCTCCGCGTGCACGGTCTGCACCCGGGCCGTGCCGTCCACGTGGGTGACGGCCGGGATGCGGTCCCGCCACTGCGGCTTCACCCGGTGCACGAACAGCATGTACGGGCTCGGGAACACGCCCTCGAACACGTCCGGGAAGCGTTCCGCGCGCACCATCGGGGCGATCGGGCGGAACTGCTCCCGGCCCTTCACGTCGTTCATCCGGCGGGTGGTGTCCCGGTCGCCGGGGTGGGCGAGCAGCGACCGGTGGCCGAGCGCGCGCGGGCCGTACTCGCTGCGCCCCTGGTACCAGGCGACGATGCCGTTGCCGGCGAGCACCTCCGCCGCCTCGGCGGCGATCGACTCCGGCCGGGTGTACGGCAGCGCCGCCCGGCGCAGCTCGGCCTCCAGCTCCTCGTCGGACCAGCCCCGGCCCAGGTCCACCCCGGTCATCGGGGCGGTCCGGTCACCGAGTTCGGCGGCGACGTGCAGCGCCGCGCCGAGCGCCGTGCCCGCGTCACCGGCGGCCGGCTGCACCCACACGTCGCGGTACGGGCCCTCGGCGGCGATCCGCGCGTTCGCCACGCAGTTCAGCGCCACCCCGCCGGCCATGGCGAGCGTGCGGGCGCCGCCGGAGGCGTCGTGCAGCCAGCGGGCCAGGTCGAGCACGACCTCCTCCAGCCGCCGCTGCACGCCGGCGGCCAGGTCGGCGTGCGCCTCGCCCAGCTCCGTCCCCGCCTCGACGCGCTTGGCCAGGCCCGCCCAGTCGATCGGCTCGACCCGGAAGCCGCCGTCGTCGGTGACCCGGACCAGCTCGCGCAGCGCGTCCAGGTGCTTCGGCGTGCCGTACGAGGCCAGCGCCATCACCTTGTACTCGTCGCTGGAGTGCAGGAAGCCCAGGTGCCGGGTCAGGTCCTCGTAGAGCAGGCCGAGCGAGTGGGGCAGTTCCTGCGAGCGCAGCGGCGACAGCCGCCCGTCCCGGTAGACGCCGGCCAGGTGGCTGGCCACCTCGCCCCGGCCGTCGAGCACCAGCACCGCGGTGTCGTCCCCGGCGGGCGGCGCGGCCAGCCCGGCCGAGGCGGCGTGCGCCACGTGGTGCGGGACGAACCGCACCTTCTCCGGGTCGAGGCCGGGCAGCGCGGCGGCGAGGAACTGCGGCGCGCGCCGCGCGTAGTCCACCCGCAACCCGTCCCACGGGTCGGCCAGCCCCAGCTCGGCCGCGTCGCGGCACAGGCCGGGGTCGAAGGAGTACGCGACCGCGTCGAGCCGGTCGACGTCGATGCCCGCACTGGCCAGGCACCATGCGGCGGACAGCTCGGGCAGCTCCCACGCGGAGAACGGCACCGGCCGTTTGCCGTGCTTGCGGCGGCTGAACCGCTCCTCTTCGGCGGCGGCCACCACCCGGCCGTCGACCACCAGGGCGGCGGCCGGGTCGTGGAAGATCGCGTTGATGCCAAGGACGCGCATGGGTGGACCCGTACCCTCGGGTTCCGCCCCTAACCAGTAGATCATCGACTTCTCTGCGGCTCGTCGCCTCCGCTGTGGAGGCTCCGGACCCAGGCCAGGGCATCGACGCGCGTCGTCGGACCGAAAAAACGGGTCTGCGGAGTCCTGTTTCGCGGCGGGGCGTCAGCCCGGCAGCATCCCGGGGCCGAACACCTCGTAGGCGATCCGCTCGGCCGGCACACCCCGGCGCAGCAGGTTGCCCCGCACCAGGTTCATGAACGCGATCGGGCCGCACAGGTGCACGGCCGCCCCGGCGGGCAGCGGGAGCCGGTCCGGGTCGATCAGTCCGGCGGACACCTCCGCCTTCAGGCCGGGCAGGTCGGCCCCGGCGGCGTCGAGATACCAGAGCTGGACGGCCAGGTTAGGCAGCCGCTGCTGGAGCGCGGGGAGTTCCGCACGCAGCGCGTGCGCCTCGGCGTCCCGGTCGGCGTGCGCCAGCGTCACCCGGCGTCCGGGGTCGCGGTCGGCCAGGTGCGCCAGCGTCGCCATCGCCGGGGTGAGCCCAATGCCGGCGCTGACCAGCAGCAGCGGCCCGTCGCCGCCGGTGGCGTCCACGTCGCCGAACGCCGGGCTGAGCCGCAGCGTGTCGCCGACGGTCACCCGGTCGTGCAGGTGACCGGAGACCATCCCGTCGGGCGCGCCGCCCTCTCCGCGTACCCGCTTCACGGTGATCCGCCACTGGTCGGCGCCGGGGCGGCCGGAGAGGCTGTACTGGCGGATCTGCTGCCCCCGGCCGCCGTCCAGGTCGACCGCGACCGAGACGTACTCGCCGGGGGTGAAGCCGGGCGCGGTGCCGCCGCCGGCCGGCGCGAGGGTGAGCGAGACGACGTCGGCGCTCTCCCTGGTGCGGCCGGTGACCCGCCAGTCCCGCCACACCGGGCCGCCCTCGGGCACGCCGGCGCCGGCGTAGAGCCGCGCCTCGCGGGCGATCAGCTCGCAGGCCAGCAGCCAGTAGACCTCGTCCCAGGCGGCGGCCACCTCCGGGGTGACCGCGTCGCCGAGCACCTCGCCGACCGCGGCGAGCAGGTGCCGCCCGACGATCGGGTACTGGGTGGCGGTGATGCCGAGCGAGGCGTGCTTGTGCGCGATCCGGTCCAGGATCGGGCCCCACGGCATGCCGGTGTCGCCGGTCAGGTGCGCCGCGTACGCGACCACGGCGGAGGCGAGCGCGGCCTTCTGCGCCCCGGTGGCCTGGTTGCCCCGGTTGAACAGGTCCAGCAGGTCCGGGTGGGCGTCGAACATCCGCTGGTAGAAGCGGCCGGTGATGGCCTCGCCGTGCGCCCGCACGACGGGCAGGGTGGCGGTCACGACCGCTGCTGAGGATTCCGAGAGCACGACCGAATCTCCTTCCGGGGCTCGAACAGGTCGATCCCCACGAAACAGGAATCGGGGATTCCTGTTTTAGGGCCGAAGGTCCCGGTGCCGGGGTGGCATGGGTCACCGTGAATCTGCTGGTGTCCTGGACGGCGCCGAGTGGCTAGGGTCGGTGCGTGAGGCTCAACCGGTCGACCGACATGGCGCTGCGGATCGCCATGCTGACCGCTGCGTCCCCGGTCCGGGCCACAGTCGACGAACTCGCCACCCGGCTCGCGCTGCCCCGCAGCCACGTCGCCAAGGTGGTGCAGCGGCTGCAACGCATCGGGGTCCTGGTGACCATCCGGGGCCGCTCCGGCGGCGTGGCCTTCGCCGAGCACGCCGCGGACATCACCGTCGGCCAGGTGGTCCGCGCCTTCGAGGGCGACGGCGAGGTGGTCGACTGCGCGCAGCCGGTCTGCCCGCTGATCGCGGAGTGCCGGCTGCGCGGTGAGCTGCGCCGCGCGCAGGCCGCGTTCCTCGCCGTGCTCGACGGGGTACGCCTCGGCGACCTGGTCGACGGATCCGCCGGCCCGCTCCTGCTCAGCCTCGGCGCGCCACCGGCCGGTCGCTGATGGCCGTCTCCCATCCGATCTTCTCCCGGCTGTTCGCCCGCGCCAGCGTCGCGATGGACCAGGCCGGCATGGCCGAGCACCGCCGCCGCCTGGTCGCCGGACTGCGCGGCCGGGTGGTCGAGGTCGGCGCCGGCAACGGGCGCAACCTCGCGCACTACCCGCCGCAGGTCAGCCGGGTGCTCGCCGTCGAGCCGGAACCACGCCTGCGTGCCCTGGCCCGCGCCGTCGCACCCGGCGCCCCGGTCCCGGTGACAGTCGCCGCCGGTCTCGCCGAGGCGCTGCCGGTCGCCGACGGCGCCGCCGACGCGGTGGTGCTGTCGCTCGTGCTCTGCTCGGTGCCGGACCAGGCGGTCGCGCTGCGCGAGGCGCGGCGGGTGCTGCGGCCCGGCGGGGAACTGCGCTTCTACGAACACGTGGTGGCCCAGACGCCCGGCCTGCGCCGGGCTCAGCGCCTGGCCGACGCCACGCTCTGGCCGCTGTTCTGCGCCGGCTGCCACACCGCCCGGGACACGGTGGCCGCGATCCGGGCCGCCGGTTTCGAGGTGACCGAACTGGACCGGTTCCGCTTCCCGCCGACCGGGCTGCCCGCTCCGGCCTCGCCGCACGTGCTCGGCACCGCGATCCGGCCCTGACGCCGGACCGGGCCGGATCCCCGGCCCGGTCCTGGCGCGCTCAGCTCACATTCACCGTGCCGTCCGGGGCGCGGACGCAGGAGACGGTACGGGCGCCGGTGGCCGCCGCCCCGGCCAGGCACCGGCCGAGCACCTTGTGCCCGGCGGCGTTCGGGTGCCACGACTCCTGGCAGGTCTGGAAGTACGTGCCACAGGCGTTGGCGATCCGCTGGATGTCGAGCTTGTCGTACCCGGAGAGGCTGGTGACGAACGTGCCGGTCGGGCCGTCCATCAGCCGGATCGGCGTGGCCAGGGCGTTGCCCGGGCTGCCGGTCGACTCGCAGAGCCGGGCGCCGTCGAACGCGCGCTGCACGTTCAGGTAGACCAGGTCTTCCTGCGGGAACTCGGCGGCCAGCGTGCCGCGTACCGAGCTGACGAGCGTGCCGAGCCCCTGCGAGAAGCGGTGGCCGGGCGCCAGGCTGGCCCGGTGGATCGGGCAGCCGGCCGCGTACCGCTCGGCGCCCAGCGCACGGAACTTGTCCCGGGTGTCGTCGCGGCTGTCCTCGGTCCAGTAGCTCTGGTCCAGCTCGAACGGCAGCGGGTTGGTGTAGTCCTGGAACACCACCCGGTGCTGGCCGTCGGCGTCGATCTCGTCCAGCGTGGCCAGCAGCTGCCGCAGCGCCGTGGTGGTCTCCGCGGTGGCGGCGGTGAACTGCGCGGCCGTGCCCAGGTCGGCGTCGGTGCACGGCTTCTGCTCCACCGGCCCGCCCAGGTACGCCCAGAACTCCCACCAGCCGGTCCACGCGTCGGCGATGAACCGGTTGGCGCACTTCTCCGCCACGCTGCCGAAGGTGAACGAGCTGTTGTTCGAGCCGAGGCCGACGAGGACCAGGTCGATGTCGTGGGTCCGGGCCACCGTCCGGAGCTGGTCGAGCTGGGCGGCCACCTGCCGCCCCTTGGCCCGCGTCGACGAGGCGTTGGCGATGTCGTACGGCTGGCCGCCCGAGCAGGCCAGGTTGAACCGGGCGGAGATGCCCGGCAGGTTCGCCTGGAACAGTGAGGCGTTCGGCGAGCGGTGGCAGAAGTAGGCGTTGGCGTTGGCGGCGGACCAGCCGGGGAAGCCCTGGGCCACCCCGTTGACGTCCACCACCGGCGCGTACGCCCCGGCGCCCTCACCGCTGATGAAGCTGTCGCCCAGCGCCACCGCGGCGGTGGGCAGCGCGGCGGCGGCCGGCCGGGCGGGCGCCGCGGCGGCGGGTAACGCGACCGTGGCGAGCGCCAGCGCCGCCGCGAGCACGGAACGACGGAACACGGACATGCCCGACCTCCCAGACATCGAAATGTGAAAGATTCTTCAGGGGGGCGATCAGATCACGCGCGTGTGACGGACGTCAATGGTTCGACATCCGCGGCCCCGCACCGGGGAAGACATCCGGCGCCCGGGGCGTTGTGCCGCCTGGACCCCCAGCCCGTCCCGCCGGCCGCCGTACACGGCGCGGCGGGGACCCGGCCGGCAGGCCGATCGCGCAACGCACCGCCCCGGTGCCGCCGACCTGTCGGGGCACCCGGCTAGGCTCGCTCCGGCGCGCCGCGCCCGGCGATCATCGTGGGGGGATCACACGGTGAACGGCACCACACCGCCGAGACCTGGGAGTACGACCAGTTGACCGCACAGCCTGACACCCTCTACGGGGCCGACGACCTGACGCATCTGGAAGGCCTCGACGCCGTCCGCAAGCGCCCGGGCATGTACATCGGCTCGACCGACAGCCGTGGCGTGGGTCACCTCGTCAACGAGATCCTCGACAACTCGACCGACGAGGGTGTCGCCGGTCACGCCACCAGAGTCGACGTGATCCTGCACGCCGACGGCTCGGTCCAGGTCGACGACGACGGCCGGGGCATCCCCACCGACGTGCACGCCAAGTCCGGCATCTCCGGCGTCGAGCTGGTGCTGACCCGCCTGCACGCGGGCGGCAAGTTCGGCGGCTCCGGCTACAAGACCTCCGGCGGCCTGCACGGCGTCGGCGCGTCGGCGGTCAACGCGCTGTCCCGCCGCTTCGACGTCACCGTCCGGCGCGGCGGCAAGGTCCACGCCATGTCGTTCCGCCACGGCGTCCCGGGCGTCTTCGACGGCGACGGCCCGGACGCGCCGTTCACCCCGGGCCCCGGCCTCCAGATCGTCGGCGCGATGAAGCGCGGCCAGCGCACCGGCACCTCGATCCGCTGGTGGCACGACCCGCGCTACTTCGAGACCGGCGCGGCGCTCGACACCGAGACGGTCCGGCTCAAGCTGCGCAACACCGCGTTCCTCGTCCCCGGCGTGGCCTACCGGCTGCGCGACGAGACCGGCGAGGAACCCGTCGAGGAGAGCTTCCACTTCCCCGACGGCCTCACCGACATGGTGGAGTTCCTCGCCCCGGCCGGCGACCGGCCGGTCTCCGGCACGCTGCTGGTCACCGGCGAGGGCACCTACCGGGAGAACGCCGCCGACGCCAACGGCGTCATGCAGTCCAACGTGCAGCGACGTGCCGAGGTCGAGGTGGCGTTCCGCTGGGGCACCGGCTACGAGCGCACCGTCGAGTGCTTCACCAACACCATCCGCAACGCCCACGGCGGCACCCACCGCAAGGGCTTCGAGCGGGCGCTCGCCCGTACCCTCGCCGAGGCCGCCCGCAACGCCCGCGGCCTGCTCAAGCCCAAGGAGGACGCGCCCACCCTGGACGACGTCCTGGAGGGCATGACGGCTGTGGTGCACGTGCGCATCCCCGAGCCGCAGTTCACCTCGCAGACCAAGGACGAGCTGTCCACCGCCGGCATCACCAAGGTGCTCCAGGGCCTGGTCGAGGCGCACCTCAAGAGCTGGCTGGACGACCGCCGGACCAAGGCCGAGGCCCGTACGGTGCTCCAGAAGATCGTCGACGCGGCCCGCGTCCGGCTCACCCAGAAGCAGCAGAAGGACGCCGCCCGCCGCAAGACCGCGCTGGAGGGCGCGGCCATGCCGGCCAAGCTCGTCGACTGCCGGGCCACCGGCGTGGAGCGCAGCGAGCTGTTCATCGTGGAGGGCGACAGCGCGCTGGGCACGAGCCGCATGGCCCGCTCGTCGGAATACCAGGCGCTGCTGCCCATCCGCGGCAAGATCCTCAACGTGCAGAAGGCCAACCTCCAGCAGGTGCTGGACAACGCCGAGTGCGCGGCCATCGTGCAGGTGCTCGGCGCCGGCTCCGGCCGGACGTTCGACCTGTCCGCCCTGCGCTACGGCCGGGTGCTCATCATGGCCGACGCGGACGTCGACGGCGCGCACATCCGTACCCTGCTGATCACGCTGTTCGCCCGCTACATGCGGCCGCTGATCGAGGCCGGGCGGCTCTACGCGGCGATGCCGCCCCTGCACAAGATCACCACGAAGGGGCGCAACCCGCAGACCGTCTACACCTACACCCAGGCCGAGATGGAGGCGACCGTCCGCAAGCTGGAGAAGGCCGGCAAGCAGATCGTCACCCCGATCCCGCGCTTCAAGGGCCTCGGTGAGATGGACGCCGACGAGCTGTGGGAGACCACCATGAACCCGGCCACCCGGGCCGTCCGCCGGATCACGCTCGACGACGTCGAGGCCGCCGAGCGGATCCTCGAACTGCTCATGGGGGAGAAGGTCGAACCCCGCCGCAACTGGCTGATCGACTCCGCCGACCGGGTCGACCGCGACGCCATCGACGCCTGACCAACGGGTTCGTCTCGGAAGGAAACCGCACCATGGCACGCCGCAAGGACGACCGCGCGAAGGCGGACCTGGCCGCCTTCGACCAGGCCGGCGCCCGCGTCTTCGACAACCCGCTGGTCACCGAGGTCTCGGACTCCTACCTGGAGTACGCGTTCTCGGTCATCCACTCCCGCGCCCTGCCCGACGCGCGCGACGGGCTCAAGCCGGTGCACCGGCGCATCCTCTGGTCCATGCACGAGCAGGGCCACCGGCCGGACCGCGGCCACGTCAAGAGCGCCCGGATCGTCGGCGACGTGATGGGTAAGTACCACCCGCACGGCGACACCGCGATCTACGACGCGATGGTGCGGCTGGCGCAGGACTTCTCGCTCAACGTCCCGCTCATCGACGGGCACGGCAACTTCGGCAGCCCGGACGACGGCCCGGCCGCGGCCCGCTACACCGAGGCCCGGATGTCCCGGGAGGCGATGCTGCTCACCGGCGAGCTGGGCGAGGACACGGTCGACGTCGAGCCGAACTACGACGGCTCGCTGACCCAGCCCACCGTGCTGCCGGCGGCGTTCCCGAACCTGCTCGTCAACGGCGCGTCCGGCATCGCGGTCGGCATGGCCACCAACATGATCCCGCACAACCTCGGCGAGGTGGTCCAGGCCGCCCGCTGGCTGATCAACCACCCGGACGCCACGCTCGACAAGCTCATGGAGTTCGTCCCCGGCCCCGACCTGCCGACCGGCGGGCTGCTGCTCGGCCTGGACGAGGTGCGCCGCGCGTACGAGACCGGGCGCGGCGTGGTGCGCATGCGCGGCCGGGTGGAGATCGGCCCGCTGGAGGGCAGCCGCGGCCGGCAGGCCATCACCGTCACCGAGCTGCCGTACGGCGTCGGCGCCGAGAAGGTCATCGCGGCCATCACCAACGAGGTCAACAAGACCAAGCGGCTCACCGGCATCGCCGACGTCAAGGACCTCACCGACCGGGAGAACGGCACCCGCCTCGTGGTGGAGTGCAAGGTCGGCGTGAACCCGCAGGCGCTGCTGGCCGACCTCTACCGGCTCACCCCGCTGGAGCAGTCCTTCGGCGTGAACAACCTGGTGCTCGTCGACGGCCAGCCCCGCACCCTCGGGCTCAAGGAACTGCTCGACGTGTTCCTGGCGCACCGCTACGAGGTGGTGACCCGGCGCAGCGCGTACCGCAAGCGCAAGCGGGAGGAACGCCTGCACCTGGTCGACGGCCTGCTGATCGCCCTGCTCGACATCGACCGGGTGGTCAAGCTGATCCGGGCCAGCGAGGACGCCCAGGCCGCAAAGGACGGCCTGATGCAGAAGTTCAAGCTCTCCGAGATCCAGGCGGCCTACATCCTGGACACCCCGCTGCGCCGGCTGACCAAGTACGACCGGCTGGAGCTGGAGGCCGAGCAGGAGAAGCTACGCGGCGAGATCGCCGAGCTGTCGAAGATCCTGGACGACTCCAAGGTGCTGCGGAAGGTCGTCTCCGACGAGCTGGCCGCAGTGGTCAAGCAGTTCGGCGCGCCGCGGCGGACCACGCTCGTCGACGGTGACCTCAAGGAGGTGCTCGCCGCCTCGGTGCCCGCCGGTCCGCTGGAGGTCGCCGACGACCCGTGCCAGGTGATCCTCTCCGCCACCGGGCTGGTGGCGCGGACCGCGGCCGAGTCGGAGGAGGCAGCCGAGGCGCGCCGGCGCAGCGGCCGGGTCAAGCACGACGCGGTACGCGCGATCGTGCACTCCACCGCTCGCGGCCGGGTGCTGCTGGTGACCAGCGCCGGCCGCGCGTTCAAGATCGACGTGCTGCCGTTGCCGGTGCTGCCGGAACAGTCCGGCACGGTGTCGCTGCGCGGCGGCATGTCGGCGGCCGAACTGGTGCCGCTGGAGCCCGGCGAGACGGTCGTCGGGCTCGCCCCGCTCGGGCCGTCCGCACAGGGGTCGCCCGGCCTGGCGCTCGGTACCCGCGCGGGCGTCGTGAAGGTGTGCGCCCCGGACTGGCCGGTCCGCTCCGACGAGTTCGAGGTGATCTCGCTGCGCGACGGCGACGAGGTGGTCGGCGCGACCTGGCTGACCGACGGCGCCGAGACGCTGGCGTTCGTCTCCTCGGAGGCGTCGCTGCTGCGCTTCGCCGCAACCGTGGTACGCCCGCAGGGGCTCAAGGGCGGCGGCATGGCCGGCATCAACCTGCCAGGCGACGCCCGGGTGGTCTTCTTCGGCGCGATCCGCACCGACGACGCGAAGCACGGTGAGCCGATGGTGGTCACCTCGACCGGCGCCACGGTGAAGGTGACGCCGTTCAAGGCGTACCCGGCGAAGGGCAGGGCGACCGGCGGCGTACGCGCGCAGCGGTTCCTCAAGGGCGAGCTGGAGCTGTCGGTGGCCTGGATCGGCCCGCGACCGGTGGGCGCGACGGCCACCGGCGACCCGGTGGAGCTGCCCCCGGCCGACCCGCGCCGCGACGGCTCCGGTTTCGCCGTGATGCTCGGCCCCACCGTCGTAGGCCACCACATCGACCGCGACTGACGGGGTCGGGGCGGGCGGCCCGGCCCAACCCGCCCCAACCGTTCAGTCGCCTCCGCTCGTCCCCTGCCTCCGCCCGCACCCGGCCCGGCGGCGTGGTCCTGGCCGCCCCAGCCCTCCGGCCACCCGACCCGTCCTCCCCGCTGCGCCACTCCCGGCCCCGCCCAACCCGGTTGATCAAGGAGTTAGCGGCCTTTTCACGCCCCGCGCCGACCACAAACTCCTTGATCACCGCAGCGGGTGGTGCGGCGGACCAGGGCACCCGGGGCGGCTGGCGGCTGTTCGGCGCTGGGGTGCCCGGTCGCACTCTCCATTGCGCGGTGATCAAGGAGTTGGTGGGCTCTTAGCGCCTTCTGCCGACCACAAACTCCTTGATCACCGCAGCGGGCGCTCCTGTCGCCCTGGCCGCCCGGGGCGGCTGGCGAGTTCCGGGCGTCTGGGCACTCGCCCTCACTGTGCACGGTTGATCATGAGGTTAGGGGCGACAAAACGGACACCGATCGCCGCTAACCTCATGATCGACGCGGTCGGGCCCTCCGGGTGACCTGATCGCACCCCCACCGCCTGTTGACCATGAAGTTGGCGGGCGTGAATCGGGCAAATTGTGCCGCTAACTTCATGATCAACGGGGCGAGATCGGGCCGGGTGGGGTGGGGTGGGGTGGGGTCAGAGTTCGGGTTCGGGGGACTGGCGGGACTCGGGGGTGGTGCCGCGCAGGCGGGCGATCAGGCGCATGCCGTGGTAGATCGCGAGGGCGGCGGCCGTGCCCAGGGCGATGCCGTTGAACGACAGGTCGCCGGCCGTCAGCGTGTAGTTGGCGGCACCGATGATCACCGCCACCGCAGCGGTGAACAGGTTGATCGGGTCGTGGAAGTCGACCCGGCTCTCGATCCAGATCCGGGCACCCAGGATGGCGATCAGGCCGTACAGGGCGGTGGTGGCGCCACCGAGCACACCGGCCGGGACGGTCAGGATCAGCGCGCCGAACTTCGGGCACAGGCCGAGCAGGATCGCCGTGGCGCCGGCGATCCAGTACGCGGCGGTGGAGTAGACGCGGGTCGCCGCCATCACGCCGATGTTCTCCGCGTACGTGGTGGTGCCGGAACCGCCGCCGGACCCGGCCAGCACCGTGGCGACGCCGTCGCCGAGCAGCGCCCGGCCCATGTCGCGGTCGAGGTTGCGGCCGGCCATCGCGGCGACCGCCTTGACGTGCCCGGCGTTCTCCGCGATCAGCACCAGGATCACCGGGATGACCAGCACGACGGCGCGCGCGTCGAAGCTCGGCGTGTGGAACTCGGGGAAACCGACCCAGGCCGCCTGGCGCAGGCCGCTGACCGCCTGCTGGTCGAGGTTGCCGGTGAGCGCGGCGAGCACCCAGCCGACCACCACGCCGACGAGGATCGACAGGCGCGCCACGAAGCCGCGGAATAGCACTGTGGTGAGCAGGATCGCGACGAGCGTGACCACGGCGATCAGCGGCTGTGCCTTCACGCCGGTGCCGGATCCGTCGCCGTCCCAGGCCACCGGCGCGAGGTTGAGGCCGATCAGCATGACGATCGCGCCGGTGACCACCGGCGGCATCAGCGCGTCGATCCAGCGGGAGCCGGCCACCTGCACCACGATGCCGACGATCGCCAGCGCGACGCCCGCGACGACGATGCCGCCGAGGGCCGCGCCGATGCCGCCGTCGGTCTTCGCGGCCAGCACCGGCGCGATGAACGCGAACGACGACCCGAGGTACGAGGGCAGCCGGTTGCCGGTGATCAGCAGGAACAGCAGCGTGCCGAGCCCGGAGAACAGCAGCGTGGTGGCGGGCGGGAACCCGGTGATCAGCGGGACGGTGAAGGTGGCGCCGAACATGGCGACCACGTGCTGGACGCCCACGCCGATGGTGCGCGGCCAGGAGAGCCGTTCGTCGGGCTGGACCACGTCGCCGGGGCGTACGTGGCGGCCGTCGCCGTGCAGGGTCCACGGGGACCAGCGGGAGGAGGTGGGGGACTGGGTCATCGGTCGCCCTTCGCGTCATCGGGTGACGGGGGCGTGATCGACCCTGGGAGTTGTTTCTAGCACGTGCCCTGGCCAGGCGTGGGCCCGCCCTCGGCTCAGGCGACGCCGGTGGGACGGAACTGGACGCTGACCCGGGGGCCGACCGGGCGGGTGGTCTTCGGCACCGCGTGCTCCCAGGTGCGCTGGCAGGAGCCGCCCATGACGACGAGGTCGCCGTGGCCGAGCGGGAACCGCAGGCTGCCGCCACCTCCGCCGCGGGGGCGCAGCAGCAGTGCGCGCGGGGAACCGAACGAGACGATCGCGACCATGGTGTCGGTGTGCGCGGAGCGGCCGAGCGTGTCGCCGTGCCAGGCCACGCTGTCACGTCCGTCGCGGTAGAGGCACATGCCGGCGGTGACGAACGGCTCGCCCAGCTCGGGGGCGTAGTGCCGGGTGAGCGCCTCCCGGGCCGCGGTGAGCACCGGGTGCGGCAGCGGCCGGCCGGCGGCGTACCAGCAGAGCAGCCGGGGCACGTCGACCTCGGCGTCGTACATGGTGCGGCGTTCGGCCCGCCAGGGCACGTCGTGACGGAGCGTGTCGAGCACCTCGTCGGAGCCGCGCACCCAGCCGGGCAGGTGGTCGACCCAGGCGCCCCGGCTCAGCTCGTGCCGGCGCAGCGCCCCGGCGAGCGGGCCCAGGGTCGGGCCCTGCTCGGCCAGGTCGAGCATCGAGGGCTGGTACGCGTCGGACACGCAGCCGATCGTACCGTGCTCTCGAACAGGCGTACGACGGTCAGCGCCGCAGCATCCGGCGGACCTTGCCCGGGACGGCCTGCTTGATCCGCTCCCGGAGCTGCTGCGAGCGCAGCGCGTCGATGGTGGCGGCGAGCTTGGCGTTCTCGTCGCGCAGCCGCTCGATGCGGGTCAGCAGTTCGGCCGGCGTGGTGGCCGTGGCGGGCCGGACGGCCGGCGGGAACACCGTCTCGTCGACCCGGCGGTCGAAGCGCGCCGCGCTGTCGCCGTCGGCGAACGAGGTGCCGAGGTCGTGCTTGGCCAGGAACGCGGTGATGGTCTCGAAGCGGGCCTTGTGGCCGTCGTTAAGCGCGGTGTAGTCGGCCTCGGCGTAGAGGTCGGCAGCGTCGACGTCGGCCGGCACGTCCCGCATGATCCGGTGCGGGATGCCGAAGTAGCGGGCCAGTTCCAGGGTGCGCGAGTCGTGGGCGAACAGGTAGCCGGGCGTGCCGGCGACGAGCGCGGTGATGGTGCCGTGGATGCGGGTGCCGAACGCGAAGTCGTACCCGGACAGGTGCGACATCCAGGTCCACGGGTCGACGAACATGCGCACCTTGTCCTCGGCGAACAGCGGGTGCGAGGTGTGCAGCGGGATGTCGCTGCTCTGGCCCCGGTGCTCGGGCGCGTCGCCGTAGAGCAGGGTGCCGAGCGTCCGCAGGTCCTGCGGCACGTAGCAGAGGTTCGGGTAGCGCTCCTGATGGTGGCGGACCACCGAGGCCATCGAGCGGACGTACGGGGAGATGGTGAGCGCGACCTTCGAGTCGGCGGTCAGTTCCGGGCGGGTCTTCTCCAGATGGAACGTGTCGCCGTGCAGGAACATCGACGGACAGCCGATCTGCTCGACGGCGGAGAAGCCCAGCGCGTTGAGGTAGCTCTCGGTCACCTCGCCGCGGACGCCGATGCTGTGCGACCGGTCCAGCACGGCCTTGCAGAACGCGCGGACCGGCTCGTCGATCGGCCGCAGGTACTCGCGGTCGCCGTCGACGTTCGTCTGCACGCCGACGCCGAGCACCACCACCGGGATCTTCAGCCGCTCGATCAGCCGGGTCAGCGGCGTGAGGCGGTGCACGAAGCTGCGGCGGAACGCGTTGGCGAGCGGTACGACGAAGACGTCGTGCCGTTCGTTGATCTCGTCGGCGAGCCGCGGGTCGGCCGGGGTGCGGGTCGGTGTGATCTCGGCCGTGGAGGTGGCGAGCAGCTTGTACGCGGCGTGGCTGAAGACCAGGTTGCCGCTGTTGTCCCCGATCCAGTTGCCGGCGAACGTCTCCTCGGGCGTGAGGACGTCGAACGGGCCCTTGCGGGCGCGGAGCAGGATCCGCTGGTGCATCCGGTTCGCTCACCTTCCGTACGGCACGGCGTGCGGGCGGGAGCCGGGTTGGTGCCCGCGCGTGCAGGAACGGAAATCCTATCCGCCGCCGGTGTGGAGCCGAGCGGGCGGCGGCTCGCCGGGAACGTCCCGGTTCCCCGGGTAGGGTGCCCGGAATGACCAGCGCGCCGACCGTCACCCGTGCCCCACGACTGCCGTCGCTGACCGGATTGCGGTGGGTCGCCGCGCTGCTGGTCTTCGCCTTCCACGCCGGCACCATGGGGATCGTCGCCGAGCCGCACCTGAAGGCCGTGGTGGACAAGGCGTTCAGCCTGGGCCTGTCCGGCGTCGAGTTCTTCTTCATCCTCAGCGGGTTCGTGCTGGTCTGGTCGTACCGGGACGGGGAGCGCGCGTGGACGTTCCTGCGCCGCCGGTTCGCCAAGATCTACCCGAACCACGTGGTGACGTTCGTCGCCGCGCTGGCGGTCGCGGCCTGGTTCGCCGACCCGGTCGTGCCGTGGGCCGCGATCGCCAACTTCTTCCTGGTCCAGGCGTGGATCCCGCTGGGCGGCTACTTCTACAGCGTCAACAACGTGAGCTGGTCGCTCTCCTGCGAACTGGCCTTCTACCTGTGCCTGCCGCTCGTGGTGCCGTGGCTGCGCCGCGCCCGTACCGGCGTGCTGCGGACCGTGCTGGTCGCGGCGCCGCTGCTCATCCTGGCGCTGTGGCCCGGCCAGCACCTCGTCCCGGAGGAGCAGCGGTGGTGGTTCACCCAGATCTTCCCGGTGACCCGGTCGCTGGAGTTCTGGATGGGGGTGGCCGCCGCCGAGCTGATGCGCCGGCACCGCTGGCGCGGACCGAACCTCGCGGTCGCCACCGGGCTCTTCGTCGCCACCTGGGTGGTGGCCGCGCTGTGGATCCCGGCCGAGTTCTGGGCGGCGCTGCTCGCGGTCGCGTACCTGCTGGTCATCGCCGCCGCGGCGGACGCCGACGTGCGGGGCCGGCCCACCCCCTGGCGGTCCCGCGCGATGGTCTGGCTCGGTGAGGTCTCGTTCGCCTTCTACCTGGTCCACGTGCTGGTCATGGTCACCGTGCTGCGGCTGACCGGGCACTGGGGGACCGGGCTGCCCGGCTGGCGCGGCCCGGTCGCGGTGCTCGGCTTCCTGGTGGTCACGCTCGCGCTGGCCGCCGCGCTGCACCGCTGGGTGGAGCTGCCGATGATGCGCCTGCTCGGCCCGTCCCGCCGGGCCCGCGCGGCGTCGCGCGCACCGGCCGTGCCGGCTCCGCGCGGGTCCGCCGAGGACGCCGCCACCCCGGCCGCCGACGGCGGCGCGACGTCCCTCGCCGGTCGGGCCGAGGGCATCGAGTACGCCGGGCGGCGTCGCCCGGACTGACACGCGCCGTCGTCTGCCGGCCGGTCCGCGACACGCCGTGCGGCGGTGCGTTCGTGGGGGATCGGCGGTAATTTGTACCCGTGCTTCCGATCGCGCTCACCTGCCCCGTGTGGTGGGTGGCGCGCTGGACCGCCCGGATGCTCGCCAGTCTCGCCGTGGTCGTCGCCTGTTCGTTCGGCGCCGCCACGCTGCCGGCCGGTGCCGCCGCTGCCGCCCCGGCTCCGGCGGTCGCCGCCTCGGCGTACACGGTCACGGGCGTCTCGACCGCCGCGCGGCCGGAGGTCGACCGCGTGGCCGAGCGGCCGGCCCCGCCCGCCGGTGTCCCGGCGCCCGCTCGCCGGGCGACGGTCCCGGCCGTCGCGGAGCCGGTCCCGGCCGGACGGGCCGCCGCGCCGGCCGGCCCACGGGCCCCGCCCGCCCGCTGATCCGCCCACGGGCCGCGCCCGTTCCCCGCACCCACCGAACGTCATCCCCGCACCCGCCTCCCGGTGGCCCGCCCGCCCCGGCCGGCCGTGCGGCCCTCCCGCCAGGTCCTTCCCGTGAGGTGCCGACCATGTCGCAGACCGCTCTGTACCACTTCCTCACCTCCGTGCCCGAGGCCGCGGCCATCTGGTCCTTCCTGCTGCTGCTCGCGCTGGGCCTGCTCGCCGCGCTCGTCGCCCGGCCCGAACGCGAGCCCGCGCCGGACGCCGCCCCCGAACCGGCCGACGCCGACGCCGCCCGCCGCGACGACCTGATCCGGTACGCCGAGGAGGTGGCGGTGGCCGCCGCCGGGGCCGCCCAGACGGCCCGCCGCCGCCGTGAGCGGTGGCTGGCCGCGCAGGACGAGGCGGAACTGGCCTGGACCGCGTACGACGAGGCGGACGCCGCCGCCCGCCGCCTGGCCGGCGCCGCCGCGCTGGCCGCCCCGCGCACACCGCGAACCCCGGCCGAGTACGCGGCCCGGGAGCGCTGGCTGCACCACGCCGCCATGACGGCGCACTGGCGGGGCGACCTGACCGCCCGTCAGCTCGCCGACGTGCTGGCGGGCCGCAACGGGTGGGATCCGCGCCGGCACCCGGCCGAGCAGGAGATCGTGCTGGCGCGCACCGTCCGGGACACGCGCCGGGCCGGATGGGAGAGCGCCGCCGAGCGGGAGCGGGCGGCGTGGCGGGACGCGGAACTGGCCGCCGAGGCCGCCCGGACGCTCGCCGCCGAGGCGTACGCGGCCACCGTGGCGCTGCGGCGCGTCCCGGCGTACCGGAGCGCGACGGCGAGCGCCCAGCCGGTGCCCGCGACGGTCCGCAACGCCCGGTGGCGCCCGGCCCGGGTCGGCTGAGACGACCGTCTCGACCGAATCGTTACCCGGAACGTGGTGAGCCCGGTCACCCGGGCCGCCGAAACGGGCGTCCGGCGCGGAACAGGTCATCGAGTCGCGCGATTGCCGGGCCGGTGCTGGCCGTCTGTCCGCTTTCCGCCGCCGGGTGCCGTCGAAACTGCTTGTCCCATTGAGCGAAGTCAGTACCGGGTGTTCCGAAATCCGTTACCGCGGATCACGTTTACGCAGGTGGGAGCGCTTGGCATGGGACATACCCACCGGTAGTGTCGGCGCGTCCGATGCGGTAATCGATCGCCGACGGCGACGCCGCACCGACCCGCCTAATCGTGTTCCACGAACCGGGGATCCATGAGCACCATCGGGGTGAATCCGCGAGCCACGGCCCGCGGTAGGGCGTACTTCCCGCCCGAATCCGTCAGCTAACCCGGTCGGCGGCCACGGAAGGAGTACCCCTCTTGCCCACCCCTCGATCGTCCCCCCGCCTCCACGGCACCGCGGTGCCCGCGCTCGCCTGACGCGCGACCGGCAACCGCCCCCTGGGCGCCCGGCATCACGGGCGTTCCCGATCCCCCGGCCATCCGGCCCCGCCAGCACGTGTGAGTTCCTCCGCGTGCCGGGCCGGCGTGCGCCGCTCACGCCCCGTGGAGGATTTCGTGAAGCACCACCTGAAGCGTCAGCTGCGACGGATCGTCACCGAGCGCCCGTACCAGATCATCGCCGGATCGGCCGCCGCGCTCGTGCTGGCCGCCGGCGCCGGCACCGTCGCCACCGCCGGTGACGACGCCCCGGTCCAGGAGAACACCGCGGCGGTCGCCGATCTCGGCGCCGCCCGTCTCGGCGAGCAGCCCGCCAGCCGCGGCGAGGCCCGCATCGCCGTCCCGCCGGTGTCGCCCAGCGCCTCCGCCGCGCCCAGCGCGTCGCCGAGCGCCTCCCCGTCGAAGAAGGCCACGGCCGACCCGGACACCACGCCCAAGGCCAAGCCGAAGCCGCCGTCGAGCAAGTCGCTCGACTACGACTACCAGGCGCAGATCAACTACTTCTACTGCGGTCCGGCCGCCGTGCGCAACGCGCTCAGCGCCGCCGGCATCGAACGCAGCCAGGACGCGCTCGCCGGCCCGCTCGGCACCACCGAGATGGGCACCAACTCGGCGGAGGACACCACCCGGGTGCTCAACCAGCAGGTCAAGGGCAACCCGTACCGGACCCGCATGATCCCCGGCACCGCCACCCCGGCCCAGATGGACCGGCTCCAGGCCGACGTGGTCGAGGCGATCAGCAACGGCCGCGCGGTCGTCGCGAACGTCGCCGGCACCGCCACCGACACCAACGGCGGCTGGCACTCGTTCCCGGGCGGCCACTACGTCGCGGTGGTCGGCTACAAGAACGACGGCCGGACCGTCCGCATCGCCGACTCGGCCGACCCGTCGCTGCCGTCGTACTGGGTCACCACGATCGACCTGGCGAACTGGGTCTCCACCCGCGGCTACTCCGCCTGATCCCCGCACGGCCCGAAGGCCGGCACCCCCACCCCGGGGGTGCCGGCCTTCCCCGTCCCACCTCGCTGATCTTGCAGTTGTGGCCCCGTCACAGCGGGCAAGCCGGACATCCCACGGGCCGTACCTGCAAGATCTGTGAAGGTGGCTGTCAAGTGGTGGCTTCGAGGGTGCGCCAGATTTGGCGGGCTATGTAGCGTTTGAGGCTGCGGGTGATCTCGGCTGGGGTGCGGCCTTCTGTGGTGCGGCGGT